>JAJDUS010000096.1 GCA_022826535.1 Prochlorococcaceae cyanobacterium jk18x1bzbins.87
GCTTCCGCTGCGGTGTAGGGCGTGGTCGGTTTGGATGTCGGGCCACCCCACTCAGGGATGGTCTTATCGCTGCGCTCCTGCCCGTAGGCAATCAAGACGCGGTACCAGATCGCTCCATAGTCCGGCGCCCTCTCCGCGTTGTGTGCGTAATAGAAGCTGACGGTGTTCCACTTCGCGTCGCTGACAAGGTCGCGGCAGCCACCTGACACCAGGGCGGCCACATCAGCGATGGTAATGCCGTTATAGGTGGTATCGGTGGAGGTGGCGCTGTGGCTGATGGTTACGCTACGGACGCTGCTCTGGGCCACGGCGTCGTCCACCCCGGTCACCGTCACCACCTGCGCAGTGTTCCAGGTGGTGGGGGTGAACGTCAACGCGGCCGGGCTCACTGTCGCGGCTCCCGTATCACTAGAGGTGACGGTAATGGTCACGCTGGACGTTGGCTCAGTGGCCAGCGGCCCCACCCTGTAGGTATCGGTGTTTGCCGCCCCCGTCCTCTCGCTCACTTGGATGGTGCCACCAGACTTGATGTTCACCCAGGCGCAAGGGGGTAGGTGGCCCTGGCCCTGGCCTATCTCTAACACCCATAAAACACTGACGGAGGAAGGAATGGAGGGCACGCAGATCAGACCGTTACCCCACAGGTACAGCCTCCCCAAACTGGTGAGCTTGTCAAACACGCCTGGCGGCAGACTCCTCAGATTGTTCTTTATTATCCACAACGCTTCCAAGCTGGTGAGCTTGTCGAACACGCCTGGCGACAGGCTGCTCAGATTGTTGTCACCCAGGTACAGCTTCCTCAAACTGGTGAGCTTGTCGAACACACCTGCCGGTAGGCTCCTCAGATTGTTGTCACCCAGCTCCAGGCCCTCCAAGCTGGTGAGCTTGTCGAACACACCTGCTGGTAGGCTGCTCAGATTGTTGTATCCCAGGAGCAGGCCCTCCAAGCTGGTGAGCTTGTCGAACACGCCTGATGGCAGGCTGCTCAAATTGTTTGCACTCAGCCACAGCCCCCTCAAGCTGGTGAGCTTGTCGAACATACCTGGCGACAGGCTAAGATTGTTGCAATCCAGCTTCAGCCACTCCAGTTTGGTGAGCTTATCGAACACCCCCGACGGCAGACTGCTCAGATTGTTGTCACCCAGATTCAGGAACTCCAAGCTGGTGAGCTTGTCAAACAGTCCCGATGGCAGACTCCCGAGATCATTCTCATCCAGGTTCAGCCACTCCAGTGTGGTGAGCTTATCGAACACCCCCGACGGCAGGCTTCTCAGATTGTTTTCATACAGATTCAGTGTACCCAGGCCGGTCAGGCCGTCAAAGTCCCCATCCTTCAGGGCGGTGATACCGCTGTTTCTCACGCTCAGAGTCCTGATCCCCGCCAGCTCCGCAGCCGTTATGCTGCCACATTCCGCCTCCGTCTTTCCCAACATCCTGAGGATTTTAGCCTCGACCTGAGGGGTGCGGTCGCAGATGTTAATGGTCGTCTGCGCCTGTGCCCGCTGTGGTGAAGAGAGGCCAGCCAGGGAGAGGAAGAGGATTATACCCAAGTGTTTTAATCCCGCTTCTGACTGAAGGCCGCGACAGGAAAAGGGACCTCCTTGTTTGGCTGCCCGCTGGACGGATAGCCAGCCAGTCCAGATCCGAGATGATGCCCTCAATATTCTGTCATCAACCCGCTTCACACACCGTTCCTTGGGGGAGAAGGGGGGGGAGATGCGGGCAGTCTGCCCCTCGCACAGCCAAGACAACAGAGCCATCACTGATCCTCCCTGCTACATCAGGTTCAAACTATAGCGTTTTAGCAGTGCGACTGATAAAAATGTAACAATATTCAACAGAAGTCAGCAGAAGCTGGAAACACTGGGAAGCTTCTAAAGCGCTTTTACAGAGGACTCTCACTCTTTATTTTACAGCACAGGACTGAGCCGGAAAAGGGTTTCCCAGTGTTTCCTGAAGGAACCGCTGGAGAACCGCTCCAGGGCACCACGAAAAATTGGGCAGCTTCCCCCTGCGGGATGTCGTCTTACCATGAGAAAATCAGTCCTGGAGCGGGATTGCCTAGACCAGGAGGCTTTTCCAGGGGAGAAAGGAGGCAATTTTTCGTGGTGCCCTCCACTGACCTAAAGGGATTAGAATGGGTGCGAATTATGAAGGATTATGAAGGAAGGGATGGGAGTGAAGGAGCAGCAGTTGGGCTTCAGCGACTGGGAGCGTAGCCGGGTAAGGAAGCAGACCAGGAAGGAGAAGTTCCTCGGGAGATAGAGGCGGTGCTGCCCTTCTCAACCCTGGTGAAGCTGATGGAGTCTTTCCATCCGCAAGTAGGCCCTCAAGGAGGAAGGCCGCCCTATGGGTTGGAGACATGCTACGGATTCACCTGATGCAGAACTGGTGGTCCCTGACCGACGACGCCATGGAAGACACCCTGATTGACACCGGCGCCATCCGCCGCTTTGCCGGGATTCACCTTGCTCAAGATAACATCCCCGATGCCACCACCATCTTGGCGTTCCCCCATGGCGTGGACTGGCTGCTTGCGGCTGCGACGGGGCGGGATGCCCGGCAGGGCCAGCATCTTGGGGATTTTGTTGCTGTCATACCCTTGCTCCCCAATCACCGCGGCGGCAGGCGGCGGGTCATTGAGCACCCCATCAGCACCAGTGAAGTTGCGTTGTCCCTCACGTAGGTGGAACCGTCGGGCACCGCCTTTGCTGTGGCAGACCCCATGGAGCGTGCTGGTCATGCCCCCCTTGGCGCCACCAGTCAGGCGGGGGTCAGATCCCCCTTGTTGAGGCTGAACGCCGTGGGATGGGGTTTGAAATCAGTGGCATCAATCATCAGGACCTCTGACTCTGTGGAGTCGGATGGCTCTGCGGGATCGGATACTGACAACTCGGAAAAGATCAGATCAAAAACACCCCTGCCTGACCAGCAGCAGCAACGGTTGTAGATGGTTTTATGGGGGCCAGCGGGCCGGGGCATCCACCCGGTGCAGACCTCTTTGGGTCCCATGGATGATGCCGCTCAACACCTTTCTGTCATCGACCCACTCACACCCCGTTCCTTGGGAAACAAGGAGTGGATGCGGGCAACCTGCTCCTCGCTCAGCCCCAACAACCGGGCCATCACCCATCTCCTCCTGGTGCTCTCTTGGGGCTCCCTCTCTGCTGAGAGGGCCATCCCTCATATTATGAGTCCTGACCCTAGAGCAGCACCCATGGGCTCCAACGGTTGGCGGGCATCCGTGTTGCCCCCTGTGATCTTGTAGGCTATGGCTTGGCCATGGTGGTTGATGGGCAGGAGCTTGAAGCCAAAGAACCAGCGGCCCCATTGGGCCAGCCCTTGGAACACCTTGTTCCACCTGATCCGTTGGTGCCGGGAAGATCAGCAAAGCAATGACGGAACTCCTGCTCTACCCCATGGCAGCAGAAATGCTTGAAGTCCTTGTCGGGGGAGAGGGTGAAGAGCGCCAGGGTGAAGAGCATCTCGCCGAGGGAGAGCTTGCCCGATCCCTGCTGCTGGCGGTCTGAGGGGATCAGGTGGTGCTGCTACGCTTAGAAAAGCTGGGCAAAGTCATCAAGACGGCAGAACAGCGCCACGGTAAAGTTGTTATATGAGAGGGGCTTCCGCTTGTGTGAACGACACGGACACTGAAGGAACGTCTGAACAAGTCCCCTTGAGACCCTGAGAGCTTTGGGGAAGCCCAGTGGAAACAGGAGAAGCAGGAGCCTGATGGCGGACGACTCTGGCTTGTTCAGAGGTTCCCTACATCGGGTGATGCCCGATTGGGAAAATTCCCCTCTCCCCGATGGGCGCTTGGGAACACATTGCCTTGCTCCAGGTCGAGGCGCCTGAAGTACAATAGTAGGCTCCCACAGAGGCTTTCCCCCCATGGAGGCGCTCACACCGCAGCGGTTAACCCCCTTCTCTGGTGGCCCCTGATCGGGAACTGGGGTTCTCTACATCCTCAGCCGTTGGCTTCCCCAAATCAGGGCGTCTGCCGCCGGGCAAATCCTGGCCCATATGGAGTGGGCACTATATGGGATGATTTCGAGGAATCATTCCCCTTGCTGGCGGAATTGATTTCTCCCCTATCCTGGCATTTCTTGTGCTGCGCCCGGTTCAGGACATTCCGAGCCAGGCGCAGTGGCGGTAGAGGCGGCGGCCCCCCTCAACCGATGTGGAGTTGACCGAGGATGCCGTAACCGCTGAGGGCTTCGGTGAGAATGGCCAGGAGGAAGCCCAACATGGCCACCCGCCCATTGAGCTTCTCGGCCTTGGCCAAGCGCTCCTGGCGGATTTGGGCTGAGGCGGTCTCCTGGAACCACAGGTAATCAGCGTTGGCGGGAACAGCAAAGGAAGAAGTTGACGTCATGGGACATGCCGTTGTGCAACAAAAATTTACACTGTTAAGAGGAGGGCGGCGGGTTCGGATGCCACCACCTCCCGCCGCCTTTGTTTGTGCTGCGGGGAAGGGTGGGGCGGCGGCCATGGTCCTAAGGTGGGGATGGCTGTTGCCCGTTTGGGCGGTGGCCTTCTCTTCTGCGGTTTCAGCCCGCCCGTTTCATGAGTATTTACGTCGGCAACGTTCCCTTCACAGCCGAGAAGGAGGACATCCAGGAGCTCTTTGCCTACTACGGCGCAGTGGCCCGTGTGAGCCTTCCCCTCGACCGGGAAACAGGCCGAAAGCGCGGGTTCGCTTTTGTGGACATGGTCAACGAGGTTGACGAACAATCAGCCATTGATGACCTTCAGGATGTGGAGTGGATGGGACGCGCCATCCGTGTCCGCAAGGCGGAGCCCCGGGGGGGCAGCACCTCGGACCGCCCCGGCCGCAGCGAGCGTCCTACGCCAAATCGGGAGCGTCGCACCCCTGATGATCCAGGGAACGGCAGCCAGGACTAAGGTCACAGCCATCATCCTTGAGACGGCTGGGCTGCTGGGGCGGCGGTTCCCCGCTGCCCCTGGCGCACCAGGGCTGGGAGACACGGATCAGCTCAACCTGGTTTGCGGATTGGGATTCCGCCTCCAGAAGGCGTTGAACCATCTGGCAACGGGGAGCTGCGGCCAACTCTCCTTCTGCTGTCCACTCCAACGCAGCCAACTCCGGCGCAAAGGAATGGAAAGGGACGACGGATCGTGGAGTGGGCTTCATAATCTCTACACCTCTGTCAGGCTTTCTTAACTTTCCTGCCTGATTTCCCTTTTTCTTTGGGAGCTTAAGGATTTCTTTTTCTTCTAGTAAAACAAAAGAAACCTTCGGCCCTGTTTGCTGTGTTGATTCATCCCATGGCCTCCCCCTCCACAACTGAAAACCTCGTCGTTGTCGGTTCAGGGCCGGCAGGGTATACCGCTGCCCTCTATGCCGCTCGCGCCAACCTGGCGCCTCTGCTGATCACCGGCTTCCAGGAGGGGGGCATCCCCGGCGGTCAACTGATGACCACCACCCATGTGGAGAACTTTCCCGGTTTTCCCCAGGGCATTCTGGGTCCTGAACTCATGGACCGCATGAAAGCCCAGGCCGTGCGCTGGGGAACCCGCCTGCTGGAGGCCGATGCCAATCAACTGGACCTGAGCCAGCGACCCTTCACCATTCAGGCCCAGGGGCAGCACCTGCGGTCCCATGCCCTGATCCTGGCCACAGGTGCCCGTGCCAACCGCCTTCACCTGCCCCAGGAAGAGTGTTTCTGGAGTCGCGGCATCAGCGCTTGCGCCGTGTGTGATGGGGCCACACCCCAATTTCGCCATGAACCCCTGGCGGTGGTTGGGGGCGGTGACTCCGCCTGTGAAGAAGCCCATGCCCTGACCAAATACGGTTCCCACGTGCATCTGATTGTGCGCAGGAACCGCTTGCGGGCCTCCAAGGCCATGGCAGATCGGGTGCTGGCCAATGATCAGATCACCCTCCATTGGGAGCATGAGATCGTCGCCCTGCAGGGGGATGACTGGCTCGCGGCCATTGAACTGCGCCACCGCCCCAATGGCGCCACAACCACCCTTCCTGTGCGGGGGCTCTTTTATGCCATTGGCCATACTCCCAACACGGGATTGATCCAAGGACAACTTCCCCTGGACGGAGACGGCTATCTGGTGCCTCAACGGCCAGGACAGCCGGACACAGCCGTTTCTGGCGTCTTCTGGGCCGGGGATCTGGCGGACCGCCGCTGGCGACAGGCCATCACGGCGGCGGCCACGGGGTGTCAAGCAGCCCTCGCTGCCGAGGCATGGCTGACGGAGCAGAACCTGGCCGTCCCTGTATCCCGCAAGACGCCGGAGCCAGAGCCGGCCCCAACGCCCCCCAAAGTCAGCCCCGCCACAGAAGAGACCTATTCCCCCACGGCCCTCTGGCAGCAAGGCAGCTATGCCCTGCGCCGCCTCTACCATGACAGCCCGGACCCGTTGGTGGTGATTTACACTGCACCAGGATGTGGCCCCTGCCATGTGCTCAAGCCCCAACTAAGGCGGGTGGTGGAGGAGTTGGCCGGTCGGGTCCATGCCGTCGAGATCAACATTGAGGCGGAGCCCCACATTGCCCAGCAGGCTGGTGTGTCAGGAACCCCCACCACCCAGGTGTTTTACAACAAGGAGTTACGACAGCAGTGGCGGGGCGTCAAGCAGCGGCGCATGGTGCGCGCTGTGTTGGAGAAGGTGCTGTCCTTGGGGGATTAACGGCGTTGACGGCCGCCTGGGCGGTGGCCTCCGGAGCGGGGCGCACCCATATTGCGCTCCCGATAGGTGATGCGGCCACGGGTGAGGTCATAGGGACTGATCTCCACGGTCACCTTGTCCCCCGCCAAAAGCTTGATGCGGAACTTGGTGAGCTTGCCAGCAGCGCGGCACAGGCATTGGTGCCCTTCCGGCTTATCAAGGGTGACCATGTAAAAGCCATTGCCCTGTTCCCGTTCAATGACGCCGGAGGTTTCAATCATGGTTGAGCCATGGGGGAGACAAAATCATGGGCAAGCCCAATCCAGGCAGGGCCAAGTGTGTCAGCTTATCAGGCTTGGACACGGGCAGGGGCAGGGGCTGCCCCTGCCTGCACAGGAACCGGAGACAACCCCAGGCCCTCTTCCTCGGCGGGGGGAACCAGGGCAATGAAGCGGGATTGCTGCTCATCCCACTGGGCCAGAATCTCTCCCGCCCTGGGGCTTCCTGTGGCCACCAGGTGGGCCTCCAGCAGAGTCTTGAGTTGGTGCGCCAGCGCTGCGGACTCCGCCAAGCGGCGCAGTTTGACGGTGTCCTTGTTAATGCGCACGGCTGTGGTGTCGTCCTGCTGGAGCAGATAGGCCACCCCGCCCGTCATGCCAGCGGCCACATTGCGCCCCGTAGAACCCAGCACCACAATCACCCCACCGGTCATGTACTCGCAGCAGTGGTCCCCGGCCCCCTCCACCACCGCCTTGGCCCCACTGTTGCGCACCCCGAAACGCTCACCGGCCCCGCCATGGGCAAAGAGCTGTCCTCCCGTGGCTCCATAAAGACAGGTGTTGCCCAGGATCACATGGTTGCCTGCTTGCAGGCGGGAGTTTCCGGGGGGCATGATCACCAGGCGTCCCCCATTCATGCCCTTGCCCACATAGTCGTTGGCTTCGCCATGGAGCACCATATCCAGGCCCTGGACGCAGAAGGCGCCAAAGCTCTGCCCCCCACAACCACGGAAGCGAAGTTGCAACTGACCGCCAAACCCCCGGTTCCCGTGCTGGGCCGCAATCAGGCCAGCCAGGCGGGCCCCCACGCTGCGGTCCGTGTTGGCAACCTCCAGATCCACGGCCATGGAACCATGGTGGGCCACGGTCTGTAGCAGGTCAGGGTCTGTCAACAGGTCATCCAACAGGATTGGCCCATTGCCATGGGCCGCGGCATCATGGTTGAGCCAACTGCGGTCATGGGCTTGGGGCATGGGCTCCAGCAAGCTGCCCATGTCCACGCCGCGGGTTTTGTGCAGGGGGACGTTGCGGGCCGCCAGCAGATCCACACGGCCAATCAGGTCGTCCATGGACCGTAGCCCCAGGCGGCTGATGATCTGGCGCACCTCTTCCGCCACATAGATAAAGAAGTTGACCACATGCTCGGGGAGCCCTACAAACCGGTGTCGCAGGGCTTCCTTCTGGGTGGCCACGCCCACGGGGCAAGTATTGGTGTGACACACCCGGGCCATGATGCAGCCCTCTGCAATCATGGCCACCGAGCCAAATCCAAACTCCTCAGCCCCCAGCAGGGCAGCAATCACCACATCCCAGCCGGTTTTCAGGCCACCATCAGCCCGCAGGATCACCCGCTGGCGCAAGCCATTGTCCAACAGGCAGCGATGCACCTCCACCAAGCCCAGTTCCCAGGGGACACCGGCATGCTTGATGGAACTGAGGGGTGAGGCGCCCGTGCCCCCATCATGGCCAGAGATCTGAATCACATCAGCGTTGGCCTTGGCCACCCCGGCGGCAATGGTGCCAATGCCGATTTCCGCCACCAGCTTGACCGACACCTTGGCGGTGGGATGAACCTGATGGAGGTCGTGAATGAGTTGGGCCAGATCCTCAATGGAATAGATGTCGTGGTGGGGCGGGGGTGAGATGAGGGGTACCCCGGGCTTGCTGTTGCGCAACCCGGCGATGTAGGTATCGACTTTGGTGCCCGGAAGCTGGCCCCCTTCCCCCGGTTTTGCCCCTTGGGCTACCTTGATTTCCAATTGCCGACCCGAGCGCAGATAGGCCGGAGTGACGCCAAAACGACCGGAAGCCACCTGTTTGATGGCGGAGCAAGCGGTATCCCCAGGGCGCAGGCCCCGCAGGTGAGGCAGGGTGGGGGAGTGGCCTGTCTCGTCCACATCGGTGAGTGCCTTATAGCGCACCGGATCTTCCCCCCCTTCGCCACTGTTGCTCTTGCCGCCAATGCGGTTAAGGGCAATGGCCAGGGTTTCATGGGCCTCCCGGGAGAGGGCCCCCAGGCTCATGCCGCCGGTGCAGAAGCGGTGGCAGATCCGGGCAACACTTTCCACCTCCTCCAGGGGGGTGGGGGATGCTGCAACACGGAAATCCAGAAGATCCCGCAGGGTGGTGGCGGGTCGCTGCTCCAACAGTTGCTGGTACGTGGTGAAGTGGTCATAGCCGGGTCCCTGGGCCAGGGCCTTGTGGAGCACCTTGGCCATCTCCGGACTGTTGAGATGATATTCAGCCCCGGTGCGGTACTGCACAAAGCCCATAAATTCCAACTTGCTGCGGCTCAGTTCCGGGAAGGCCTTGCTGTGGAAGGCCAGCGTCTCACTCGCCAACTCTGCAAAGGTGAGACCTGCCACACGGCTGGTGGTGCCACAGAAAGCCGCAGCAATCAAATCAGCCCCGATGCCCACGGCTTCAAAGATCTGGGCGCCATGGTAACTGGACAACAAAGAGATGCCGATTTTCGAGAGGATTTTCCGTAGACCCGCCTCCAGCGCATGACGCACGTTGGCTTGGGCCTGGGCAGCATCCATGGGGGGCAGCTTCCCCCGCTCAATGAGCTTGACGGTGCGGGGATGGTGGCGCCAGTGGCGGGTGGTCTCCCACGTGAGCCACGGGCAGACAGCGCTGGCGCCATAGCCAATCAGGCAGGCCAGGTGATGGGTGGTCCAGCACTGCGCCGTCTCCACCACCAGGGAAGCCCGCAGCCGCAAGCCTGCACGAATCAGGTGATGGTGGACAGCACCTGTGGCCAGCAACGGCGGAATGATGCTGTGCATAGGGCCAAGACCACCATCCTGACGGTCCGAGAAGATGAGAATCTCTGTGCCCTGGCGCACCGCTTGCTCCGCCTGCTGGCAGAGTTGCTCCACTGCCTCTTGCAGGCCATCCGGACCGGCGGCAACGGCAAACAGGGTGCTGAGATGGTGGCAGTTCCAGTTCGATGCACGCAACTGACCCAGCTCAGCCTCATTGAGCAGAGGAGAGGGGATGTCCAGACGGCGGGCCCCCTCGGCTGAGGGTTCCAGTGCCGATCCACGGGACCCCAGGTGAACCGCAAGGCTCATCACCAACTCTTCCCGCAGGGGATCAATGGGGGGATTGGTGACCTGGGCAAACCGCTGCTTGAAATAGTCGTACAGCAGATGGGGCTTGCTGGAGAGAACGGCCAAAGGGATATCGTCCCCCATGCAGAAAGTGGGTTCCTTTCTCTTGCCGGCCATGTCCTCAATGATGAGGTCCAAATCCTCGGCGGTGAAGCCAACAGCAGTCTGCAATTGCAGCAACTCCAGGTTACTGAACTGCGGTTCCGTGAGCCATGGCTTTGGCGCAAGCTGTTGTCGCAGCCGTAGCCATTGGCCATAGGGATAGCGGCTGGCGGCTTCTTCCTTCACCTCCCAGTTGCGCAGCAGGCGCCCCTTCTCCAGATCCACGGCCAACATCTGACCGGGACCCAGGCGGCCCTTCTCCACGATGGCGACCTCATCCAGTTCCACCACACCGGTCTCGGTCCCCATGACCACCAGGCCGTCCCGGGTGACGCAGTAGCGGGCTGGGCGCAGGCCGTTGCGATCAAGGCAGGCCCCGATCCAGCGCCCATCGGTGAAGGCCAGCAAGGCCGGTCCATCCCAGGCTTCCTGAATGCCGGCCCAATAGGTATAGAAGTCCTGAAGTTGCTGGCGAGCCTCCAGCTCCGGTTGCTGCTGAAACGCTTCCGGCACCAGGGTCATCAGGCTTTCGATGATGGGGCGGCCGCTATGCACCATCAACTCCAACATCCCATCCAGGTTGGCGGAATCGCTGAAGGCGGGATTCACCACGGGATGCAAGTCCGCGGCGGTGGAACCCCAGACCCGCTTGAGGCCGTCCTGGGCTGCCAGGGCCCAGTTGATGTTCCCCAGAAGGGTGTTGATTTCACCGTTATGGCCCAATAGGCGCATGGGCTGGGCCAGGGGCCAGCGGGGTAGGGTGTTGGTGCTGAAACGTCGGTGATAGACCGCGTAAGGGACGGCAAAGCGCTCATCTTGCAGGTCCCTGTAGAAGACCGGCAGCACCTGGGAGCGCACCATGCCCTTGTAGACCACCGTGCGGGTGCTCAAGGAGGCAAAGGAAACATGGGGACTCAACGTTGTTCCCAACACTTCACCCAGTTGGGCCCCAATGCGGCGGCGACAACGGAACAGCAGGCACTCCAACTCATCCTGATCCCCATGGCATTCATCCATGGAGAGGAGCCACTGTTCAATCACTGGACAGCTATCCGCTGCCATGGGACCCAGAACATCCCGATCAATGGGCACTACGCGCCAGCCATGGCTGTAGAGCCCCAGTTGGGCAGCCTGTTCCTCGCAAAGGCGGCGCGTGGTGGAGCGGGCCTTGTCATCCCTGGGCAGAAAAACCATGCCCAGGGCAGGAACTCTCCCATCCGGCAGCGCCGCCACAGCAGGCCAGAGGGTCCGCAGCAGCGGCCAGGGAATGGCACAGAGCACCCCTGCCCCATCTCCGGAGTCCCGGTCACCGCCACAGCCACCCCGGTGTTCCATGCAGGTCAAGCCCTGCAGAGCCTGCTGCAAGAGCCAGTGGCTTGGCTGGCCGTCCAGCCGGGCCAGAAAACCAACGCCACAACCGTCCCGCTCCCGTTCCAGCCAGTCAGGCCCTGAAGAATCCCGGTAAGGCCAGGCAGAACAGCGTGAGGGTGTGGACATTAACAATGACCGGACTTTAGACTCTTAGGCTAGCCGCGAAGGCGGAAATGGCAGCGTCTTCGACTGTGGTTGTTCTGGTCAATGCATGCTCCTGTTGGGCGGTTTGCAGCGCTGAGCCTTTCAAGCTCCTTGCTTTTCAGCCCGTTCGCCCCGGCGCACGGGCTGAACCTGGGAGCCCCAGTGGCCCCTTCACAATTTCCCCCTGAACAGGCTCAGCCGTTTCAGGCCGCACCGCCGCCCCTGGAACCATTTCAGGATGGGGAGACAGGATCCCCAGTCTTGACCGGGGACAGCATGACACTGAATGGCGCCGAACTGCAAGCGCCATGGCGTCTTGAGGGGGAGCCGGGCTCCGGTCAACGTCTTTTTGTGGCGATTGACGTCCTGACCCACCAACTGGGGGCCGATGTGAAGCCTGTGGCCGACGGTCTGCAGTTGGTCTGGTTTGGTCACGTTATTCCCCTTGAGGAGGCCCATCTTCCCTTGGAAGACGAGCCCGCTGTGGACATTGCCCCCCTGGTGCAGCGCTTCCGATGGCGGTTCAGGCCGATTGGTTCCCGGCTGAATCTCCAGGTTCCGCCACCGCGACTGATCAACGTGCGGCTGGGCCAATCTGCTGAACGGGTGCGGATTGTGCTGGACTTTCTAGGCCCGGTCCCCTTCCGTTATGAGGATGGGGTGTTGTTGCTGGAGGTCCGCTCCCGGGATGTGCATCTGCGGGAGATGGAGACCCTCGGCATTCCCCACCAGTGGACACCGGGTCTGCTGCGGCTGAACACGGCAGGCCTCGGCCCCGACAGCCGCATCCTCACCCTTGGTCGTCCGGAGCGCCTTGTTCTTGACCTCCCCTACGAAGACTTTCTTGCCCTTCGCATTCTGGGACCCACCAAGCAGGACATTCTCCCGCCACTGGAGCAGTTCCAGTTAACCACCAAGGTCATGTCCCTTGGGAAACGGAGATTTCGCCTCCACAGCGTAGCCCTGGATCTGGTGAATCCTTCCCTGTCCCTTGTCCCCTTAACCAGGACCGAGGGCATGGATCAGCTCAACTCTCTCCACCAGTTGGCCAAGGCCTGGCAAGCGGATCTGGCCATCAATGGCGGCTACTTCAATCGCATTCGCAAGCTTCCCCTGGGCGCCATCAAGCGGCAAGGCCATTGGCTATCAGGGCCAATTCTGGGCCGGGGAGCCATGGGGTGGGGATCAGGAGAACGTCCGGTGTTTGGCCGATTGTCCATGAAAGAAACGGTGAAAGGACCCAGAGGTTCCTTCCCCCTCAATCATCTGAACAGTGGTTACGCCCAGACAGGGGTGGCGCGCTACACTCACCACTGGAGCAGCCACTACCGCCCCTTGACCGAAGGGGAGACCGGGGTTCTGGTTCAGGGGAACCGGGTGGTGCGCCACTTTGCCTCCTTCCAGTTGAGAGATGGTGTTGCCCTTAGGCCCGGGAGCTGGCTGCTGGTGGCCCGCCATGGGGCCCGCCTGCCGCTGCGGCTTGGTGATTCCGTTGTCCTCAGCCAGCATCTGACCCCTGACGTTCTGGGGCAGCAGCCCCACATCCTGGGGGCAGGTCCCCTGCTGCTGCTGGGGGGGCAGCCGGTGCTGAACCCTGGCCTGGAGCACTTCAGCACCCAATTCCAAAGAGGGAAGGCGCCACGGAGTGTGGTGGCCTGGGGACAGGACCAGTTGTGGCTGTTCACCATGCAAGGTCTGGGCAATTCCGGGCCCAGCCTCAGGGAAACCGCCCAACTGGCTCAGCAGTTGGGCATGGAGGATGCCCTCAACCTTGATGGCGGCAGTTCCACAACCTTGGTGTTCCAGGGTGTCACAGCCGTGCATGGACGGGGCGTGGCATCTCGCGTTCATAATGGCCTGGGGGTGGTGGTCAGACGCTCACCAGGCGAGAGTGGCTCCCCAAGCAACAACTGAGCAGTCATCATGGCCAGACACGCCCCGTTCCAGATCACCCCCCAGGCCGCTGCGGAACTGAGCCGCCTGGCGGCCCTCACATCCCATCCAGGGGTGGCCAGCCTGGAACTTCAACCCGGTGGATGCCAGAGCTGGGCACTGATCATCCGTGCCGGTGCTGTGGTGGGCGAGCCCATGGCCCGTACGGATGGCATGACCCTTTGGGCAAGCCGGGACACCGTTAACCAACTGGAATCCATGCGTCTGGACCACCACCATGACCTGCGTGGTGGTGGCTTCATCTTGCGTGGTCCCAAGGATGTGCAGTTTTGCACCTGTGGCATTGCCTTCAGCCGTCCAGCCAAGGACGCCAGCCAAGGGCAGTGATGCGGTAGAGTTGTAGATTGTGCGACCCCGCCGCGGTTTATCACCAGGCCTCAATGCCCACGATCCAACAACTCATCCGTACTGAGCGCTCTCGGTTGAGAGACAAGACCAAATCCCCTGCCCTGCGGTCGTGCCCCGGGCGGCGTGGTGTGTGTACCCGGGTGTACACATCAACGCCCAAAAAGCCCAACTCCGCCCTGCGGAAGGTGGCGCGGGTGCGACTCACCTCAGGTTTCGAGGTGACCGCCTACATCGGCGGTGAGGGCCATAACCTGCAGGAACACTCCGTGGTGCTGATTCGGGGAGGACGAGTCAAGGATCTGCCGGGTGTGCGCTATCACATCATTCGCGGCACCCTTGATACGGCAGGGGTCAAGGACCGTCGCCAGTCCCGCTCCAAGTACGGGGCCAAGCAACCCAAGGGGTGACCTGAACCAAGATCTGCCCCATCATTGTTTACCTTCCCACTGACGTTTTCACTATCTTCACCCCATGTCCCGCCGCAATACCGCCGAGAAGCGTCCCGTTACGCCGGACCCACGTTTTAATAACCGTCTGGCCGCCATGCTGGTGGCCAGGCTCATGAAAAGTGGCAAGAAGTCCACGGCCCAGAGGATTCTGTATCAAGCCCTGGATCTGGTGGGGGAGCGCACAGGCGATGATCCCGTCACCCTGTTCGAGACTGCCATTTGCAACATCACTCCCCTTGTGGAAGTGCGTGCTCGGCGGGTGGGCGGCGCCACCTATCAAGTCCCCATGGAGGTCCGACCGGAGCGGGGGACAGCCATGGCGCTGCGCTGGCTGGTGAACTACTCTCGGGCCCGCTCCGGTCGCTCCATGGCCCAGAAGCTGGCCGGGGAGCTGATGGATGCCGCCAATGAAACCGGCAGTGCCGTCCGCAAGCGGGAAGAAACCCACAAGATGGCGGAAGCCAACAAAGCCTTTGCCCACTATCGCTACTGACGTCCCTGCCCCTGGCGTTGTCTCCCAAGTCCCATGGGTGGGGGACGCCAGGGGGATGGGTTTGTCTGTAGAGTTGCCCCCGCCCTCGGTCAGAAGCACACACTTCGGAGGTTTTCCGTGTCCCGCAATGTCTCCCTGGATCGCGTTCGCAACATTGGTATTGCCGCCCACATTGATGCCGGCAAGACAACCACCACGGAGCGGATCCTGTTTTATTCCGGTGTGGTTCACAAGCTGGGAGAGGTCCACGACGGTGCCGCCGCAACGGATTGGATGGCCCAGGAGAAAGAGCGGGGCATCACCATCACTGCAGCCGCCATCTCCACCAGTTGGCGAGACCACCGCATCAACATCATCGACACCCCCGGCCACGTGGACTTCACCATTGAGGTGGAGCGCTCCATGCGGGTTCTGGATGGGGTCATTGCCGTGTTCTGCGCTGTGGGGGGCGTCCAACCCCAGTCCGAAACAGTCTGGCGCCAGGCGGACCGCTACCAGGTGCCCCGCATGGTCTTTGTCAACAAAATGGACCGCACCGGGGCTGACTTCCTGAATGTCCATGGGCAAATCAAATCCCGGCTACGGGCCAATGCCTTCCCCATCCAACTGCCCATTGGCGCCGAGGGGGACCTGAGCGGCATTGTGGATCTGGTGCGCAATAAGGCGTACCTCTACAAGGATGACCTGGGCAGGAACATCGTTGAGACTCTCGTCCCCGATGCCATGGCGGATCAGGTGAAAACCTGGCGCAGCGTCATGATGGAGGCGGTGGCGGAGTCCAGCGAGGAGCTTCTGGAAGCCTTCCTGGACAACGGTGAACTCAGCCAGGAGCAACTGGTCCGCGGCATCCGTGAAGGGGTGCTCCACCACGGCCTGGTGCCCATGCTTTGCGGCTCCGCCTTCAAGAACAAGGGGGTCCAGTTGTTGCTGGATGCGGTGGTGGATTACCTGCCGGCGCCAGTGGACGTGCCCCCCATCCAAGGGGTGCTGGACAGTGGCGAGACAACCGTGCGGGCCTCGGACGATGGGGAGCCCTTCAGTGCCCTGGCCTTCAAGGTGATGGCTGATCCCTATGGCAAGCTCACCTTTGTGCGCATCTATTCCGGCATTCTGAGCAAGGGCAGCTATGTGCTGAACTCCACCAAGGGGAAAAAAGAGCGCATTTCCCGCCTGGTGGTGCTCAAGGCGGATGAGCGGGAAGAGGCGGATGAGCTGCGGGCAGGAGATCTGGGAGCCGTGGTGGGACTCAAGGACACCACCACAGGGGACACCCTGTGTACCCAGGAGCAACCCATCATCCTGGAAACCCTGTTTGTTCCCGAGCCTGTGATCTCCGTGGCCGTGGAACCCAAAACCAAAGGAGACATGGAAAAACTCTCCAAGGCCCTCCAATCCCTGTCCGAAGAGGATCCCACCTTCCGGGTCAGCACGGATCCCGAGACCAACCAGACCGTAATCGCTGGTATGGGTGAACTCCACCTGGAGATTCTGGTGGACCGCATGCTGCGGGAGTTCAAAGTGGAAGCCACCGTGGGGGCTCCCCAGGTGGCCTACCGGGAAACCATTCGCGCCAGCGCCCGGGGCGAAGGCAAATTTGTGCGTCAGTCTGGCGGTAAGGGCCAGTACGGCCACGTCATCATTGAGATGGAGCCGGGAGAACCCAATTCAGGCTTTTCCTTCGAGAGCAAAATTGTTGGTGGCGTTGTTCCCAAGGAGTACATCAACCCAGCCCAGAAGGGCATGGCGGAGACCTGTACATCCGGGGTGCTGGCGGGCTATCCCATGATTGACGTCAAATGCACCCTGGTTGATGGGTCATTCCATGATGTGGACTCCTCCGAAATGGCCTTTCAGATTGCCGGCTCCATGGCCTTCAAAGATGCGGTGAACAAGTGCAGCCCGGCCCTGCTGGAGCCAATGATGAAAGTGGACGTGGAGATCCCGGACGATTTCCTCGGTCCCATCATTGGTGACCTATCATCCCGTCGTGGCATGATAGAAAGCCAGACCATAGAGGATGGCATCGGCAAAGTTACCGCCAAAGTGCCCCTCTCCGAAATGTTTGGATACGCCACAGAACTCCGATCCATGACCCAGGGTCGGGGTCTATTCTCGATGGAATTCAGCAACTACGAGGAAGCTCCTCGCAATGTCGCTGAGGCGATCATCGCCAAGAATCAGGGCAAGTCCTGATCTCCATCCCTCAACCGAAAACCTCCCCGATTCTTTCCATCAATGGCACGCGAGAAGTTCGAGCGGAACAAGCCCCATGTCAACATCGGCACCGTCGGCCATGTTGACCACGGCAAAACCACACTGACTGCTGCAATCACCAACGTTCTGGCGGCCCGCGGCAGTGCCCAGGCCCAGGCCTATGACGAAATTGACGGCGCTCCCGAAGAAAAGGAGCGGGGCATCACCATTAACACGGCCCATGTGGAGTATGAGACGGAAAGCCGTCACTACGCCCATGTGGACTGCCCTGGTCACGCAGACTACGTCAAAAACATGATCACGGGGGCCGCCCAGATGGATGGCGCCATCCTGGTGGTGGCCGGCACGGATGGCCCCATGGCCCAGACCCGGGAGCACATTCTCCTGGCCAAACAGGTGGGTGTTCCCGCCCTGGTGGTCTTCGTCAACAAGAAAGACATGGTTGACGATGAGGAGCTGCTGGAGCTGGTGGAGCTGGAAATCCGGGAGCTCCTCAGCAAGTACGAGTTTCCTGGTGACGACATCCCGGTGGTGATGGGATCCGGCTTGAAGGCCCTGGAGGCCATCCAGGGTGGCGCTACCGGTGAGCGGGGCAAGGATCCATGGATTGATGGCATTCTGGATCTTATGGATGCCGTGGATGAAAGCATCCCCGAGCCGGAGCGGGAAGTGGACAAGCCTTTCCTGATGGCTGTGGAGGATGTGTTCTCCATCACGGGGCGCGGCACCGTGGCCACAGGCCGCATTGAGCGGGGCATGGTCAAAGTCAACGAAGAAGTGGAAATCGTTGGCTTGAAGGACACCCGCAAGACCACGGTCACCGGGGTGGAAATGTTCCGCAAGCTGTTGGACGAGGGCATGGCCGGAGACAATGTGGGCCTGCTGCTGCGGGGCATTCAGAAGGATGAAGTGGAGCGGGGCATGGTACTGGTCAAGCCCGGCTCCATCACCCCCCATACCAAGTTTGAGGGTGAGGTCTATGTGCTAACCAAGGAAGAAGGGGGACGCCATACGCCCTTCTTCGCTGGTTACCGTCCCCAATTTTACATCCGCACCACGGACGTGACGGGCCAGATCACCCAGTTCACCGCTGACGATGGCTCCAAGGCGGAGATGGTGATGCCCGGTGATCGCATCAAGATGACCGGTGAACTCATTGTGCCGGTGGCCATTGAGAAGGGCATGCGCTTTGCCATTCGCGAAGGAGGTCGCACCATCGGCGCTGGCGTGGTGTCCAAGATCCTCGCCTGAGACTATTCCCGACTGAGGAGGGGGGCTGATCCAGAGATCTTCCCCCCACGCAATTCCTCCTGCACCTTGACAACTCGACCCTCCATGGGCCACTTCCCCACCCCTGAGCCCCTGCCATGACCAGAACCCTTGCACAACAGAAAATTCGGATCCGCCTCAAGGCCTTTGATCGAAGGATGTTGGATATTTCTTGCGAGAAGATTATCGACACCGCAGACCGCACGGCAGCCACGGCCATTGGCCCCATTTCTCTGCCCACAAAACGGAAGATCTACTGTGTGTTGCGCTCTCCCCATGTGGACAAGGACTCACGGGAACACTTTGAAACCCGCATCCATCGGCGGCTGATCGACATTTACAATCCCTCATCAAAGACAATCGACGCCCTCATGAAACTGGACCTGCCCAGTGGCGTGGACATTGAGGTCAAGCTCTAGAGAGGGCCCCACACATCGAACCGTAGCTGTCTAAGGTCAAGCAACCTGTTGCCCTACAGCCATGACCAAACCACTGGCGGTTAGGGAGCTTCCCCTGTTTCTGTTGTCCGGGGTTGTGCTGTTTCCCCGTGAAGTGCTTCCCCTTCACATCTTTGAGTACCGCTACCGGATCATGCTGAAGACGGTTCTGGAAACGGATCAGCGCTTTGGCGTCGTCAACTGCGATCCTGAGACAGGGGAGCCAAGCACTGTGGGCTGTTGTACGGAAATCCTCCAGCACCATCCCATGGAGGGGGACCGCAGCGCCATTGTGACCAGGGGGCAGGAACGTTTCCGGGTCTTGAACCGGGTTCGAGACACCCCCTTCTGCATTGGTCTGGTCAGTTGGCTTGAAGATGATCCCCTGACAGCCGATCTCACGGATCTTGTCTGGAAGGTCCATGATGCCCTTGGCGATGTTGTCAAGCTTTCTGCCAAGCTCTCCGGCAAGAATTTTCGTCTGCCCGAAGATATCCCGTCCGACCCCGAAGAGATGTCCTTCTGGCTGGCCTCCCGTCTGGATAATGCAACAGCAGCCCAGCAGCATCTCCTGGAGATAACGGACACAGCCCACCGCCTCCAGCAGGAGTATGGGTTGCTGGACACGGCGCGCCGACAGCTGGCCGCACGAACAGTGCTCAAAGATCTAGAACAGAGAACCAGAAACTAGAGACCCGTCCATGCCCTGGCTTCCGCTTCTGATTGGCGGTGCTCTGTTCCTGGTGCTCTGTGCCTATCTCGCTGGCAAGCGTCCCTATCAATCCCCCCACAGCGTTGCCGCCAATTACGACCACTGGACCCGGGATGGTCTCCTGGAACGCCTTTGGGGGGATCACATCCACCTGGGCTATTATGGCGATCCTCCCCAGCCCCAGGATTTCCGGGCCAGCAAAGCAAGACTGGTCCATGAAATGGTCCACTGGTCTGGCCTTCACACACTGCCCCCAGGCAGTCGCCTCCTGGATGTGGGTTGCGGCATTGGGGGCAGCGCACGGATCCTGGCGCGGGATTATGGCTTTGCGGTGCTGGGCATCAGCATCAGCAGCCAGCAAATTGACCGGGCCCGTGCATTGACGCCAACACACCTCCCCTGTCGTTTTGCCGTCATGGACGCCTTGGCCATGCCCATGGCAGATGGATCTTTTGACGCGGTCTGGACCGTGGAAGCGGCGCCCCACATTGCCAACAAGCAGCGCTTTGCCAATGAAGTATTGCGCCTCCTGAAACCCGGTGGTCGACTGGTCATGGCGGACTGGAATCAGCGAGATCCCCGCCGCCAACCGCCTAGCCGCCCGGAGAAGATGGTTCTGAATATTCTGCTGGAGCAGTGGGGTCATGCTGCCTTCGCCAGCATGGAGGCTGTCCAGGAGCACCTGCAAGCCAGCCCCCATGGCTGTATCAACCTGGATACTGCAGATTGGAGCCGGGCCACGTTCCCGGCATGGCCAGAGGCCATCCGGGAAGGCTTCAGACGACCATGGGCGGTGCTCTCCTTGGGGCCGGTGGCCGTGGTGCAAGGTCTTCGAGAAGTGCCCACCATCCTTCTCATGGCCTGGGCCTGGCGCCGTGGGCTCCTGCGTTTTGGGGTGTTTTGCGCAGAGCGTGCAGGAGCCGGCGGCGATGGACAATCCATTGCCCGCAAGCCGACAGGGTGAGACCGGCGCCAATCACCACCATGGGGATGGTTTGCAGCTTTTCACTGTCGGTCCGTTGCAGATTGCCCAGCAACCCCAGGCACACCATGGCCGGAGCCGCCATGGTGACCAGGCGCGAGAAGGGATGGGGAGGTGTGTTCACAGTCAGGGTGAAATGTGGTCACCGGGTGAATCGAACCGCTGCAGCAGGGTGGCGGCGAGCACTTCCACCCCTGTTGCAATGGCCCTCTCATCGGGGTTAAAGCAGCCATGATGGAGGGGATAGCAGCCCCCAGGACCGGCCACGCCGAGGCGGAACATGCAGCCGGGCACATGCTGGAGCATCTCGGCGAAGTCCTCCGCTCCCAATGAGGGTTGGGGAAGGTACTCCACATTGTCATCCCCCAGAACAGCGCGGGCCGCTTTTTCCAGGCAACGGGTCTGGCCTGCATCATTGAACACGGAGGGGGTGATGGGGCGGAGGCTCACCCGGGACCGTGCCCCATGGATCTCCACAATTCCCTGAATCACCCTCTCAATCCAACTGGCTAGCTTCTGGTGGGTGTCCGGGTGCAGGCAGCGCACCGTACCCTTCAGCAAGACACGATCAGCAATCACATTGAAGGCACAACCCCCTTGAACCTGCCCAAAGCTGATCACCACAGGGTGCAGAGGATTGATGCGGCGGCTGACAGCCTCCTGGAGTCCGGTCACCACCTGGCTGGCAATCCAGATGGCATCCAGAGCTTCATGGGGTCGGCCCCCATGGCCGCTTTCTCCCAGAATTTCAACAATCAACTCATCCGCCGTGGCGGTGAATGTTCCCGCACGAATCCCCACCTTGCCGGCTATCAGTGGAGGATGCACATGAACCCCGAACAGGGCATCCAGACCATCAAGGGCCCCAGCCTTGACCATCCAGCTTGCCCCCTGGGCAATCTCCTCAGCCGGCTGGAACAGAAGCCGCAGTGTCCCCGGTAACCGGCGGGCAAGGGGGGCCATCAGGTGGGCCACCCCGATTCCCACCGTGGTGTGGATATCGTGGCCACAGGCATGCATCAGACCTTGGCGACGGGACGCAAAGGGCAGTCCGGTGCGCTCTTCAATGGGCAAGGCGTCCATATCCACCCGCAGGCCAATGGTGGGACCGGGCTCCCCGCCAAGATCAGCCACAACACCGGCGCCGCCAACCCCTTCACGCACATCAAAGCCCAGTTGATACAAGGCGCCGGCCACAAAGGCGGCGGTTTGCTGCTCCTGACCACTCAACTCCGGATGGGCATGGAGGTGGCGGCGAATTTTCACCAGATCCGGTTGCAGATCTTGCACCTGCTGTCGAAGTTCCGCGGGGGCAAGCAAGCTGGCCATGCCCATCAAGATATCCCGAACGTCAAGAATTGCTGAAGATCTTCCACAGGCCCTGGGGGCCAGTGGCGCGTTGCCAACAGCCATTGGGCATCACCATAGCGATCATCCAAGCCAGCACTGGCGGCCCAGTGGCTCTGGGCTTCTCCCTGGAGACCACGGTGCCAGAGCAGTGCCGTGAGGGCGGCGCGGGCATCCGCAAAAAGGGGATGACGGCGAATCAGCTGGCGGAATGTCTCCTCGGCAACGGTCAACTCACCCAGTTCCATGGCGACCAATGCCTGGCTGGATTGGGCCAGGATCCAATCGGGTTGGATTCGGGCAGCAGCGCCATAGCTGCAGCGGGCCCCCTGCCAATTGCCCCGCTCCCCTTGCATTGCACCCAAGTTGTAGAGGGCAGTAGCCTCTGCCTTCACCGGGTTCCCCTCCAGTGAATCACCCAGAGCCAGGCTTGGGGACCAGCAACTGAAAAGCAGGATCAAAACCATGGCGCCCAGCCATGGCAATAGGTGGCCCGTCAAGGGAAGTGGCGCGCATACTGCCTATTATAGGGCAACAGAGACACGGTCAACAGGCTTTACATCAGAGGCAGTTGCCCGT
Source organism: Prochlorococcaceae cyanobacterium jk18x1bzbins.87 (assembly GCA_022826535.1). Lineage (GTDB taxonomy): Bacteria > Cyanobacteriota > Cyanobacteriia > PCC-6307 > Cyanobiaceae > Synechococcus_B. The sequence continues at coordinate 22,443 of JAJDUS010000096.1, forward strand.
TCAATGGTTGATTGGCTGTGGGCGCCGGGTGCAAGCCAAGGTGCTTGTAGGCCGGGGGTGCCAGGCGGCGGCCACGGGGGGTGCGCTGCAGAAACCCGATCTGGAGCAAGTAGGGCTCAAGCACGGTTTCAATGGTGTCGGCATCCTCCCCCAGAATCGCGGCCAGGGTGGCGAGACCCACAGGTCCCCCTTCAAACTGCCGGGCAATGGCCAACAGCAGACGATGGTCGCTGGGATCGAGGCCCAAGGGATCAATGCGGTGCATGGTGAGGGCATCCGCCACCACCTGGTCATCAATGGCGGGGCAGGCTTTTACCAGGGCATAGTCCCGTACACGGCGCAGTAGACGGTTAGCGATGCGGGGTGTGCCGCGGCAACGGCTGGCAATGGCCTGAGCGCCGGAACGCTCCACCCCCATCTGCAGAAGTTGGGCAGAGCGCTCCACGATCTGCTGTAACTCGGCCCCGGTGTAAAACTCCAGGCGATGGACCATCCCAAAACGGTCCCGTAAAGGTGAACTGATGGAACCTGCCTTTGTGGTGGCGCCCACCAGGGTGAACCGAGGCAGACCCAGGCTGCGGGCCCGGGCCGTAGATCCTCTGCCTACAGAGAGATCCAGACGGAAATCCTCCATGGCGGGATAGAGGAGTTCCTCGGCGATGCGGGGCAGACGGTGGATCTCGTCAATGAAGAGCACATCCCCCTGCTCCAGGGTCATGAGCAGGCCAATAATGTCGCGAGGGCGCTCCAGCGACGGGGCGCTGGTGATCCGGCAACGGGCCGTCAACTCTGCCGCCAACACCATGGCCATGGTGGTTTTGCCTAGGCCGGGCGGCCCATACAGCAGGAGATGGTCCAGGGGTTCCTGGCGATGGCGTGCCGCCTCCAGGGCAATGTGCAGCACCTGCTTGAGGGCAGTCTGACCGATATAGTCCCCCAGGAGCCGTGGGCGCAGGACTTCATCCGCATAGCTTTTCTCCTCTGCCGTGGCCTCTGCATGTCGCTGTGAACCATGGGGAGAACCTGGAGGACGGGGCGCAGCGCCATGGTTGCGGGATGGAGCCGGGGATGTCTTCTCGGGGTGGCTGGGAACAATGGCCATGGCCAAACCCTAGCGGGTGGCGCCAATTCTGATTTGTCCGGCCTGTCAGGCGGTGGTCTGGGTTGAGGTGGCTTACATTAAGTGCCGTCTTCAATTCCCCTACGATGCCCACACTCAACTATTACGGCATGGATTCCCGGCTCTCCGCTTTCGCGGAAATAACGCGAGGGGACTTGCTTGGGGAAAGTCGGAAAAACCCCAAAGGGACCCCCTGCCCCCCCAGCGGTCTGAGGGTGGCTAGAATGAGTGTGAATTGGGAAGGAAAGGATGGAAGTGAAGGAGCAGCAGTTGGAGTGCAGCGACTGGGAGCGTAGCCGCGTGCAGACCAGGAAGGAGAAGTTCTTCTGTGGGGAGGAAATGGAGGCGGCGCTGCCCTTCTCAAGCCTGGTAAAGGTGATGCAGCCTTTCTTACCCGCAAGTGGGACCGCAGGTGGGAAGGACGCCCTATGGGTTGGAGATCATGCTACGGATTCACCTGATGCAGAACTGGTGGTCCCTGAGCGACGACGCTATGGAAAGTCTGGAAAACATCAAATAGCAAGGCTTTTGAAAAGCCAGGACCAAGCCAGAAAGGGGTTTCCCAGTGTTTCCCTATGGAAGATGCCCTGATTGACACCGGCGCCATCCGCTGCTTCGCCGGCATTGATCTTGCCAAAGACAACATCCCGGATGCCACCACCATCTTGGCGTTCCGCCACTTTGTGGAACAGCATCACTTGGCCAAGGAGATCTTCAAGATGGTGGAGCAGTACTTGGAAGAGAAGGGCCTGCTGCTGCGGGAGGGCACGGTAGTAGATGCCACCATTATCCATGCTCCCATTTCCACAAAGAATGAGAAGAAGGAACGGGATCCACAGATGCACCAAACCCATAAAGGAACCACTGGGAAACCCCTTTCTGACCCAGTCCTGGCTTTTGAAAAGCCTTGCTGTTAAGAGAGGAGTGACAGTCTTCTGTGAAAGCGCTTTGATGTTTTCCAGGGCTTCCTTAAAGGGAAACGCTGGAGAACCCCGATTCAAGCCAATAATAAGAAGGAGAAAGCTGAATTATGTAATTGACAGAGCGTTTTCTGGGTCAAAAGGCCTTATTTCGCTTCTCAATGGTCTTCATGGTTCTTAATAACACCGTGAAA
>JAJDUS010000051.1 GCA_022826535.1 Prochlorococcaceae cyanobacterium jk18x1bzbins.87
CCCAAGAGAGCACCAGGAGGAGATGGGTGATGGCCCAGTTGTTGGGGCTCAGCGCAGAGCAGGTTGATGGCATCCGCCCTTTGTTTCCCAAGGAACGGGGTGGGAAGCGGGTGGAGGACAGGAAGGTGTTAAGCGGCATCATCCCTGTCATTCAGAAGGGGCTGCGCTGGGTGGATGCCCCCGGCCGCCTATGGCCCCCACAAAACCCTCTACAACCGTTTTCGCCGCTGGTCAGACAAGGGTATTTTTGATCTGATCTTTGACCTGCCGCCTGCGGCCACGGTGATCGGGGATCAAGGGTATGACAGGGACAAAATCCGTCAGATGCTGTCCCAGCAGGGCATCACGCTTTGCATCCCGCCCCGTCGCTGCCGCAGGAAACCAGTGCATTACAGCAAGAGATTGTATCGCAAGCGTCATAAAATTCGAGAATCTTTTTTCCCCACTGTAAAGACTGGCGGCCCATTGCAACCCGCTGCGACCGCTGCGCCCACGCCTTCCATTCTGCCATCCTCCTGGCCGCCACTGTCCTCTTCTGGTGATGAGTCCTGGCCCTAGGGGGTGTGGATCAACCAGGCTCAAGGCGAACAGCGTACCACTGCACCCGCTGGCCAGGAGCCACTTCCAGTTCACAAGCGGTATCCAAAAGATGGGCAGCCCGGGTTAAGGCATCGTGAAGGTGGTCAAGGCCAGCAGGAACATGGTCCATTGCAGCAAGGGTCCGTGCCAGCCAAGCGGCGGTTTCCGCCTGATCAGCCATCCACTCCGCTTTGCCGGGCTCCAGGATCACATAGTGGTCCATGGCCCAAATGATGGGATCAGCCATCACGCCCCACAGCCCCATAGAGCTGATCCCGCCAGGCAAACAGGGGTTCAAACAAGGGATGATCGGCGATGCCGGAAACACCGCGGCCTGCCAGATCGGTGCCGGCCGTGGCGGGAAACTTCAGCCCATAGAGTTGGGCCGCCACAGCCAGATCGGCCACACAGTTCTGTGGGCCAACCAGGGGCCCACCACTGGCCACAAGCGTTGTCAGTTGCTCCAAGGCGTGCTTGAGTTGTTGAAGACCTGCATGGTGAAGCAGATGGCTGACACCCGACACCATGCCCCCCGGAAGCGCCCCCAGCACATCCCGCAAGGGACCCGGCGTGGCCTGGGGGAGGAGGGCTTTGCGCAGGTGGTTGTCCTGGCTGATGGCCTGGAGAAGGGCGATGCGGGCCCCGTGGGCCAAGGTTGTATCGGCCCAGTTCTCCCACAGCAGGGCCCGGGCGCGCTCCTGGGGGTCTTCAGGAAGCAGAGGGGGCTCAGGAGCCTTGTTGTCCAGGTGACGGGCGATGGCCGCGGACCCTGCCACCAACACATCTCCATCTTGCAGCACCGGAACTTGTCGCTGCCCGGAGCGGCGAAAGAGATCCACTTGGCCCACCCCAGGGGTCACCTCTTCCATGACGTAAGGAATTCCCTTGGCATTCAGCAACAGCCGGGCTTTTTCACAAAATGGGGAGTGACGGAATTGAAAAAGTTTCACAGGAGGCATTGATGATTTGGCAAAGTCTTTCCCATGCTCGCGGGCAAACCACAGTTTTGGGATGATGCCATGGGAAATCTGCTCGCCACCCTGACCAAGTACCCCCGCTTTCTGCTGGGATTTATCCTGGGAATCTTTCTCTCTGCCGTCAAGCCCTTTCTGGCTTGGGGGCGGCGCAGTCCCATTGCGGCCGTGGCCCTGATGGGTGCCGTCATCAGTGGCTTGATCTGTCTCGTGCAGATTCTGGATGCCATGCTTGTGGTTTCAGGAGAGGCCTGAGCCATGGCGCAAGGGCGACGGGTCACGCGGGTGGCGGCCCTGATCAAGCGGGAGCTGGGTCAGATGCTGGGGGGGCAACTGAGGGATGAGCGGTTGACCCGCTCCATCATCACCATCACCACTGTGGACGTGAGTGGGGATCTGCAGCATTGCAAGGTGTTTGTCAGTCTCTATGGAGAGGAGGCGGGACAGGAGGCGGCTCTCAATGGTCTGAAGGCCGCCAGCGGCTTCCTGCGGACCCAGTTGAGCCGCCGTCTGGAGTTGAGGCGGTGTCCCAAGATCTGGTTTTACCAGGACAAGGGAATGGCAGCCGCCACAACCGTGCTCAACCTTCTTGAGAAACTCCGGCAGCAGAAGCCTTCAGGGGGACCTGAAAGCTGATGAACAAGCAGGCCTGTGGCTGGGCTCACGCTTGCTGGCTCCCTCATGCTGACCCAGGGTCAGCAGGTTGAGGAGAGCTTGGCGATCCTCTTGGTCAAGCTCCCCGTGGCAATCCCAATCGAGCGTGAACAGTGTGGAGTCAAGGAGCAGCATGAGGGGGGCGGAGCCTTCCGAATCTGATCAAATTATTCCCTGGAAAGGAAAAGATTCTCCGTGAGTTCAGAATCATTTAAGATATGAACGGCATTGTACTAGTGTGCCCCCTGGCCGTGGTGGGTAGTGGGCAATACTGGTGTTCGGCAAGATAAGCACTACTTTTGCTGGAGCGCCTCAGCGTTGATGTCCCGTGATCTTGGCTTTGCACTGCTGAAACTCTTGCTGTCCATCGGTCTCACCATTGCTGCGGTGAGACTGCTGGTCATCAACGGCCTGGAGAGGCTTGCCCAGACTCTGGGGTGGTCAGCCAAAACCAAGGGACAGATCCTGGGCTATGCCACCAGCCTGCCGGAGTTGGTGGCGGTGTTGGCCACAGCGGTCAATGGCAGGGAGAGCTTGGCGGGAGGCTTTTGGAATATCGCCTCCAGCAACGTGATCAATCTGGTGCTGTTTCTGACCGCCGTGGTATTTTACCTGCGCCACTGGGAGCTGTTTAACCCTCGCTTCATTGAGGAAATCAGCTTTTGTGCATTTTCTGTACTGTTGCCCCTGGTGCTGGCCGCCACCGGCGTCCCCCCTTCTCTGGTGCTAGGACTGGCTTTGCTGAGCTGCTTTCTGGGCTATCAGCTCCTGGACCATAATCTGGCGGAATTGCAGGGGAAGCGGGGCCAGGAGGCCAATGCCCAGGCCCCCGGTGGCGCCCAAGAGATGGCAATGGAGCAGACGCCACCCAACCAGGGGACAGCCCTTGTCCTGTTGCTGATGGGAATTGTGGCCCTCGCCGTCACTGGCCACAGCTTGGGGAACAGTGCCGAATTGCTCATTGAGGCCATCCAATTGCCTGCCTGGCTGGTGGGCTGTTGCCTGGGTCTGGTCACGTCACTTCCGGAACTCACATCCTTCTTTGATCTCTACGGCCGTAGTACAGGCCAGGCGGAGACCCGCAGGCTTGAGGCCACCCAGGCCAATCTGGACACCCTGGTGAGTTCCAACATGGCCAATATCGGTCTCATCTACCCCTTGGGGTTGGTGGCCTTTCAACTGAGTGAGTGGCTGGGGCTGGACGGGCTGATTGGGGCTTAGGGTCAGGCCTCATCACCAGAAGAGGACGGTAGCGGCAGGAGGATGGCAGAATGGAAGATGTGGGCGCAGCCGCCGTAGCGGGTTGCAATGGGCCGCCAGTCCTTCTGTCGGGAAAAGAGATTCTCGATTTTGTGATCCTTGCGATCCAGCCTCTTGCTGTAATGCACTGGTTTCTTGCGGCAGCAACCGGGCGTGATGCAAGGCGTGATGCCCTGCTGGACCAGCATCTTACGGATTTTGTTCCTGTCATCCCCTTGATCGCCCATCACCGTGGCCGTAGGCGGCAGGTCCTCAGCACCAGTGAAGTCACTGCATTGCCCCTCACGCATTTGATCCGATCTTTTCTGAGTTGTCAGCATCCGACTCCGCAGAGCCGCCTGATGCCCCAGAGCCAGAGGTGCTGATGATTGACGCCACTGGTCTCAAAGCCCGTCCCACGGCGTCCAGCCTCAACAAACGGGGGGTGCCCCCCGCCTGATTGGTGGCACCAAGGGGGGCATGACCAGCAAGCTCCATGAGGTCTGTGACAGCAAAGGTGGTCCCCTGCGACTCCACCTGCGGAGGGGCAATGCAGTGGCTTCACCGGTGCCGATGTGGTGCTCAAAGACCTGCCGCCTGCGGCCACGGTGATGGGGGATCAAGGGGATGACAGGGACAAAATCCGTAAGATGCTGTCCCAGCAGGGCATCACGCCTTGCATTCTGCCCGGTCGCTGCCGCAAGAAATCCAGTATATTACAGCAAGAGATTATATCGTAAGCGTCATAAAATCGAGAATCTTTTTTCCCGACTGAAAGACTGGCGGCCCATTGCAACCCGCTACGACCGCTGCGCCAACGCCTTCCATTCTGCCATCCTCCTGGCGGCCACTGTCCTCTTCTGGTTGATGAGTCCTAACCCTAGGACACTTAGGGACGCAGAGGGATGCGGCGCCAGTAGGTGCCATCCTCCACGGCCCTGCTCCGTTGTTGCAGCGCGGCCATATCTGCTGGAATGACAGTGATCTGCTGCTCCCGTCCTTGCTGCCAGACGGTCAGCCTCAGCCGGCCCCCCACCCCCGCAGCCTCCACGGCCTTGAGCAACTCCTCCGACTGGGTCACACGGGTTCCCCCCACTGCAAGGATCACATCCCCGGCGCGAAGTCCCGCCTGCTCGGCAGGGCTCAAGGCTAGCACATTGAGGACCAGCACCCCTTGACGTTCTGGCAGTTGGAAGCCCCTGTCACTGTTCCGATTGAATTCACGGGCCATCTCAGGCGTCAGGGGACGTAGGCCGATCCCCACCATGGCATGGCTCACCTTGCCCGTTTGGATCAACTCTTTGGCAATACTGCGGGCCCGATTGATGGGAATGGCGAAGCCCAGGCCAGCCCCCGGTCCACTGCGGACCAGGGTGTTGATGCCAACCACCTCGCCAGCCGCATTCAGAAGGGGACCACCGGAATTGCCAGGATTGATGGCCGCGTCGGTCTGGATCAACTCCAGCCGCTTGTCGGTAATACCCAGCTTGCTGATATTGCGGTTGAGACTGCTGATAATGCCCATGGTGACGGTGTTATCCAGCCCAAAGGGATTGCCCACCGCAATGGCCCAGTCCCCCACCTCCATGGCGTCGGAATCCCCCAAGGGGGCCACCGGCAAGGGGGTGGGGGACATCACCCTCACCACTGCCAGATCGGTCACGGAGTCCAGGCCCACAACAGCGCCAGTCAAGGTGCGACCATCCGTCAGGCTCACCTCCACCTGATCGCTTCGTTCCACCACATGGGCATTGGTCAGGATCAAACCTTCCTCGGCAAAGATGACCCCTGTTCCCTGCTCCCGTTGGGTGCGTTGGGTGGGGGGCAGGCCATTCTCAAAGAACTGGTTAAAAAACTGATCAAAGAATGGTCCCCCCATGCCCTGGGGGGGCAAGCGGCCAGTGGTCACAGTGCGCACGGTATCAATGCGGACCACAGCGGGACCAACACGGCGCGCAGCTTGTGTGACAAAAGACTCGGGTGTGATGGGTTCCCGCTGCGCAAACCCTGTGGGGACCACCACCAGCGAGCCAAGCGCCAGACCCAGGGCCAAAACGCCAGCACGGCAGCCGAGGTGCGGGAAAGACCGACCCCATGCCGATGGTCGTGGTGCTGGCGTCAGTGGAGGAGATGGAAGTGCCATGATCGTGTAGCGCGTGTAAGCTAGCCATGAGCCAAATCATCCCCATACTCTACGGACTCTGCTTTGTCTTGCTGTTGGTCCAGGCCATGCGCCTTATGGGGCGCGGTTTTAGTGCGACCAGCGGCAAGAAAGACCACGCCTCCGCCAGGTCGGTCACCGTTCATCCCGAGTTGCTCGACCAGGAGGGCAATCTCCTGGAGGATGAGTTGCTCACGGTGCGCTTCACTGGGGATAACGAACCACCAGCAACTACCAGCCCAGGTCAACAGCCGGATGATTCTCCCCCCTTGGCCCCCCGCTAAAGGTTGAGATGGCCATGGCTGTGTCCTGGTCTTTTCCCGGTGTTCCATGCTGAATGAATGCCCCACAAAGGCCCCCTTGGGGTTTCTCACCAATGCACCAGACCCCGTGAACAAGAGAATGCGAACCGTTGCTGCGGTCTTGAAAGGCCTGAAGCTCCCCCCTCGCTTCCAGCTTCGGCAGGTGAAGGAAAATCCGATTCGCCTTGAGTTGACGCTGACCCCTGCCTATGGCAAGGCCCCCATCCTGGTGGGCCTGGTGGAGTCCCAGGATCTGGTCACATGGCGTGATCGGGACGGACGGGCCCCCCGTGACCTGCAAGGCACCTGGGACTGGACTGTTCGCCACGGCGCCGTGAGTACAGGGGGCTGGAATCCCTACTTGAAGGAAGCGCTCCAAACCATGTTTGAGACAGGGCTCCCCGCCTATCTCTATGAGGAGGTCACAGGGGAGACCTATCACCCTGTGGATGGGGCCCGGCACGTGCGCTAGGGTCAGGACCCAGTAATGTGAGGAGTAGCCCCCTGAGGGTGCCCCAAGGGAGCACCAGGAGGATGGGTGATGGCCTGGTTGTTTGGGCTGAGCCAGGGGCAGGTTGCAGGTATCCGCCCCTTGTTGCCCAAGGAACGGGTTGTGAAGCGGGTCGATGACAGAAAGGTATTGAGCGGCATCTTCTACGTGACCCGGAGGGATCTGTGCGGGTGGATGCCCCGGCGGCCGATGGCCCCCACAATCCTCTACAACTGTTGCCGCCGCTCCTCAGACAAGGATATTTTTGATCTGACCTTTTCCGGGTTGCCACCATCCGATCCGTCAGAACCATCCGATGCCATAGGGCCACCCGATTCCGCAGAGCCGTGCGATGTACCGGAGCCAAAGGTGCTGATGATTGAGGCCACCAATCTCAAGGCCCATCCCACGGCATCCAGCCTCAGCAAGGGGGGCTGAATCCCGTCTGATGGACGCACCAAGGGGTGCATGACCAGCAAGCTCATGGGGTCTGCGACAGCAAAGGTCCTCCTCTGCGGCTGGACCTGAGGGAAGGGCAATGGAGTGACTTCACTGGTGCTGATGGCTGCCGCCTGCTGCCGCGGTGATGGGGGATCAAGGGGATGACAGGGACAAAATCCGCAAGATGCTGGCCCAGCAGGGCACCACGTCTTGCATCCCGTCCCGTCGCTGCCGCAAGCAGCCAGTCCATGACCACAAGAAAGTCTACCGCAGGTGTCACAAAATCGAGACGCTCTTTTCCCGGCAGAAGGACTGGCGGGCGGCCCATTGCAACCCGCTACCACCGTTGCGTCCACGTCTTCCCCTCTGCCATCCTCCTGGTCGCCATTGGCCTCTTCTGGTGATGAGGCCTGACCCTAGGCCGTCCGATCCTGGTGAATGACGAGATGCACCGGCAGTGGTTCTGGCCCAGTGTGCTGGAGCAGTTGTTGCTGCCGCAGCCGCTGCAGCAGGGGCACGCCCAGGCGCTGATGGGGGCTTGGCGATGGGAGGAGTTGGCGCCGGTGTCGCTGGATTTGCTGCCCCCGGTACTGCAAGGGGGAGGTGTTGGATACCTGCGACACAGGGGGGGACGACGCCGGTACATTACAACACTTCTACGGCTGTGGCCGTGACCGCTGCGGCACGTGGGGTCCCCATCGCCAAACATGGCAACAGGAGCCGCCTCAGGCAAGGTGGGGTCAGCCGATGTTCTGGAAGCCTGGTGGGGGTCAATCTCAAGGCCCCGCCAGCCGCCAGCCTCAATGCTTTGGCACAGGGATGGGGCTCTGTTTTCTCTTCGCCCCGGGATGGCATCCTGACCTTGCCAAGCTGGCCCCGTTGCGGCGCAGCCTGGGGATCAGAAGCGTACCGTATTTAACCTTTTGGGGTCATTGGTCAATCCCCCAAGCCCGCCGATCAGGTGTTGGGTGTTGCGGATGCCGCCCTGTTGAACCCCATGGCCCCGGCCCTGGCCCAGTTGGGGGTGTAGTGCGCCGTTGCGATCCATGGCCATGGGGGGTTGGACGAAGCGGACCGGATCGGACCCAGGCCGATGGTCCATGTGGTGGCGTTGGCATATCCCACGGGCAAGAGTAAAGACGAAGACCAGCTACACCAGGAGCACCAACAGGTAACGCACTGGGATGGGAATGAATTTCAGGTCAGTGATTCAGGCGACGGGGAAAGGTGTGGGGTGTTTAGCTACCGATTGCGACGGCCTCGGTTGCCCGAGTTTGAGGGATGGGAGAAATGGGTCTGTCTCTGGGAACCCACCCTGACGCTGAGCTGATGAAACACCCTGGGGCCAGAATTGGTTTGCAAGACGCCAAGTGACGGTCACAGTCCCGCAAGGGCTGACGGTAGAGAGGCAACAACAGGAATGGTCGGTTTTTCAGCTTCGGCACTTTGCGCTGTAAGTCTCCAAGCAAAACAATTTCCAGGGTTTACAGCGGAGGCTGCGAACCCTGGAAACTAAAGACGTGAACGCGGACAGGTGGGTGTGGGCAGGGATCAGATCAGAGCAGCCCCTGGGCGGCCAGGCCCTGGATGGCGCCAATGCCAAACACGTGACCAAGGCTGGTGGTCCCTAGCACAGCGCCAGCGCTGAAGCCACCAAAAAACTTGGCGTCACCGGGCATGGCTGGGCCTACACCGGGTTGCTGAATGGTGGCTTTCCCAATGGCAATGGCTGCCACATTGCATGCCAGCATCACCATGCCGACCGCAGGAGTCCAGGTGACGGTGGCAGGGGTCAGAGCAAAGAGTGATTCAATCAAAATCCTGGTCCTCCAACAAGGTGTGGGCACAAAGTGCGGTGACATTTTTGCCGATCACCCCCAGCCAAACTTGACGTTCCGGGGACACCTGTAAGACTTTTTCACTTTCTGTCCAGATCCTTCCCGGCCCCTTGCCGCTGGCGCCCGGCCTGGGCAAAACCCAGGGCAACCAGCAGGTTGCTGGCGGTCAGGAAAGCCTCGGCACCCCCATGGAGGGGGTCCACATTCGCCAACTGCTGCCCAAAGCGCAACTGGGCAATTGCCCCAGCCACCACGGTGATCAGGACAAAAACAAGGGTGGCGGCAAATCCCCACCAAGCCAGTGGCGGGAATCGCTGGCTCCGCCCGGCATACCACAAAAAGACCAAAAAGGGAATGAGGGACAGGGCAAACAGATTGGAGGCCGACAGCAGCGACGCCATGGGGATCAGGGGGAAGTGTCGCGGGAGGGGGCCTGCTGCCACAGCCACCAGGCCGCCAAGGCCAAGGCGCTGTTGCCCAGCAAGGTGGCTGCGGCTTGCATGGTGACCAGCCACTGGAGGCTGCTGGCATTATCAAACACATGCCATGTGCAGGCGCAGAGGGCGCTCACCAGGGCTGGGGTCATGGCCATGGCCAACCAACACCAGTCCGACTCCCCCCGTAGTCGCCCGTAGCGCACCACCAGCCCCATGGCCAGGCACCACTCCAGCACGGAGCTGATGTGGATCCACCAAGTGGGGAGGGACAAGGCATGCATGGGGAATGCTGGACTGGCCCCTCAGTTTAGGGCTCCAGTGCGGTGGCCAAGAGGTAGAGCAAGGCCATGCGGATGGGGATGCCATGGCTCACTTGCCGGTTCACGAGGCAACGCTGTGGGTCAGCCAACAACTGGCTGCTCAGCTCCACATCCCGATTCACCGGACCGGGGTGGAGTACTGGCGCCCCGGGGCGGCAACGTTCCAGGCGCCCATGGGTGATGCCATAGGCAAGGTGGTAATCCTCCAGATTGGTAATCAGGTGGCGCTGGGCCCGCTCTTTCTGTAGCCGCAGGGTGATGACGGCATCCACGTCCGTCAAGGCCTCGTCCAGATTACGGAACAGGTGAACCGTTCCCCGCCGGGAGATGGGATCCCTGTCGCAGCCTGGGGGCATGGCCGCTAGGAAATCGGCAAAACAACTGGGCAAAAGGGCGCTAGGTCCGCAGAGGTGGATGGTGGCGCCCGCTGCGCTCAGTGCCCAAAGATTGGAGCGGGCCACCCGGGAATGGAGGATGTCGCCCACAATGGCAATGGTGCGGCCAGTCAGGGCCTCCATGGTGGGCTGCTGGGGGGCGAAGTGACGGGCCAGAGTGAACAGGTCCAGCAAGGCCTGGCTGGGGTGACTGTGGAGGCCGTCCCCTGCGTTCAGGACTGCAACCCTGTGACCCATGGCCTCCAGCTTCTGGGCCACGGCGCCGGGGACACCGCTGCCGCTGTGGCGGATCACCAGCAATTCAGCCCCCATGGCCGCATAGGTGAGGGCCGTATCCAGGAGGGTCTCCCCCTTCGCCACGGCGCTGGAGGCTGGCGCAAAGCTGGCAACATCAGCCGAGAGCCGTCGGGCGGCCAGTTCAAAGCTATTGCGGGTGCGGGTGCTGGGTTCAAAGAACAATGTGGCCACCAGCCGCCCTTGCAAAGCTGGCAGCCGCCGTGGTCCCCCGCTGGGGATGGCCCGGAAACGCTCCGCCAGCTCAAGCACCAACGCAAAATCCTGCTGTCCCAGACCGGCAAGATCCAGCAGATGTCGGTGACTCCAGTGGTTGTTCAGGGCTTCAAAAGCTGGGCGCTGCTCCAGCAGTGTGCTTGATGGGGGCGTTGATCCCCTGGAATACGGCGGCTGATGCTGCGGCTGACCCCCAGATACCAGCGCCAGGCCAACCCCTTCCCGCGGGAGATGCCAATCCGCTGACCATGGCGCAGATCCATGGCACCGCTGGCCAGGGCTGTCGCCAGGGCTGGGGGGCGTTGAGTGAGCCAGAGCCCTGCCGTGGAATCGGTGGCCAGTTGGCCATCAAAGGAGCGGTCAATGCCGAGGCAACGGCAGAGGAGGCCAGGTCCTGCCGCCCGCCGCTCGTGCTGCACACCCAAGGGAAGATCCAACGCCCGCAGCAAAACGCCACTGGCCCAATCGGGGCGATCCGTCACCACGTTACAGCAGTGATGTACACCGTAACTGGTGTAGACATAAAAGTGCCCCGGCACGCCAAAAAGGGTTTCATTGCTGGGGGTGCGGCGGTGGTGCCCATGGCAGGCGGGTTCGCTTTGGCAATAGGCTTCCGTTTCCACAACCACCCCCCAGCGCAACTGCTCCCGGTGGCGGCGCACCAATAGGCAGCCCAGTAAGTCAGGGGCCACGGCGGCGGCGGGGCGGTGGAATGTCTCCAACGGCAGAGACGACACACCGCCAGGGGCACTGTCCCCAACCATGGTTGGCGAAATGGGCAGAGGGGGCCAAACTGGTTCTGCTGCTGTTTGTCCCATGGACGCCTCTGTCCCTGATTTTAGTCGCCTGTTGTTGCTGGCCTCCATCCTTTTCGTGGCCACGGCCCTCTACTTCGGAACCCAGGGAGGGTTCTATGACAGTGACGACTACCATGGCAACGGCTCGGCCCACTGACCGGCGCCATGGGGCCAACACGGGCCAACATCATGGGGTGGTGGTCTCACCGGAGCTGTCGTGGCTCCCCTGGCTGATCTGCTCCTCCATGGGGCAATCCTCAGCGGTGGGGAGATCTTCACTTCCCCCGTTGCGGGGCAGGCTGGAGAGACGACTCATCACCGAGCCCACGGAATTCAGCCGCACCATTTCCTGCCAGGCTTGCAACTCGCCGTCCTCGTCGGTTTCATAGCGCAGGGTCACCACCCCGCCACTCACCTCCACCACCTGAGCTTGCTCAATCCAGCGCTGCTGGTCCGAGAGAAATACCCAGACGGGGCGACCCTCACACTGGGCCTCATAAAGCTTGCGGTCGAACATGGGACTCCCATTAATCACCCGGTCGCCAACCGCCTGCCGGTGATTGGAGACAATGTAGGGCCATGACGCTTCCAATGAGGCTGTATCCGCAATGAGAATTCCCTCTGAATCCCCAAGCTGGCAACTCCAGCTTTGGACATGGCCTGAGGTGGAACACTATCTGGAGCATAACAAAGGCGTGATCCTGCCCCTGGGCTCTACCGAGCAGCATGGCCCTACAGGAGCTATTGGTACGGATGCCCTCACAGCGGATGCCGTGGCCCAGGCGGTGGCGGAGCGAAGCCATGTGGTGGTGGCTCCTCCCCAGGCGTTTGGCATGGCTGAACATCACTTGGGATTTCCGGGCACCATCAGCCTTCAGCCCAGCACCCTTCTGGCCCTGTTGCGGGATGTGGTGGTTTCCCTGGCCCGCCATGGCTTTGAGCGGATTTATGTGGTCAATGGTCATGGGGGGAACATGGCCACCGCCCGGGCCGCATTTAGCGAGGCCTACGACCGGGCGGCCAGTTTGGGCCTGGCCAGTGCGCCACGGCTGCGCTGCAAGCTGGCCAACTGGTTTTTGGCCCCGGCGGTGATGGCCCATGCCCGTCAACTCTATGGGGCGCGGGAAGGCCAGCACGCCACCCCCAGCGAGATCGCTGTGACACTCCATCTCCATCCCCACCTGGCCCGGAAACTCAGGCCCCTACCTGAACCTGCCCCCGCGGGTCCCATCCATGGGTGGGAGGATTTTCGTCGCCGCTACCCCGATGGCCGCATGGGCTCCGACCCCTCCCTGGCCACGGCGGCAGCGGGGCAGGACTTTTTGGAACGGGCGGCCACAGCCCTGAGTGAGGATCTGCAGCGTTTCTTGCAGACTCCTTGAGGTATCGGGGGGCTAGCGTTGGCTTTGGAACTCGGTTTTGGGCTTGGCAGCCATGACAAGGTAGGGCACATTGCTCTTCAAGCCAAGCAACGCACCAATTCCCTACAAACACAGTAATGACTCTTTCTAAAGCCAAGAGGCGCGCCTACGAGCTTCGGCAGAAAGACACCGGATGGGGGCGGGTCATCGCCCATTTCATCCCCTATTATGGGCTCTACTACGCCATTAGCCGACGCACCATCACGCCGCTTTTCTACGCCCTCATCGCCTTCGGCATCATCATCCTCATCCTCATCATCATCGAGTCGTTGAACTTGTTATCTCTGGAGCCAACCACTGAGTGGGCAGAGGGGGTAGCAGGTTTCATGGTGCTCGCCGCAAACACCGCACAGACCATCGGAGTGAAGCTTGGGATCAATAAGGCCCGCAAGTACGCTCGTATTATTCTGGAGACGGAAGGCTGGAACCAAAGAACCACACCAACTTCTATACTCGTATGATTCTTGACGGTCTGCCACCCTTGAAGCCAGGCTATGGTGCAGGCCATTGTGAGGACACCATGGGCTCAATCAGCAGGGATGATGTGCGCCATGTGGCCCGGCTGGCCCGGCTGGCCTTGCCGGAGGAGCGTATCGCCACCATCACCAGCCAGTTGGAACCCATCCTGGACTATGTGTCCCATTTACAGTCCATTGACACCAACGGGGTTCCACCCACTACCCGGGCGGTGGAGGTGGTGAATGTGACGCGAGGGGACCAGGTGCAACCCGGCACTGTGCGGGATGAACTGCTCGATCAAGCCCCCCAGCGGGAGGGTGACCTGCTGGTGGTGCCCCGCATTCTGGCGGAGTAGGGGAACCTTCCCCTGGGTTAGGACCGGCGTGGCAAGGGGGTCACAGCCGTGCGATGGAGGATGTGCAACAACTGGCGACAGGCCCAACGGCTGGGCACAATGCGCGCCAAGTTGCGTAGACGGCTGCGACTGCGCTTGTGGCTACGGATACCCAGAAAGACATCATAGAGAAAATTCAGCAGATCCCCGCGGGACTCGTAAATCCCCAGCCGCTGGGGTGAACCCTTGGCATCCAGAAGCGGCTTCACAGCCTCATAGGCGGGCTTGTAGTCAAACCAGGGGATGGAGGGCCAGAGGTGGTGGACCAGGTGATAGTTCTGCCCCATGATCAGCCAGTTCATGGTCTTGCCGGGGTAGATCCGGGCATTGTGCCAACGGTTCCGTTCCGTGAAGGGGCGATGGGGAAGGTAGTCGAAAAACAACCCCAAGGTGACCCCCACCAGCAGTGCCGGGGCGAACCAGCAGTTGAATAGAAACGTTAAGAACCCCTGGTGGGCTGCGACCGCCACAATGGCCAGGAAGAGGCCACGGGCAATGCCCCATTCCAATAACTCATGGCGGCGCCAGAGCCGACGACGGAAGAAGAAATACTCGTGGTAGAAGAAGCGTGGCGCAATGAGCCACAGGGGACCAAAGGTGGACACCGTGTGGTCCGGATCCTTCTCCGGATCGTTGACATGGGCGTGGTGTTCCAGGTGAACCCTCGTAAACACCGGATAGCTGAACCCCAGCAGCATGGCGGCCCCATGGCCCATGAAGGCGTTCCAGAAACGGTGGGGATGGGCAGCGCGGTGACAGGCGTCATGGATGACAGTACCCTGCAGATGGAGGGCCAGAAATCCTGTGGCCACCAGCAGGGGCAGGGGCCAGTGGCCCACAAACCATCCCCAGATGGTCAATCCTGCCAACAGGTAACCGCCCAAAAACAGGCCCACCGTCGGGTTCCATGGTTTTGGCGGCCTGAGGAAGCGCCGTGGCACGGAGCGACAGCGGTCTGTTGCCGTGGCCACGGCAACAGGGGAAGGCGCTTCTATCGAGGCAGGAATCACTGAGCGGGTCATCACCGGGGCTGCTTACCCGTCGGGCCCATGGTCCTTGGGCAGGTCCCTGGGTAATGGATGGGAGCCACTTTAGGGAAGGATCGAACAAGCTGCTGAATGACCCGTCACCCGATCCTGCAGGTATGGCATGACACCTTGACCCAGTGGGTTGCGCCTACAGTTCGCCTGGCTCTTCGCCAGCGCGGCCCATGGCCAACTTGAAACTCTTGGCACCCCATGGCTTTCATGGGCAAAATCTCCGCGGAGACCTGTTGGGGGGAATCACCGCTGCTGTGGTGGCCCTGCCCCTGGCTCTGGCCTTCGGCAATGCTGCCCTGGGGGAGGGTGGCGCTGTCTATGGCCTCTATGGAGCCGTGGTGGTGGGGTTCTTTGCAGCCCTGTTTGGCGGCACGCCATCCCAGGTGTCCGGCCCCACAGGACCCATGAGTGTTGCGGTGGCCGGTGTGGTGGCCACACTGGCGGAGCTGGGGGTCAACCAGGATGTGGCAGCCGGTGAGCTGCTGCCCCTGGTGATGGGGGCTGTGGTGCTGGGGGGACTCTTCCAGATCCTTTTTGGCCTCTTGCGGCTGGGACGCTACGTGACCCTGGTGCCCTATTCCGTGGTCTCGGGCTTCATGTCCGGGGTGGGGGTGATCATCCTGCTGCTGCAAATGGGACCTTTCATGGGCATCAGCACCAGGGGGGGGGTTGTGACCTCGCTCACCCAACTGCACCAGCACTTCACCACAGGCGGCGGCCCCAACCTGGCGGCAACCGGCATTGGGGTGATGACTGTGGCCGTGGTCTTTCTGACGCCCAAACGCATTGCCCAACTCCTCCCCTCGCCCCTGTTGGCCCTGCTGACCATCACGCCCATCTCCTTGATTTGGGGGGAGCAGGTTCCCCGAATCGGTGCCATTCCCGAGGGGGGTCTGAGTCTGAGCCTGCCCGCCATGGGAGACCACTGGATTGCGTTGGTGCAGGCGGGGTTGATTCTCGCAGTTCTTGGCTCGATTGATTCCCTACTCACCTCGCTGGTGGCGGACAGTCTCACCCAAACCCAGCATTGGTCCGACCGTGAACTCATCGGCCAGGGCATTGGCAACAGCCTGGCGGGCCTGTTCTCCGGCTTGCCGGGCGCTGGCGCCACCATGCGCACGGTCATCAATGTGAAGTCCGGCGGCAAAACGCCCCTGTCCGGGATGGTTCATTCCCTTGTCCTGCTCCTGGTTCTCATGGGCGCCGGTCCCATGGCTGCCCAGATTCCCAATGCCCTGCTGGCGGGCATCCTGACCAAGGTGGGCATTGACATCATTGACTGGAACTTCCTGTTACGGGCACACCGCATCTCCACCAAAACCGCAGGGGTCATGTATGGAGTGTTGCTGATTACGGTGTTCTGGGATCTGATCTGGGCTGTGCTGATCGGGGTCTTCGTGGCCAATCTCATGACCATTGAGAGCATCACGGCCTACCAGTTGGAGGGGATGGAGACGCAGGACAACATGATGGCCAGCCCCGACTTGCCTGAAGATGAAAAGGCACTGGTGGATTCCTGTGGCGGTCATGTCATGGTGTTCCGTCTCAGTGGCCCCCTCAGCTTTGGGGCTGCCAAAGGGATCAGCGACCGCATGTCCCTGGTGCGCAATTACAAGGTCCTGATCCTGGATCTCTCCGCTGTGGCGCGCCTCGGAGTGACGGCTGCGCTGGCCATTGAATCCATGCTCAACGCAGCGGTGGGCCATGAACGTCATGTGTTTCTGATTGCGCCGGAGGGGCGGGTGCGGGAAAGGCTTGAGCGGCTCAGCCTCCAGGATCGGATCACCGGAGACCTGAGCATCAGCCGTAAGGCGGCCTTGCAGCGGGCGGTGGAGCTTTGCCGTTCCTCCTGAGTGGGGCAGCAGGTGTGTGGAGAGAACAGTGGTGGTGAAAAAAAGGCAGCCCCCCCGGCTGCCTCGACGCACTTTCCACAACCCAATCCAACTCCTTCCTCCAGCGGGCTGTGGTTACCGTTCATACGGAAACAAAACTTTTTGTGGGGCTGTGGGGGGCACGGGCGCTTCTCCTGGTTGCCGGTTCGGTCGGGGCTGGGTGATCAAAACAGCGGCCACACCAACAGCCAGGCCAAGACCACAGATCCCCAGGACCACACCGGGGCTCACCCAATGGGCGTTGGCAGGGGCCTGATCGGGGAACCAAGCCGTCTCCCCAGCCCGCCTGGCCAGGCTGCAAGCCCTTCTGCGCTCAGCCCAGCTCAGGGAAAAGTACTCCGATCCGTGCAGGCGCTTGTCCGCAAACAGTCGGTGCAACTGTTTTTCCAGATCCCTCTCCCTGGGTAGCTTCACAACCTGGCAGACCCTATCCGGCTTGAGTTCTTTCATGCGCCGCCGAATGTCAACGGTGATGCCGATCTTGGTTAGTCCCCTGTTTTTGATGATGTAAAGAAATCCCATGGGCGCTGGTGGGCATAGGCATGAAGAGAAGTGCCCACCGCGGGACTTGAACCCGCACAACCGAAGTCACTGGTACCTAAAACCAGCGCGTCTACCAATTCCGCCAGGTGGGCTGTTTGCTGACACCCACACAACTTAAATCAAGAAGCAGGGAGCTTGGCCAGTGCCCCTGGGCAGATCTGTCAGAATCCATGGCGCAGCAGTCATTGTGAATGATGGATCCTGGGCATCCTGAATATGGCCTTCTGGGGATTGTCTCCCTTGTCATCCTGGAAGGATGGCAACATACGGTGAATCCTGTGCTGAATACGCTCTTGGCCTTCTCCGGGCTGTCCCTTGTCCTGGGGTATGGAGTTCTGGCTCTGTCCCTGCCCTTGTTGCTGCTGCCCATTGCCTTCCCGGAACTCTCCCGTCCTCGCGATGCGGTCTGGTCCCTGGTGCTGGCGATCCTGGCGCCTTTGCTGCTGCTGAACCCCTTACCTGTCTTCAGCAGCGCTGGCTTCGGCGAGTTGATTGCCACGGTGCTGATAGGGCGTCTTGCTGCCGAGGTGGGACAAGGACGCTGGGAGTCTCTCACCCCGGACCAGAGAACCGCCCTGGGCCACCTGCCCCGGTGGCGTCGCGCTGGCGCTGATTTGGTCACTGCTGTTGTGCAGGCAGCGAAGGCCGCCTGGAATGCCACTGCCCAGGCGACAAAGGCCACCTGGGCTGCAGTGTTGGACATCAAAAGCCCTGTTGAGCAACCCCAGGCTGAAAAATCTGCCCAAGAATCTCGCCAGAAGCCTGCCCGCAAACAGTGGATCCGTCCTGAATCGTCGGATGGGGGCCAGGTTGACCAGGATGGTGGAACCAGTTCCGAAGTCCCGGACGTGGCTCCTGAAGTGGTGACCAGCGTGGTTGCAGCTAACACTGCCCTCGATGCTGAATCCGCTCAACCGGTTGATGGTGAGGACGGTGATCCCGATGGAGCGCCAGCAGATGGGGCAGCAGCAGTTGTTGAGGGCCATGCCCAGACCCCAGAGCCCGCAGCGCAACCATCTGAAGGGATTATAGCCGCTGCTGTTGGCCATGGGCCAGAGGCTGGGGAGGGTGGACCTGAAGAGCCAAGCTCTCCTGAGCCTGTTGTGCTTACCGAAGGCGCCCAACCCGCTCAATCGGTTGATGGTGGAGATGGTGATGCCATAGGCGCCCATGGCGGGTCAGGAGATGGAGCGCCAGCAGTTGTTGATCCCCCGGAGCCAGCAGCCCAATCTTCTGAAGGGAGTGTAACCGCTGCTGCTGGCCGTGGGCCAGAGCCTGGGGAGGGTGGACCTGAAGAGCCCAGCCCCCCTGAGCCTGTTGTGCTTGCCGAAGGCACCCAGCCCCCCCAGTCGGTTGGTGGTGGTGGAGATGGTGATGCCATAGGCGCCCATGGCGGGTCAGGAGATGGAGCGCCAGCAGTTGTTGAGGGCCATGCCCAGACCCCGGAGCAGCCCGCGACGCAACCATCTGAGGGGGGGGGTGTAACCACTGCTGCTGGCCGTGGGCCAGAGCCTGGGGAGAGTGGGCCTGAAGCGCCACCCCCCCCCGAGCCTATTCAGCTTGCGGAAGATGCCCAGCCCCCTGAACCCCTTGATGATGGTGGGGATAACCCTGGGGCCAGAGAAGCCCATGGGTCACTCCAGGATGCGGTCAACAGTCCATCCGTGGGCGTGGTGGCGCTGGAAAGCAGTCCGGGGGATAAGGGATGGTGGGGGGTGGTCGACAGTCTTGATGGAGTGGATCGGCAACTGTGAAGCTCCAGTTAAGTGACCATCTGATCCGGGGGACAACACAGGCCTTGGGGTGGTGGTCATCGCACCGGTTGTTGTTCCCCGATTCCTACAGCTTGGATGTGGTGGCTCTGATTTGATGGATACCCACGGGACCTACAGTAACCCCAGTTCCAGATAAGGGGCCATCAGGGAGGGTCGAGTTCCGGTGTGCGGCATCGCTGTGTCGGTTTTGTCGTAACGGGTGGTCCGCCCCGGTACTCCTTGGTGCTGGCAAAGACATTCTCCATCAGATGGCGCCCCTTGTCGGCTTCCCTGTCGCAGGCCCTCTGGTGTTTGCGGCTGGCCCTTGGAAGGATACCTGCTGTTGCTCCACGGGCATCCAGCTTGGTGAGCAACCCATTGGTGTCAAATGCTTTGTCCGCCAGCAGAGCGCCAAAAGGCACAGTCTTGAGCAGTGGCGCTACTCCCTTGCTGCTGTAGGTCTGTCCTGGAAGCAGGGGGAAGCCAAAGCCAATGAGAGTTGCCCAGCCCGCCACCAATGTCACCATCTTTGTGGTCAGCCCGCCGCGGGATCAGCCAATGGACTGATGCTGAGTCCCCTTTTGTGCCAGTGGCCTTCTGGTGAACCGGGACAATAGCGCCGTCGATGAGCACAGACTCCAAGGTCGGGATGGCCACTGAGGGCTTGTACAATCGCTGCAATACCCTGCTGGTGGTCCATCGTCAGAAGTGGCGGAACTGGTTGTTCCACTTTGTCAAAGCCAGGCGGTAGACCCGTCAAGGGGCACCGGTTCTCACTCTCCAGAAGACGGCTTCGAGAAACAGGCAGTTGTCCCCTGCTGTAACGCCCCGATCCGGGGCCTTGCCCGGTAGCAGTGGGGCAATACGCCGCCAGAGCCGATCACTGATGACAAAACGGTGGTGGATCATGTCCAACCTCCTTGCTCAAGGTTCAAGCACACCTCCACTAGCCGGGCAATCCCTTTTGTCCACAGGCCCTAACTCAAGGCCAACATCGGCACAGTCCCCATCGCTAATCTCTCTTCACCTTATCCAGAATTGGGATAAACTAGGGTGTCCAGTCTGGTTGGTCATTGGTGCCTCACCATACTTTGCACCGAACCAGCCACCAACACCGGCGCCGGTGCCAGTCCGGAGCGGTGATCCAGAAGGAGCACCAATGCCAGATAGAGCAATGCCAAGGCAATGGAGAGGATACCTGTAATCAAGGCCACCAACTTGGGGCGATCCATGGCTTGATGGTTTAACGGGATAGGCTTGCAGAGATGGTGTCCACCACTGTGGCAATCTGCTCCACCCCGGTGAAGGGATTGCCCAACACGGCTTTTAGATAACGTTCACCACGATAGAGGGGGCGGGAGAGCATGAGTCCTTGATCCAGGAGGAGTTCCCGGGTGCGGCGGCTCCAGGCCCCACTGCTCTCCCTGCTGCCGGCCATGTCGGGGCGGAAGCACACCATGTGCAGATCTCCAGACGGCATGACCAGGGGCAGGGGAGCCAGGGCTTGACGCAGCGCCTGGGCACGTTGTAAGGCCCCATCCAGCAAGTCGTCAATGCCATGCTGCCCCAGTTGACGCAGACCCAGCCAAAGCTTCAACACCTCTGCCGGGCGGGTTCCCTGGAGGCCAGAGTCTCCACCGTGGGCCACACGGGCGGGCTCCATGTAGGCCAGGGGTACGGCAAAGGTATCCGTCAATCCCTGGGGTTGGCGCAGCAACACCATGGCGGAAGCCTTGGCAATGCCCAGCCATTTTTGGGGATTCATGGTGAGGGAGTCGGCCCAGCCAAGGTGGGCGACCCGCCCTTGGTGATGCTGACCAAGGCCACAGACGGCGCCAATGGCCCCATCCACGTGGAGCCAGAGACCACGGCGGCGGCAGACATCCGCAATGGGACCGATGGGATCAACAGCGCCGCGGATGGTGGTGCCGGCAGTGGCCACCACCGCCAGGACCGGTTCCTTTTCCTGTTGCAGGGCGTCATCCAACAGATTGGGTTCCAGGCGTCCCATGGCATCGGTGGGCACCAGACGCAGGGCCGTGGCAGGCAAACCCATCACCCGCAAGGCCTTGGCCAAGGAGTTGTGGCAATCGACGCTAGCATAGAGGCAGGCCTGTTGGCCATCCAGCCCCCGCTGATGCCGGGCCGTGACCAGGGCGGTGATGGTGCAAATGGTTCCCCCGCTGCCCATGATGCCCCCAGCATCCCCCCCCAGGCCCAAACGCTGGGCAATCCAGCGCAGCAGGTGCTGCTCCAACTGGCTGAGCAGTGGTGAAAGCTCTTCAGCCAGCATGTTGTTATTGAGCCAGGCACAGACCAACTCCCCCACCACTGAGGCTGGATTGGGTGGGGGGTCCAAATGGGCCATGGCCCCAGGATGCCAAGGGTTGTAGGAGCCACGCACCACCGGGTCCAGATCCTCCATGAGGCTGGCGCCATCCAACCCCCACAGCCCTGGCGCCACAGGGGGCAGGGCAACTGGACTGGGCAAGGGTGGGCGCCTCTGGGCGTCCTCCTGCCACCGCTCCAACCACGTCATTGCCTGACGGATCAGGGCCATCATGGTGTGGCTGTGCTGGCCAGGGGGCAAACTGCTGGGGAAGGTGTCCAGGTCTGTTAATTGCACAGAATGATGGAGTCAAGCTGGGATCACGATCTCGCCGCCATGTGGATGGGGCGCCTGCTGCGCTGGGCAGCCATGGTGGGAAGGGCCGGGGAGATTCCGGTGGCTGCGGTCATTCTGGATGGTGGCGGGCGCAGTATTGGTTGGGGCGGCAACCAGCGGGAACGGGACGCGGATCCCCTCGGTCATGGGGAACTGGTGGCCCTGCGGCAGGCGGCAGCCTTGCGGGGAGACTGGCGATTTAATGATTGCACCCTCCTGGTCACCCTGGAGCCATGCATCATGTGTGCCGCCGCCCTGACTCAAGCGCGCATGGGGTGTGTGGTTTTTGGCGCAGCCGACGGGAAGCGGGGGGGACTGGGGGGGGCTCTGGATCTGAGCAAAAGCCCTGCTGCCCACCATCACATGGTGTGTCGGGGTGGAATCCTGGCCAAGGAATGCAGTGCGCTGTTGCAGGACTGGTTCAGACAGAGGCGGAAAGACGCTGGCGCAGCAGGCCGAGCAGCCGTTCCACATTCTCCGCTGCGCTGTTCTGACCCATCAGCCCAATGCGCCACACCTTGCCAGCAAAGTCACCCAGTCCACAGCCAATCTCAACCCCTTCTTCATCCAGGAGGGATCGGGCAAATCCCTTCCCATCCACACCTTCAGGAATATAAACCGTGGTGAGGGTGGGTAGGCGAAGATGCTCCTCCACCGCCAGCTTCAGGCCAAGGGACTGCAGGCCTTCCCACAGCAATTCAGCGTTGCGGCGGTGGCGCTGCCAGGCGGCTTCCAGTCCCTCCACCGCCAGCAGCCGCAACGCTTCCCGCAGACCGTAATTCATGTTCACCGGCGCCGTGTGGTGATAGACCCGGTCACTGCCCCAGTATTGACTCAGGAGGGTGACATCCAGGTACCAGTTGGGAACTTTGCCACGGCGGGATTTAAGGCGTTCTTCCGCCCGTGGTCCGATGGTCACCGGCCCCAGGCCCGGTGGGCAACTCAGGCACTTCTGGCTGCAACTGTAGGACATATCCACGCCCCAATGGTCCAGGAACAGGGGGACTCCCCCCAGGGAGGTGACCGTATCCAGCAGGAGCAGGGTCCCATGCCGGCGGCAGGCCTCCCCCACACCATCCATGGGTTGCAGGACACCAGCGGAGGTCTCGGCATGGATGAGGCCCAACAGTTTGGGCTGATGCTCTGCCAGGGCTGCTTCAATTTCCTCCAGGCTGAAGGCCTGCCCCATGGGCCTGTGGATGGTGACCACATTGGCCCCATAGCGGCTGGCCATATCCGCCATCCGATATCCGAAATACCCATTGATGGCCACCAGGAAGGTGTCGCCCCGCTCCACGGTATTGGCAATGCAGGTTTCCCATGCGGCACTGCCCGTGGCGCTCACGGGGATGGTGAGCCGGTTGTCCGTCTGCCAGGCATAGCGCAGTAACGCCTGCACTTCCCCCATCAGGTGGAGGAAGGTGTGGTCCAGGTGGCCCACAGGGGGACGGGAGAGGGCCGCCAACACATCAGGGTGGGCATTGGAAGGACCAGGGCCAAGGAGCAGACGCTCCGGCATGGCGAGAGGGTCCAGGGAGAGACGATGCGCCTGGTGGACTGGGAACGCTGTGGGAGGGGGCAGAGTCTGGGTCACGAAGGGCCGATACCGGAGGGGAGAGGGGAAAGGCTAAATCGCTGTGGGGTCAACCATGGACAACAGGTGTTATGGCAAGAAAAGGCGCTCAACGGTTGCGCACATCCGCCTCCGCCAGGCCCCGGGCCAGATATTGAAAGGGGGCGCGCACCAGGGAGTCAGCGGGGATGCCGGCCTCCACAAGCATTTCCTCCACCACATCGGCCATCAATGTGATGCTGCGGGCTGTGGGACCTGTGGGCACCCCCAGGGATTTATAGGTCTCGTTGAGTCCGCCGAGAACCCGCTCATCAAGGATCCGGTTATCGCCAGCCACCAACGCATAGCTGGCGTAGCGAAGGAAGTAGTCCATGTCCCGCAGGCAGGCGGAGAGGCGGCGGGTGGTGTAGGCATTGCCACCGGGATTGAGCAGGTCAGGCTCAGCGCGAAACAGGCGGGCGCTGGCCTCGCGGACGATGGTGCCAGCCGCGCCGCTAATCGTCTCCGCTGCCGCCAAGCGTTGCTCTGCCGCACTGAAATAATCACCAATCTGATCCGCAGCGTCCCGGTCCAGATGGCGACCGGTGAGGTCATACCGGCCGATCAGAGCAGCAAGCGCATCTGCCATGGAACTCAATTGACGGTCCAACCCAGCGTATCACTGGCGTTTGACGGGTTGCCCCGGGGGCGCCAGGGCCGGGGAAAATTTGACAGAAATGGTTACGCTTCTCCACGTTCCCTGGATTTGGACGGTCCAGGCGAAACTGTTACCCTCGCTACAAAAATCCACTTTACTGGTTCCTACAGTGGACCCTTGGGGTGTCTCCCCTTGTTTCTAGCCCGATCTATGGCCAAAACTCCTCAGGACATTCTGGATCTGATCCGCAGGGAAAGCATTGAGCTGGTGGATCTGAAATTCGTCGATCTGCCAGGAATGTGGCAACACCTCACGGTCCATGCATCCCAGATCAATGAGGATGCCTTCCACGACGGTCTGGCTTTTGATGGGTCCTCCATTCGTGGCTGGAAGTCCATCAATGAGTCTGATATGGCCATGGTGCCCGATCCGGACGCTGCATGGATTGATCCCTTCTACCGGGACAACACCCTCAGCCTCATCTGCTCCATCAAGGAGCCCCGCTCAGGTGAACCCTATGAACGCTGTCCCCGCAGCCTGGCCCAAAAGACGGTGAGCTACCTGCGGGAGACCGGCATTGCAGATCAGGCGTTCTTCGGCCCTGAGCCGGAATTCTTCATCTTTGATGATGTGCGCTACCAGTCTGGTGAAAGTGGTTGCTACTACAAGGTGGATTCCATCGAGGGCCAGTGGAATACGGGTCGGGAAGAAGAAGGGGGCAATCTGGGCTATAAGCCCCGCTATAAGGAGGGTTATTTCCCAGTGCCCCCCAGCGACAGCTTCCAGGACATCCGCAGCGAGATGTTGCTGACCATGTGCAAATTGGGCTTGTCCATGGAGAAACACCACCATGAGGTGGCCACCGCTGGACAGAACGAAATCAACTTCAAGTTTGATGAGTTACTGGCCACCGCTGACAATGTGATGATTTATAAGTACGTCATCCGTAATGTGGCGCGGAAGTATGGAAAGACCGTCACGTTTATGCCGAAGCCAATTTTCAATGACAATGGCACGGGAATGCATGTGCATCAAAGCCTCTGGAAAGACGGTGCTCCCCTGTTCTTTAGTGAAGCGGGCTATGCCAACCTTTCCCAGACGGCCCGCTGGTACATCGGGGGGATCCTCAAGCATGCCCCTGCATTTCTCGCCTTCACCAATCCCAGCACCAACAGCTATAAACGCCTGGTGCCAGGCTTCGAAGCGCCTGTAAACCTGGTTTATTCCCAGGGAAACCGTTCCGCGGCTGTGCGGATTCCCCTCACGGGTCCTGATCCCAGAGCCAAACGTCTGGAATTCCGCCCCGGTGACGCCTTGGCCAACCCCTATCTTGCCTTTAGCGCCATGGTGCTGGCGGGCCTGGATGGCATCAAGAACCAGATTGACCCGGGCGAGGGGACGGAAATTGACCTGTTCGAGGCATCCGCTGAAGAGTTGTCACGGATTCCCACGGTCCCCGCTTCCCTCAATGGGGCCCTGGAGGCCTTGGAAAACGACAAGGACTTCCTCAAGCAAGGGGACGTCTTCACCGACGACTTCATTGAGAATTGGATTGCCTACAAGTATGAGGAGGTGCAGCAGTTGCGCCAACGGCCCCATCCCTACGAGTTCACCATGTACTACGACGGTTGAAGCTCAGCCGCAGCCAGGGAGGCCAACTTCCGACACCACCGGTCCACCGCCGTTGTCTCCCTGGCTTCCACCATCACCCGCAACAGCGGCTCCGTGCCGCTGGCGCGAATCAAAACCCTGCCCTCTTGCCCCATGGCAGCCTCCGCAGCTGCAATCCCGTCCCGCAGGCGGGAATTGTATCTCCATCCTTCTCTGGCCTGCTGGTCTATTATTCTCACATTAATCAATTTCTGGGGATAGGAGTAGAAACTTTCCCCAGCCAATGTCGCGAGGGAATGGCCGCTTTTAGCGGTCAGTTGTGTCAACTGCAGGGCCGTCATCAAGCCATCGCCAATGGAATGGTGTTGGCTCCAAAGCACATGGCCCGACTGCTCCCCACCCAGGGCGGCGCCAGTGCGTTCCATGGCGGCATAGACATGCTGGTCCCCTACTGGGGTTTCCTCCAACACCCCACCCCGCCCCATCCATGCCCGCCGGAAGCCCAGATTGGCCATTTGGGTGATCACCAGGCGACGGTTCGGTAGCCCGCCCCGGTTATCCAGAACCCCACCCCAGAGATACAAAATATGGTCCCCATTGACAGGCTGACCACGGTGATCCACCGCCAGGCAGCGGTCCGCATCCCCATCAAAGGCAATGCCCAGATCCGCCCCCTGCTCCACCACGGCCTGCTGCAGAAGATCCAGGGCGGTGCTTCCACAACCCACATTGATCTGATTGCCATCCGGCTGGCCGTGGAGCACGGTCACCTGGGCGCCAAATCGCTCAAACAGACTGACTGCACAAGAGGCGGCTGCGCCCCAGCACAGATCCAGAACCACCCGCAAGCGTCGGTCCCCCCCAGGCTCCAACTGCTCCAGAAGTCCCTGTTCATAGACCTTGAGTAGATCATGACATTGGTGGCTGCTGCCCCCCGCATGGCGCCCCAGGGGCGCTGGACGTTTGAGCCACTCCTCCAGATTCCGCTGCTGCTGATGGGTCAGCTTGCACCCATCCTGGGCAAACACTTTGATGCCGTTATCTGCTGGAGGATTATGGCTGGCAGAAATCATCAGCCCCCCTGCCGCCTGCTGGTGGCGGGTCAACCAGGCCACTGCCGGGGTGGGACAGAGGCCCAGATCCCACACCTCCCGCCCGGCTGCCAAGAGACCTGCCTGGAGGGCAGCCATCAGCATGGGGCTGCTCTTGCGGGAATCCCGACCCAGCACCACAGGTGGTCCCTGGTTCAGCACATGGCCACAGCCGTAGCCCAGCCGTAGGGCTAGAGTGGGTGTCAGCTCTTCCCCCACCCGTCCACGGATGCCGTCAGTCCCAAAGACCGGTGCGGGAGGCTCCACAGCAAATCCGGTTTCAGCGAGAAGCAGGTGGCCCATAAAAGAATTCCCGTGGCTGGACCTTACCCAACAGAACCAGAGGGTTGCTAGTGGGTCTCCTCTTCAATCAGCAGCGCGGCGCGAAACATTGCGGAGGGAATTGGCGGCACGGGTCAACCGTAGACGCTCCGGCTCCCCATCCCCCTTCCACAGCCGTTGGCATGGTTTGTGGCTGGGCATGGCCCTATTGGGGGGCGTCAGCCTGTTGAGCTGGGTCCTGCTGGTGGCTGGGCGCAATGCTTTGGCCCAGCAACGCCCTTTCCTCAATCGCTGGAGTTCCACGGTGCTCCTGCGGCGCACGGCCCGCTATAGCCCTGATCCTTCGCGACGGCGTCAGGCCCGCCTGGTGTTGGCGGCTGCATCGGACAGCCCCTCCGATCACCTGTACTGGTTGACGGGGCAGGCCTGGGGTGAGCACCGTGGTCTGCGCACAGAGCCCTCTGTGGTGCTGGCCTTGTTGGCCATGGCGGAGCAGCGCCGTGGCCAGAAGGGGGCTGCAGAGCGCCATTGGCGCAATCTATTGGCCCGCTTTCCGGAAACCCCAGCCAGCGCCGATGCCCGTTACTGGCTGGGGGACCCTGGTGATGCCCTTCATCAGCAACTGCTGGAGCAGTTCCCGGCTCACCCGTCCAGCCTGGCCTCAGCCCTCACCATGGCCCAAACCGCCGGTCCTCACCAGTTGGACGGCGCTCTTCACCTAGCCCGTTGGGGACCACGGCAGGTGGGGAGTGAATACCTGCTGGCTAAACTCTGCTTCCAACAAGGGGGCCAACTTCCCGCCACCGCTGCCGCCACCCTGGCTGATGCCCTATTGCGGGTGGACAATCCCGCAGCAGCAGAGGCTTGTCAGCCCGGCATTGCCCAGCCCGGCAACGCCACGGAGGATCCATGGCCTGCCATCCGTGAGTTGCTACTGCAACGATCCTGGTCCCAGGCCCAAACGGCTCTGGCCACTGCGATCAAGAGCCCCCACCTCACCCTGGCCGAGGCCATCCGCCTTGACTTCTGGCATGGTTTTGTCCAGCAGCAACTGGGGCAGTTTGAGGAGGCCCAGCGCCTCTGGCATCGGGTGACCCAGCGGGCCCCATTGAGCTACTATGGCTGGCGCAGCCAGGTGCGCCTTGGGACGGCGGGTTGGCCGTCTCCCCTGCAGTGGCCCCCCACCCTCTCCCCGGCGGCATCGTTGGGGCCCATCAGCAGGGACGATGCAGTGACATGGTTATGGAACACCGGCCTGGATGTATTGGCCTGGGAGCACTGGCGTCATTGGCGTAGCGCCACGGCGCCTCAGGATCCTGACACATTCTGGATCGAAGGGCAACTCCGTCTGGCTGTCATGGATCCCTGGATGGGGCTGGAGCAGTTGGATGCCGCCAGTTGGAATCGCCCCGCCAGTGAAGGTCAGCTCCTGGCCCTTGAGCAGGCCCGTCACCCCATCTTCTATGGCCAGATCCTGGCGACCGCAGCCCAGCGTCACGGACTGGATCCAGCATTGCTGCTGGCCACTGCACGCCAGGAAAGTCGTTTCCGGCCGGCCCAGCGCTCGGTTGTTGGCGCCCTGGGCCTGCTGCAACTCATGCCGACCACCGCAGCACAACTCATGGACAGCGCCTCGATCCCCACAGAGTTGGCAGACCAGGATCTGGAGACCCAACTCCTGGACGCGGAGACCAATGCAAACTTGGGCGCCCGCTATTTGGCCCAGCAGTTACGGGATTGGCAACAGCAGCCCATTCTTGCCATTGCCAGCTATAATGCCGGGCCTGGGGCTGTTGCCAGTTGGGGCATGGATGGCCTGGAGGAGCAACCGGAGCTTTGGATTGAGGCCATCCCCTACGACGAGACGCGAATCTATGTCAAAACGGTTCTAGGATCCTGGTGGGCCTATAGCTGTCTCCACGGAACACCATGTCTTCAAACGGCAGAGGCGGAGATGGTCCAGGACGACAAACCCCAAGCGGGCCCCCAGGCTGGCGCGTGGCGTCACCCCTAGACAGGGCGGGTCTTGCCGCCTGGCTGCGCTGGCAGATTCAGACTGATGGCCCCCAGGGGGCAACTGGGAATACACTGCTCGCACACCACACAACGCCGGGCTTCAAAATGGAGGAGCCAACGGGGCCGTTCCATGTGCAGCGCCCCTGTGGGGCAGATTGTGGTGCAGATGCCGCAGTCCACACAGCGGTCCCGGTCAATGCTGAGTTGGCCCACTGCCGTGGTCACCACCAGCCCCTGGCGCCGCAGCCACGCCGTGGCTGCCGCCAGGTCATCAATATCCCCTGCCAACTCCACCACCATCACCCCCTCCTGGTTGGGGCCAATCTGGGCCCGAATGATTTTGGAGGCCACGTCATAGTCAATGGCCAGCCGGTAGGTGATGGGCTGGTTCAAAGCCTCCCGAGGCAAGCGCAACGTCAACCGCTGCTTCATGGCAAACCAGACGCTGGGGCCAGCGTAGCGGGTGAGAGTCCACCACCCCTTTGTCAAGATCAAACCTTGAACACCCTGCCTTGACCGCTTTCCATCTCCCACTCACGTTCAATCATTGAAGAGTCATGGATTCCCGCGTTAGGGTCAGGACTCATAACATGAGGAATGATCCTCTCACCAGAGAGGGAGACCCAAGAGAGCACCAGGAGGAGATGGGTGATGGCCCAGTTGTTGGGGCTCAGCGCGGAGCAGGTTGCCCGTATCGGCCCCTTGTTTCCCAAGGAACGTAGGTGGGAAGCGGGTGGATGTCCCTGCTGCCTATAAGCCCCCATAAAACCCTCTACAACCGTTTTCGCCGCTGGTCAGACAAGGGTATTTTTGATCTGATCTTTGACCTGCCGCCTGCGGCCACGGTGATCGGTGATCAAGGGTATGACAGGGACAAAATCCGTAAGATGCTGTCCCGGCAGGGCATCACGTCTTGCATTCCGCCCCGTCGCTGCCGCAGGAAACCAGTCCATTAAGAGCAAGAGGCTGGATCGCGAGGGTCACAAAATCGAGAATCTTTTTCCCGACTGAAGGACTGGCGGCCCATTGCAACCTGCTACGGCCGCTGCGCCCATGTCTTCCGTTCTGCCATCCTCCTGGCTGCCACTGTCTATGGGTCCCTGACCCTAGGGTTTGCTCCAGGTGCAGTCCCACGTGATAATGCCGGTGCTGGCGCTGAGATACCGGGTCTCATAGGAACATCGACCAGCAATGTTGGCATATTTGCCTGTGCCGCCCACCAGGTTCACATGACCCATGCCCCCCCGGTTGGCGGCGCCTAGGTCTCCCTGCTCCCTGGTCAGAAGGGCAAACAGCTCATCCCCGCCATCCTCGTTTGATTCCATGAGTGTGCAAGGGGCCTTTACACTGAGATTACCGGCGGATTCTTCCGAGAACACCACGCAGGACCGGAGAAAACTTTGGCCTTCCGGGAAGAGGGGACCCTGGCCGCTGGAAACGATGACGCCACCCTCCAGACTGCCTGCTGTAAATGTTGTCCTGCCTTGTTGAATCTGATCGTAGGAGTAGGCGTAACTCCCTGTCAAGGCAAACTGACCACTGGTTTGGGCGAGAACAGGAGAGAGGGGGGCAGCCAGGCCAGCCAGGATCAGCCAGAGACTGGACCTGTGGAAGAAACGCATGAACACCGGATCGCAAGACTCTTCCAAAGTATACTTTGAAGCGCCCCTTCAGCGTGCAATATGCAATTTGATGCCAGCAACACACCATTTTAAGCCAAGGTGTATCCCCATGGAGATGAGGAGGTTGTGCTTTGGCGCTTTATCTCCGGCTCCTGTTGCGGCAAACTAGGGTTCCCTGCCCCGCCTCAACTGAAGGTCTCCTTCAAGCAATGCCTGATACGCTCCTCGTGGCGCTGGCTGCTGCTGCCCCTGCTGGTGATGGTGTTCTGGGGAGGCCAGTTGGCCTTCTTCTCACCCGAAGTGCGCAACCGCTTCAGCCGTCCTGGCAATGTGGTGCTGCTGGGCATTGATCCCATTGGCGCCAATGCCGATGTGGTGCTTGCCGTTCGCTTGCAAGGTGAGCCGATGCGGATCACCCAGATCCCGCGTGACACCTTTACCTATAGCGAGGCTCTCGGCTCTTGGAAAATTGGCGAGCTTTACGGTCTGGCCGGCGCCGAGGCCATACAAGAGCAGGTCACCGCCCTTGTGGATGCTGATTTCCCCTACCTGGTGGTGGTGCATGGGGGGGTTGTGGCTGCATTGGTGGATGCCCTCGGTGGCCTGACCGTCACGGTTCCCCAGCGGATGGTCTATAGCGACTGGAGTCAGGGCCTGTTCATTGACCTGCACCCAGGCCGGCAGCGGCTTGACGGCCAGCAGGTGGAGGACTTCATCCGCTGGCGTGGCTTTTACGGTGATATCGGGCGCCTGGAGCGGCGTCAGGAGGTGATCAATGCCTTGGACGACGCTTTTCAGAGGCCCACAATCTGGGCCCGCCTGCCCCTGCTGAAACAGGTTCTGGAAGATGAGGTGGGGGCGGGTCGTCTCGTCACCAATCTGGATCTACAAGCCCTTCCCGCCATTGCTAGGGGCTTCGCCAGCCGCGGCGTCACCATCGAAACTCTTCCAGGCAGGGAGGGCTCCTACAGGGGATTGAGCTACTGGTTTGCGGAGCAAGGCACATTGCCCCATGGATTGACATCCCCCCCGCAGGAAGACACCTTCCAGGAAGACCCTTTTCCACCTGGGGCTGCCCCTTCCCCGCAGCAAGGTCCCTTGCCGTTGAACATTCCCCCACCCCCCTCCATTCCCCCGTTTACGGAGCAGAACGACAATCCAACGGGGGAATCCTGAGGAGCAGTTGCAGGGTTGCCGTGCTCCCTTTGGCTTTGATCACCGCCCTTGTGCTCTGGGGCACCATGGCGGCGGTGCAGACCTGGTCCCAGTTGCGCTACCAGCGGGTATTGCGCCAAGAGCAGGCCCAGCAACGGACCGATGCCGAACACAATGAACGCATGGGCCGACTCCAAGCCCAGGAGGGTTCATGATGCCTGTCCTGGGAGGACCCTTGCTGTCCCTTGGCGCCTCCAAGGGCAAGGACCATGGCCTGCCGGGGTGGCGCCAGCGGATGATCTCCAGCGCCGGCTTCACCCTGGTGGAAGTGGTGGTGAGCAGCAGCATTCTTGCCTTCGCCTTGGCCGGCAGTTTCAGGGGGTGGAGCCAAGGCCAGAGCCTGGTGCAACAGGCCAACCAACGGCAGATGCTCCTGGATGCCATTGCCCAGGATCTGGAACGACAACAGGGACTGGTGATCCAAACCCTCAGGACGACCTTGCCATGGACTTGTGACGTAACCCTTTCTGCATTGCAACAGCAACTCCAGGCCCTCTCCCATGATCTGCCGGATACCGTGGAGCGCCAGTGGCTCATCCTGGGTAAGCCGCCCGCCCTGGCCATCCGTTACACGGCGCCCAATCTGCAAGTGCCCCGGGAACGTTTGCTGGCACTCAGTGGAGGTTCAGCGTGTGAATAAGCCATGGCTGCCCGGATCACCGAGGCAAGCAAGGGCGCAGCAAGAGGGATTCAGCCTGGTGGAGCTGCTGATCACCGCTGTTCTTCTAGGCTTGTTGGCTGGTCTTGTGTTGCCCAGGGGCCAGAGCTGGCTGGCGCGGCAACGCCGTGATGGGGCCTTGCAGTCTTTATTCCATGGCCTGGAGGTGTCCCGGGCGGGGGCTGTGGGTAAGGGCAAAGCCTGCGCCATGGCGTTAACCCCATCTGGTTGGGCAGAGCCCCTCAGCAGTTCTTCACCCACCTGCTCCGGCATCAACGACATCACTGCGAATGCGCCAGGCCTCCGCATCACAAGCAACATGACGGGAGATGTGGAGATTGGCCCCACGGGACTGCTCAGTGGGGCCGCTGGAACCGTGGTGGTGGGTCACAAGGACCTGACCATGGAACGCTGCTTTGTGATGGCCCTGCCGCTGGGCACCCTCCGTACAGGCATTTACGACAACGACAGCAGGAAGTGCATCAAACATGAGAAGAACAATTAAGCCCCTGGCCCTGCGACCACACCCCAGACGACAGGGCGTTCATCCTGGCGGCGCCCGCGGCTTCACCTTGCTGGAGTTGCTCATTGTGTTGCTGCTGGCTTCCGGGTTGGCCATGGTTTGCTTCAATGCCCTGCTAACGGATGGGCAATTGGTGGGCCGCATGGTGGATGGTTGGCGGCAACGGCAAGAGCGGGAGCGGGCCCTGGATCTGATCCGCCACGACCTGATCCAGGGGGACGATGTATTGCTGAATCCACACCAGGCCCAGCACCGCTGCTCCATGAGCAAGCGGCAGCCAGTATTGGCAATTGTTACCAAGGCCGGGACGATCACCTACGCCATTGGTTCTCCCCCCTCCAATATCTGGGCCAGCCGTGTGCTGATGCGATGTGGGCCAGCCTTCACCAAATCGGGTGTTTGGAGCCAGAAGTCTTTTCAAAACAGGGTGCTCATTGATGGGCTCCAGCCTCCGGCAACACCGTGGCACCAGTGCCCCGTGGCTGGGGGTGTGGAGGTGGGCAATTCCTTTGCCCTTCCCCTATCCATCTGCAAGGAGCATGCCACAGGAGTGGTGACGATTCGCCTAAGCCAAGGCCAGGAGGACTCCACCGCCAGCGCTGTGGTGGGCCTGAGCCATTTCACGGCGGCCACGCCTTGAGCCTGGTCACCGTCTTGCTCTACCTGTGCTGATGCGCCCGTCTGGTCCTCCACCACAGCGCCCAAGAATGGGACAATCACGGCAACAACGAGCAAGGAGCATGGGAACTGAAGGATTGGGTCAAGCCGCCAATCCTGGAAAAACAGGACTCCCCTAATTTTATCGAAGGCGTTTATCCCCTCACAGCAAGTACGTCTCAAGTCTGAGACGATTTTGATATTTACTTGCTGTAAGAAGACAAACGCCTTATTATTTGAATCAAAAGCAATCAATTCAACCAAGTGCTTGACAACTGCTCTAAGCCGTG
>JAJDUS010000044.1 GCA_022826535.1 Prochlorococcaceae cyanobacterium jk18x1bzbins.87
CACAGTCGGCACCGGTGAAATCACTGCGTTGCCCGTCACTCAGGTGGAGTCGCAGGCGACCACCTTTGCTGTCACAGATCACATGGAGCTTGCTGGTCATGCCCCCCTTGGTGCCACCAATCAGGCGGGGGGCACCCCCCCTTTGTTGAGGCTGCACGCCGTGCGATGGGCTTTGATGCCAGTGGCGTCAATCATCAGGGCCGCTGGCTCTGGGGCATCAGGCGGCTCTGCGGAGTCGGATGCTGACAACTCAGAAAAGATCAGATCAAACACACCCTTGTCTCACCAGCGGCGGCAACGGTTGTAGAAGGTTTTGTGGGGGCCATCGGCAGCAGGGGCATCCACCCAGCGCCGCCCCTTCTGAATGACAGGGATGATGCCGCTCAACACCTTCCTGTCCTCCACCCGCTTCCCACCCCGTTCCTTGGGAAACAAAGGGCGGATGCCATCAACCTGCTCCGTGCTGAGCCCCAACAACTGGGCCATCACCCACTCCTCCTGGTGCTCTCTTGGGGCTCCCTCTCTGTTGAGAGGGCCATTCCTCATATTTTATGAGTCCTGACCCTAGGCGGTCAAGGGGTGGGGCCGCTTGAACCTGAAGGGGGCGACGGTGGGGAGCCACCGACACTGCCGGCCCAGTTGAGCTTGCGGCGCAGGGTCTTGAAATAGGAAGGCTGCTGCTCCAACATCAGCATTTGGGCATGGCGGCGGGCCCGTTGCAGAATGCACTTCTGCCGGGGATGGAGGGTGGCGGCGTAGGCCCCGTCCTTCCACAGCTTCACCACACGGCTGGTTTCCCCTAAGGGCCAGATGGTCAGGCGGGCCCGGGGGGGCAGCACCACGGCGCGGCTGGAAAGACTCATGGGGCAGATGGGGCTCACCACAATGGCGTCAATGCCAGGGTGGACGATGGGTCCACCGGAAGCCAAGGTGTACCCCGTGGAGCCGGTGGGGGTGCTCACAATCAGTCCGTCCCCTTGAACCTGGTCCACCACCTCCCCATCCACCGCCAACTCCAGACGACAGGTGGGGGAGCGATCATCCAGGCCAGGGCGAAGGTAGAAATCATTGAGGGCCAGATGGAGGTCTCCAACCGGGCCATAGTCCAGTTTCCCGTCCCCGTAATCCACAGCCGCCTCCAGCAGCATGGGCCTAGTGATGGCATAGCGATCATCGCGGATGCGCTGCCAGACGCTGTCTTTTCCGTTCCCCGACCCTTGGTGGAGCAGGCTGGGGGTATGGGTGAGAAAGCCCAGATGGCCACCCACGTTGAAGGCCAGCAGCGGGACCCCATAGGAGGCCAAGTGACGGGCCGCACTGAGCACGGTGCCGTCCCCCCCCAGCACCACCGCCAAATCCGGCAGCCCCGTGGCCAGCAAGTCCGGGAAGGGGTTGCAGTTGAGTCCACTGCGGGCAATTTTGCAGGCGACGCCAAGCCCGCTGAGCTGTTCAGCGCAGAGGTGGCCCCAACGATCTGACAGGGGCGTCCCGTTGCGGCAGATCAGCCAGACAGAAGTCAGCTTCACAACACTTCAAGCCAGAGGGAAGGACAACGGTTGATCCATGCCAGAGGATTGCCCAGCACGGGAGAGGCCCCTGACCTTGTCCAGAGGGACTCCTTGGCGCCGGCCATGGTGGTTCATTTTGGCCAGAGGCCAGCATCCTGGAGGGCGTCCTTAATTTGCTTGCGGTCTGCTGGGCTCATGTCGGCCTTCTTGGACTTAACGTAAATCAAGAGCGGAAGGAGACTTTCCTGGTCACAGTAGTAGACGACACGGGCTCCGCCACTCTTGCCACGCCCCTGGGCCGGAACCCGCATTTTGAAGACGGGAAGGTTTTGAAATCCGCTCAGGCGGTGATCATTGCCTGGAGAACCCTGTTCCAGTCGTGATGTCAGCTCTTTGTGAACACGCTCAGTTAACCCCGGATCTTTCCTGTTGGCAAAGGATTGGAGATTGTTTTCAAACCCGCTAGAGTGCTTCAGACATCTCCCTGCTACCACGGACACTACAGATCGCCGGCTGAGACGATGCCGTGGGCAGACAACTGCTCCATGATGCCAGCCCTGAGATCACGGCTGGCGGACAGGGCAGCGGTCTCGCCGATGTCTTCCACCTCGCAAGTCAGGTTTTCCAGTTGATGCAGAACCAGGCCGTTCAGTGGCAGTAGCAGCCCCCAGCGTCGTCCCAGGCGACGGCGCTTCCCATAGGAGCCATCAAGACGCTGCACCAGATCCCCGCAGCGCCTGGCAATCCCCTTCAACTCAGCCAGCCCCTCATCACCGTCAAACCCTGCCTGGTTCATGTACGAGGTGAGTCGCTGGGTTTTCCAGTGGGCAGTCCCCATAAGCAAGAGCAACCAAACGTCGAGAACGTTGACAAGTATCAAGAGGAGGACCAGTGGAACAAGCTTCAGAACCCTGCTCACCCTTTTGAGGACGGCAGCTTTCCGAACAGCCCGCTCCAACTCCGCCACCCTGCTTAACACTCCAGTGGCTGCACCAATGGACCCAATATCCAAAGTGGCCTCTGCTGCTGTCATTGTTGCTTGATCAGGCTCAAGACCAGGTTAACTGGCAAGGGAAGGCAACTGCTACCACCGCAACAGGTTGAACTGCTCCATGTCCACAGTGTCGCGGTTGCGGTAGAGAGACAGCAGAATGGCCAGCCCAACCGCAGCCTCGGCAGCAGCCACGGTGATGACAAACACGGCAAATACTTGCCCCCGCACCTGGGCCCCATCCAGATAACTGGAGAAGGCCATCATGTTCAGGTTCACGGCATTGAGCATGAGTTCAATGCTCATCAGCACCCGCACTGCATTGCGGCTGTTGATCAAACCCCAGACACCGATGCAGAAGAGGATAGCGGCAACCACCAGGTAGGCCTGAAGGGGGATGTCAGTGATGGGCATCATGGGGAGGGTACAGATGGGGAGGAGCCGTCCTGGCTGGGGAGCAGGGGGGTGCGCTGTCGCTCCAGCAAGGCTTGATCTGCGGGCTCACCCGTGACCACATCACGGGCCAACACGTCACGGCGGGCCAGGACGATGGCGCCAATCATGGCCATCAACAACAACACCGAGGCCACCTCAAAGGGAAGCAGGTAATCCGTGAAGAAGTGCTCACCAATGCGGGTGAGGGCAGCTTCCCCGATGGAAGCAGGCCCAGGCAAGGCCCAGGGGGTGGTCAAGGCCACCTGGACAAGGAGCGCCAACAGTCCCAGACAGACCCCTACGGAGAGGAGGCGACGCAGCAGCAACACCCGCATTGGTCGCAGGGGCTCCCGTTTATTGACCAGCATGATGGCAAACAGGATCAACACATTGACGGCGCCCACATAGACCAGAACCTGGGCAGCGGCCACAAAGCTGGCATTCAGCAGCAGGTAGAGCCCCGCCATGGAGAGCAGCACACCACCCAAAAGGAAGGCGGAATAGACCACATTGGGCAGCAGTACAACCCCCAAGGCCCCCAGAAGCAAGGCGCCAGAGAGCAGGAGGAAGCAGATGATCCGGGTGGAGAGCGCAAGACCCATGCCGTCTGATTCAGGTGGTCTTTCACGGTAAAGCCCTGGAGATCCTTTTTGAACCGAGGTCTCCCAATGTCTGACTTGACCACTCCCCACCGGAGTCAAGGCGGGGAAGGGAGCACCAACGGAATCGTCTTCCTGCACCACATAGGCCACGGCCTAACCAAACGCTGCACAGGGTCAAGAAAAGC
The DNA here is from genome assembly GCA_022826535.1 of Prochlorococcaceae cyanobacterium jk18x1bzbins.87. Classification (GTDB taxonomy): domain Bacteria; phylum Cyanobacteriota; class Cyanobacteriia; order PCC-6307; family Cyanobiaceae; genus Synechococcus_B. Next base: position 3,722 of record JAJDUS010000044.1, read on the forward strand.
AGGTTCACAGTCTCTCTGACCATGCATCCCAAGTCTGGCACTGCACCTGGTGGCCTGTGGAAGAAAGAGGTCAGCAGCCTGACCACAGCGCTTTTGTGGCTTGATGGATCCCTCGGCGGCTTTCACGCTGCCATCACCCTACGCCCCAGAAGGTCAAGCGTGAAGGTCTGCCGAATCCGGCGGCAGTGGTGCGGACGGATGCAGGACGGCAAGCAGAGGGAAAAGCACGTCAAGAACCAACTCACACAGGCCGGAAGGGTGGCAGAAACCCGCCGTAGACCCAGTGAACAAAAGAAAGTAAACCGATGGATAGCCACTGACGCCTGACCTTGCCACCCCGGCCATGGCAGACAGAGGGAAAGCGAAATCCGGGGGCCATTTTTGCTCACCAGATGCTCACCCCAGAACCCTGACAAACAAGACGCAGCAGCCTGTCAGGCACCACCGCCAGCATGGCACAACCCAGTTAAGAACCTGCCACCACCAGGGGAAGCCCCTTGATGGGGCGAATCCAAAGTCTGCCAGCGTGTTTCCTGGCGGCGTGCAAGAATAGCCTTGCAGCCGTCACACCTCAAGGAAGCACTGGAGAACCGTGTGAACCAGGAGGGTGATAAGGGCAACTACTCTATTTTCCCTCTAAAGGAGCGCTTTGAGGGTCAAAACACTATATTTTGTCCTTGGGATGGCCTCTATTGGGCTTGATGGAAGCCCCAGGGCAGTGGATTGATACACTGCTCCCATAGTGCCATTGCTAATAACTTCTCCCTCCCCAAGAATTAAGGACACACTGGAAAACTTCAAAGTGCTTTCACAGAAGACTGTCACTCCTCTCTTACAGCAAGGCTCTTGAAAAGCCAGGACCGAGCCGGAAAGGGGTTCTCCAGACTTTCCTTAAGGCATCTCTGAACAGGTGGGAGTCATGGGCCATCAGGCTCCTGCTTTCTCTGCCTCTACCGGGCTTCCCAAAAGCTCATCAGGCCCCCAAGGAAGCTTGTTCAGAGGTTCCTTAAGTTGGTCAGGGTGGCTAGCCCTATCATCTTGCCGTGGTTTTCGACAGACCCCGGAGCCTGGTTTTCTGGAATCCAAACTGTTGCTTGAGCACAGGGAGTGGGTGTTCCACTTTGGCTCTGACATGAGCCTTGGCCCGCTCCACCCACTGTGTACTGTCCCTTCTGCATCTTCAGGCAATGGCGGTGCTTCCCAGGCGGACAGTCCACCTCTCGTCTGCCATCTCCTCTCGCTTCTCCAGGCCTTGGTAGCCCACATCTCCATAGACCATCCTCTCTTCTTCCCCATGCAAGAGCTCTGCTGCCACCACCACATCACTGACATGGGCCGCCGTGGTAGCTGCAGACTGGATCAAGCAGAGTCTTTGTCCACCCCAATGTGTATCTTCATGGCAAAAACCATTGGTTCCCTTTGCAAGTTTGATGCATCTGTGGATCTTGTTTCCTCTTCCGATTCTTCGTGGAGATGGGGGCATAGATGATGGTGGCATCGGGAACGGGATCTTTCGCAGGATCAATCCCGGCCAAGGGACGGATGGGGCCAGTGTCAATCAGAATCTCAACTTCAGTGCTGGGCCATAGGCGCCAATGTAAACCAGCGGCCCTGCCCACAGGACCCACAACCAGCCGATCCCATTTGAGGTTTTCTACTGATCCGTCTTCGGCCCCGGTCGCCCGGTCGCCAGCCGAGCCGCCCACACACCGCCAATAAACCCGAACAGATGGCCTTGCCAGGACACCCCTGGCGCTCCAGGAAACAGCCCCATGATCATCTCACCGAAGAACACCAGGCTGGCAATGGAGAGAAGCACGCTAAGGGGGCGCCGCTCAAACCAGCCCATGAAGAGCAGGGCCCCCAAGTAGCCGAAGACAATGCCGCTGGCCCCCACATGCACCGTGTTGCGGGGGGCAATCAGCCAAATCCCCAGGCCCGACACCACGGTGCTGATGATGGACACCTGCAGCAGTTGCCACCGACCCTTCAGGCCCACCAGGCTACCCAAAATCAGCAAAGAGACGCTATTCCCGAACAAATGCTGCCAGTCCCCATGGATCAGGGGGGAGGTGAAAATGGTCCAGAGGTCTGTCACCCCGCTGCCGGGGTGGACGCCGAAGAGTTGAATCGCAGTCCGGCCGGGGAGGAGACCCAGAAAGGACAGGATAAGCCGCAGGATATGGATAATCCAAAGCAGGGCCACAAGCCTCAGCGTGGATGGCAATCGGAGTCCCCCGGTTGCCGGTGGATTGCTGGCACGGCCATGGTTCATGAAGACTTGATCAGTCGAAGAACCTGGGGACCCAGCCGTGCGGCGCGGTGTTCACAGTGGAGACCACGAACAATCAACTCGGCTGCCTGTTTCAGATCCCCTTCTCCTGCCCTCAACTCCGCCTGATCAAAGAACTGACGGGCCTTATCCAGCAATTTGGCCTTATCGCCCGGGGCAGGAAGCGTGCGCATGGGTGGATGAGAATGCTGTGGACAGCAGTGCAACTGAACTCAGGGAACTCAGGTTCCAGGCTCCTCGCCATGGTCTCCCAGGGCTTCAATGCAGGAGCGAAGGTGATGGGCCTTGTCATGGCAACCCTGGGACAGGGCAAGGGCCAGTGCAAACTCCAGCTTTTCCAGTTGGTGGTCCTGTTCAGAGAAGGCGATGGTCGAAGCAGGGGCAGAGAGCGTTTCCATGACTTCACTTTCTTCTCATTCTGACACCTTGTCCTCCCATCTGCGGCCATTGGCGTCGCCCCTCAAGGATGACGGCTTCTCAACAGAATGCAAGCAGGGATGGAAATTGGATGGACAGCCTCAAGCATCTGCCCGGAGCTCTGACGATCCTAGCAGGACTGGGCCTGGGGCTTCTGGCCCTCGGCACGCGAATTCCTGCCGCCCCTCTTGTGGGTGCCTTACTGGGGGCAGCCCTGGTGAGGCTGATTCCCGATCACCCCCCCATCCACTGGCCCACGGGAACACGAACCATGCTGGAGATCGCCGTTGGCACCGTGATTGGTTCGGGCTTGACAGCCACTACGCTGCACGAGATGCGCCATCTCTGGCGCCCTGCCCTTCTCATCACCCTGGCCCTTCTGGCGGCAGGGATCCTGGTGGGCTGGTGGAGCAGTCGGCTCTTGGGGATTAAGCTGACCGTCGGGCTTTTGGGTGCAGCGCCAGGGGGCCTCACCGGCATGAGCCTGGCTGGTGAAGAACTGGGGATTGGGGCCACGGTGGCGGTCCTGCATACGGTGCGCCTGGTGGCGGTGCTGGTGGTGATGCCCCTGCTTGTGCGGTTATTGACCATGGGCCAGGGGGGCTCAGCCGGTGGTGGTCCATAGGATGGGCCGGGATTGGCCATGGCAACAATGACAAGGCATTGTCATGTTTCTCTCCCCCTGGTGGGCCTGCTGGCCCTTCTCGGCGCCTGCGCTTCCGGCGGGGAGCTTCCCCAGACCAAGCCCCCGGCCAGTGGCTGCCTGGCTCGATTTGATCAGGAGTTCCTTGATCCTTCTGAGCACATGGCCCTCTGTGACCATATCGTGGCCAGCCATCCCGAGTCCCTGCGGGCCCATGTGGATCGCTTCATTGTCTGGCAACATTACGGCAAGGAACTGGAAGCCTGCCAGACGCTTTTTGATTTGGAGCAGACCATGGCCACCCTCACCTCCACCCCCGATGATGAAGAGGACTTCCGTTTCAGTGTGGAGGAAATCTGTAGGAAGCAGGTGGTTGGTCATTGAAAGGATGAGGCAGGACGTTTTTGATGTCCTTGAGGAAGGAATGACAATGGGGCAATGGTGAGCCACATGAACAGCAGCAACCGGGGCGTTCCCGCATCCGAATTTGCTCAGGGTGGGCCACAGCGCTGGCTGGTCTTGGGGGGAGGCTACTGCGGCATGCGCCTGGTGGATCAGCTCCTGGAGATGGGCCATGGGGTTGTGGTCACCCACCGTGCAGGTACCGATTGGCGCATCATCCATCAACCGGCGGCAACAGTTCTCCCCAAGACTTCTCCCCTTGGAGTGAAGCCCCAACTGCAGGTGGCTGTCTTTGATAGTGGGCAGGGGATTGACCCTGACCTCAGTGCCCTGGGCCCTTTTACGGCGGTGCTCTCAACAATTCCCCCTGGGGAAGCCGGTGTTGACCCTGTGCTGGATCGGCTGGGGGCCGCCCTGCGACAGGAGGCGCCCCCATGGGTGGGCTATCTCTCCACCAGTGGGATCTATGGGGACCAACAAGGGGACTGGGCGGATGAATCGCTGCTGCCATGCTCCCCCAATCCCCGAAGCCGTCGCCGTATCAGGTGTGAGGCGGCGTGGAGGGCCTCTGGACTAGCGCCTCTGATCTTCCGTCTACCAGGAATCTACGGGCCTGGCCGTAGTCATTTTTCCCGACTCTCCCAAGGGAAAGCCCGCCTGATCCATAAACCGGGTCAGGTGTTTTCCAGGGTTCATGTGGACGATGTGGTGGGGGCTGTGCTCTGGTGTCAACGCCACGGATACCATGACACGGTGGTTAATGTCTCCGACACCCTCCCCTGCCCCAGCAGTGAACTTCTGGGCTGGGCCGCCCATCTGCTGGACTGCAAATTGCCCCCCTACGAGCGCTATCAGTACGCGAAGGCCACCATGGGACCCATGGCCCAAAGTTTCTGGCTGGAAAACCGCCGTGTCAGCAACCGGAGGCTCCTCTCCTGGGGCTACCGGCTTCGTTATCCCACCTATCGGGAAGGCCTTGTGGCCGCCCTTGCGGAAGAGAAAAGAGGACACAATTTCAACCCGGTTCATCAGCGGGCGGATGGCCTATTGGCAGGTTAAACGCCAGGGGAAGGCTTATATCTGGAGTCCTACTGGTTGCGGTGGTCCTGGGAGCGCTGGTCAAACTGTTCCCATAGGGACTTGAGATCAGCCTGCATGAAGGGCCAATCCACCATGATCCAGCCCCGCTGAATACCCAAGCCCAGGCCGACGATCAAGATCATCAGCATCAATGATCGGAACATTGGCGGCCCGGGTTCACCGGATGACTGGTGTTCCAACGTTAGACCGTCTCACTTGGCCCCTGGACCCGCCCGAGAGATCCCCGGCAGGGGGATGAGAACCCCAGGTCTGGTGGGCCAATCCCCCGTGGTCATCGCCATCCGTCAGCATCAACTGGGGCTGTCGCTCCCTAGGCTGATGCCATTCCTCTGGCTTTTGACACGTGTCTCAGTCTTGTCAGTGCGTGTCTCGTTTCCTTGTGAGCACCTTGTTGGCTGGTGCACTACCGCTGGCGGTGGCGGCGGAGACCAGGACCAATGGAACCTTACCCCCGTCTTTGGCGGATCTGGCTGCGCCGCTGCCCTTGCCTGGACCACGATTCCCCGATGACATGGACGATCAACGGCTGTGGCCCTTGTCCTTGCAGGAGGCCCAGCAACTGGGGCAGGCCAATCACCCTACCCTACAGGCTGCGGGTCTTGCGGTGGAATCGCGGGAGGCCCAGTTGCAGGCTTCCTTAAGCACTTGGAAACCCCAGGTCACCCTGGGATCATCCTCCGGGTTGCCGGCATTGGATCTGGAAGTCCAATACAATCCGGACGACCTCTATCCCCGTGGCGAGCTGGAAACGAATATCAATGTGGAGGCGTCCTGGTTATGGAGGGATCCCCAGCGGGAGGCCCGCATTGCGGCGGAGCGCCATGCACTTGACCAGGTGAAGCTGGAACGCCAACTCCTGCAGCGTGATGTGAAGCTGCAAGTGGCAGAGGCCTATTATCAACTTCAACGGGCAGATGCGGAAGTTGAACTGCGCTCAGCAGCAATGCAGGCGACGCAGGCCACGTTGAAAATTAGCCGTGCTCGCCATGGGGCCGGGGTGGCTGCCCGCCTGGATGTTCTTCAGGCCCAAGCCCAGTTGCGGGACGATGAAGCCTTGCTTGCCAACGCCAAGGCCCAGCAGACCATTGCCCGCCGTCGCTTGGCCAGGGTGCTGAATTTGCCCCAAGGGGTGACCCCCACTGCCCGGGATGCCAATACCCGGCAGGGACGCTGGAACGCAACCCTGGGGGAGAGCCTGGCGGCTGCTTTCGCGACCCGCGAAGAGTTACAACAATTTCTTTCCGCCATCCAAGAGGGGGAAGAGCGGGCCAAGGAGGCCCTGGCTGCCCTTCAGCCCACCCTCTCTCTCTTTGTGATGGGGTCCTGGGATCAGGCGTCCGGCAATGCCCTCTCCGACGGCGTGCCCCTGGAAAGCCAGCTCCGGGGACGGATCTCCACCACCATGGGCATGCGCTTTACGGTGCAGCTCAATGATGGAGGGTCTGCCCAGGCCACTGCCCGCCGTTGGGCATTGGAGGCCCAGCGGCAAGCATACCTCTTGGCGGATGCCCACAATACCTTTCAGCAGCAGGTGGAGACAGCATTCCACACCCTTCAGGCCCAGGAAGAGACGGTGGAGTTGCGGTCCCAACAGGTGACGACCCAGGAAGAGATCCTGAATCTCGCCACTGCCCGCTATGGGGCTGGCGTCAGCACCCAGCAAGAGGTGATTGATCGGCAGAGCGACCTGACCCGTGCTTCCGCTGATTACGCTCAGGCTGTCCTGGACTACAACCTGAGCCTGGCGCAGTTGCACCGTTATACAGGTCTGCCGACCCAGCCCTAGCCTGCCTCCAGAACACCCCTTCACCCCCGAGGTCGCAGAACCGTGGCGCCTTCACCTCCCCGAGGCGGCAACAGGAGCAGCCAGTCTCATCATTCCCTGGCCAGTCCACCGGGCCTGTCCCTGTTCCAGGTGCTGCGGCTTGGCTTGTTCCAGGGATGCCTGGGTGCCATGGCGGTGGTCTTTGCGGGTCTGTTGAACCGCATCATGCTCACCGAACTGGCTTTCCCTGGCTTGCTGGTGGGCGGCGCCCTGGCCTTTGAGCAGTTGGTGGCCCCAAGCCGGGTGCTGTTTGGTCAACTCTCCGATGCACAGCCATTTCAAGGGCGTTATCGGGTTCCCTATGTGGTGACCGGCTCCATCTTCTATTGCCTCATTGCGGTGCTCTCCATTCCGCTGATTTTCTTTGTGGGAGATGCCATCGCAACGGACAACAGCCGTGCCTTCTGGGGTGGCGCCGCGGCCCTCTGTGGACTGTTTGCCTTGTTTGGCCTGGCTGTGGCCATGGCCACCACACCCTATCTGGCTCTGGTCATTGACCGCACCACTGAGCAGGAGCGACCCCGCGCCGTGGGAATCATCTGGTGCATGTTGACCGTTGGCATCGTCGTTGGGGCCATTTGCATTTCCATAGCCCTCGGACGTGTCGATGGGGTGACGGATCCAACGGTGTTGCAACCTGCGTTGCAACGCTTCATGATCCAGTTGGCTGTTGTGGTGATGGCCTTGACCATTGTGGCCTGCTGGGGGATGGAGCCCCGGGGTGGCTCCCGGGGCGGTAACCGGAACCCTGAAGAGGCGATGCCCCTCTCCCGCACCTGGGCCCTGCTCACCTCCAGCCGCCAGACCTTTGTGTTCTTTGGCTTTCTGGTGCTTTTTGCCCTGGGGGTGTTCCTCCAGGACCCCATCCTGGAGAGCTATGGGGCGGATGTCTTTGGTCTGCCCATTTCCCAAAGCACCATCCTTAACGCCCTCTGGGGAACCGGCACCCTGCTGGGCTTGCTCCTGGCAGGATTTCTGATCACCCCCAGGCTGGGGAAGATGGCCAGTTCCCGCCTGGGCTGCCAACTGACCACCCTCTCCCTGGCATTGCTGTTTCTGGCAGGGTGTACTGGTGAGGTGATGGTGTTGCAGGTGGTGATGGTGTTGTTTGGTCTTGCTGCGGGCATTGCCACCAATGCCACCCTCTCCCTCATGTTGGATTTGACGCTACCAGAAGCAGCCGGCACGTTTGTTGGGGCTTGGGCCTTGGCCCAGGCCCTATCCCGGGCCTTGGGCAAACTCATGGGGGGGGGGCTGCTGGACCTTGGTCATGCCTTGATTCCCGCTGGACTGGGGGCAAACTGGCTTCCCTCGGCCTTCCCCCCCTATGGCTTTGTGCTGTTCATTGAAGTCCTCCTCATGGCTGCAGCCACATGGTCCCTGGGGGCTGTGCGGGTGCATCAATTCCGTGGGGACACGGCTGGGGCCCTGACCAAAGTACTGGCTCTGGAACTGGACTGAGTTTTCCCCATGCAGAGAACCATCGCCGCCTGGCAAGAGCAACTGGGCCCTCTTCTGGACCATGTGGCCGCACGGCAGATGGAGGATTTTGGCCAGATCGGGGCCGAGAGAAAAGCCGATGGCTCCCTGATCACCACCTGTGACCGCTGGAGTGACCACACCATCAGCCAGTGGTTGCAGGACCGTTTCCCCGGCACGGGGGTCCTGAGCGAAGAGGGCAGCACACGGGTGCCGCTGCAGGAGTGGGCCTGGATCCTGGATCCCTTGGATGGAACCACAAACTTCACCTATGGCATCCCCCACTGGACCATCTCCCTGGCCTTGCTGCATCGGGGCCGCCCCATGATGGGATGGCTGGAGATCCCCCCGCTGGGCCAGCGAATCATTGTGGTGCGGGGAGAAGGCGTTGAGCGCAATGGCCGTCCCCTGCAGTCGCCAACGGATGTGGTCACCCCCAATGCCTGCGCTAGCCTCTGCACCCGCAGCATGGTGGTCTTGCAGCGCCGGGCGGACCATCGGTTCCCCTGCAAGCTGCGCATGTTCGGTGTGGCCAGCACCAACATGGCCGGCGTGGCTTTGGGGCAAAGCCTCGGCGCCCTGGAGGCCTCTCCCAAGATTTGGGATCTGGCGGCCGCTTGGCTGGTGCTGGAGGAGCTGGACTGTCCCATTGAACCGCTGGCGGGCCATCCTTTTCCTGCTAGGCCAGGCGCCCAATTGGCAACAGTGGGGTATCCCCTGCTGGCTGTTGCTGCACCGTCACTCTTTCCCCTCTTTCGTCCTTGGGCAGCTGCTTTGCAGCTCAAGGGCCAATCCCCACCGGGCTGATCTCAGGAGCAGGCGGCCAGGCGGTCCCAGATGTGTTGCTTGAGTTGCTCCAGGCCCTGGCCCGTGACGGCGGAGATCTGATGGCAAGGCTGTTGGAAGCGCTGGGTGAGGGTGGCGGCCAGGTGCTCCAGCGTGCCGGTTTCCACCGCATCACTCTTGTTCAGGGCCAGCAAACGGGGACGATCCAGCAGGGTGGGGTCATAGGCTGCCAACTCCCCCAGCAGCACGTCCCCATCCCTGGAGGGATCTTCTGCCGTGGCATCCACCAGGTGAACCAGAAGGCGGGTCCGCTGGATGTGGCGCAAGAAATCATGCCCCAGGCCGGCCCCCATGGCGGCCCCCTGGATCAGACCGGGAATATCGGCAAACACCGTGCCATCTCCCGTGGGCCGCCGCACCACCCCCAGATTGGGAATCAATGTGGTGAACGGGTAGTCCGCCACCTTGGGGCGTGCGGCGGAGAGGGCGCGGATCAGGGTGCTCTTGCCTGCATTGGGACAACCCACCAACCCCACTTCCGCCAGGAGTTTGAGTTCCAACCGCAACTGCCGCTGCTGGCCTGGATGGCCGGTGGTGCATTGTTCCGGGGCCCGGTTGCGGTTACTCAGGTAATGGGTATTGCCAAAGCCCCCCTTTCCCCCCACGGCGACATGGAGTTGCTGCCCCGGCTTGGTCAGGTCCCCCAGCCAGGCGTTATCCGCCAGGTCATGCACCTCCGTGCCGCAAGGCACCTTCACCAGCAGGGGAAGGGCACTGGCCCCGGTGCAATTTTTAGGACCACCCCGTCGACCATCACCAGCCGTAAAACAGCGCTTGTACTTGAAATCCAGCAGGGTTTGCAAGTTGGCGGCGGCCTCCAGAATCACGTCTCCACCGCGGCCCCCATCCCCACCGGCCGGACCACCCGCCGGCACAAATTTTTCCCGACGGAAAGCCACCACTCCATCTCCACCATGGCCGGCCTGCACGGCAATCTGCACCAGGTCAATAAACTGCATCAGGACCTGCTCCTCCTACCCATCCGCACCCCATTATCTTGTCCCTTGGGCACGGCATGGCCATACCAGAGAACGGCTCCAGAAAGAAATTGATGGGAGGCCAACCAGGGTAAAGAGGCCGGGGCTTAAAGCCCCGGATACAGGGGACAGTTCACCCACACTGCGAGTGGGATTTTGGAGCTTCAATGAGGCCGGGGCTTAAAGCCCCGGATACTGTTTTGCCGTCACTTCGGTGGCGGTCCCGACACCGGCGCTTCAATGAGGCCGGGGCTTTAAGCCCCGGATACCTCAGTCGTTGGGGAGAAAAGATTCGCAGGGCATGGGCTTCAATGAGGCCGGGGCTTTAAGCCCCGGATACGGAGCGCGTACTGATCGCCTGTCCGTCGGGACTGCTCAGGCTTCAATGAGGCCGGGGCTTAAAGCCCCGGATACCCCGGCGCTTCTCGGCATTGTCGATGGCCTCCCAGATGCTTCAATGAGGCCGGGGCTTTAAGCCCCGGATACCCCTGGCACGGTAGCCGAATCGCCTACGCATCTGCATTAGCTTCAATGAGGCCGGGGCTTAAAGCCCCGGATACCTCGGGGACGGCAAACCCCAGCCGTGATGGGGACTTTGGAGCTTCAATGAGGCCGGGGCTTAAAGCCCCGGATACCCACCAAGCCTCAGACCGCAGACGCACAACGTATCGAGGCTTCAATGAGGCCGGGGCTTAAAGCCCCGGATACCTTATATGCGCGAGATAGACCGACTGCGTAAGACTTAGCTTCAATGAGGCCGGGGCTTAAAGCCCCGGATACCCAAACGCGCTACCACCAAACGCGCTACCACCACCGTGCTTCAATGAGGCCGGGGCTTAAAGCCCCGGATACCACCATGCCAGCCACAGCCACCACCAAGCCCATCGTGCTTCAATGAGGCCGGGGCTTAAAGCCCCGGATACTGTGGATTTCCAGGATCCACCGACATTGAGCGCTGACGCTTCAATGAGGCCGGGGCTTAAAGCCCCGGATACGTGGATGTGGATGACGAATCGCCGCAGACTCACTCATGGCTTCAATGAGGCCGGGGCTTAAAGCCCCGGATACTTAAGTCCAACTGGATATGACTATGGCGGACGTAGTAGCTCCAATGAGGCCGGGGCTTAAAGCCCCGGATACGCGGACTGACCTTCGCCATGAAAGGCTGGCGCCTAGCGGCTTCAATGAGGCCGGGGCTTTAAGCCCCGGATACCCCGCCTCATCAGCCACAGCGCCACCTCAACTGATGCCAAGTAAATGAGGCCAGGGCTTAAAGCCCCGGATACCCCGCCTCGCCCCTTGAAGTCCATGGTGATGAGTATGATAGCAATGAGGCCGGGGCTTAAAGCCCCGGATACCCCGCCTCTCCTTGTCGCAGACACGACGCATGGCCTCAGGAGCAATGAGGCCGGGGCTTAAAGCCCCGGATACCCCGCCCCTGCAGCCAGTTGGCCAGGATCTCGGGCGGCAGGGAGATGAGGCCGGGGCTTAAAGCCCCGGATACCCCGCCTGGGACAAGCCATGACCAATTCCCGCTGCTCCATCACCGATGAGGCCGGGGCTTTAAGCCCCGGATACCCCGCCGTTTCCTCGCGAGCCATGCAGTCATAGAGGCTGCTGAGATGAGGCCGGGGCTTAAAGCCCCGGATACCCCGCCCTGCTCCTTTTCCAGCCCCCTGCTCTACCCACACTTCGATGAGGCCGGGGCTTTAAGCCCCGGATACCCCGCCAGCCCAGACGGGGTGCATCCTCCTGCTGGGGTGGAGCGATGAGGCCGGGGCTTTAAGCCCCGGATACCCCGCCGACGGGGACGGCGCAGCCAGAGCCAGCAGAGCAGGCGGATGAGGCCGGGGCTTAAAGCCCCGGATACCCCGCCCCTGACGCACACCTCACAGGCAATGCACTTATCGAATTGATGAGGCCGGGGCTTTAAGCCCCGGATACCCCGCAAGCTGCGCTTCTCCTTGCTCTTCTGAGCTCTTCTGAATTGATGAGGCCGGGGCTTTAAGCCCCGGATACCCCGCTCCCACTATACAGAACCTTGACGGTGAGGGCAAGCTCAAGGCGGTTTGCGAGTGGTCCTGTTTTCCTCATGCCATGGGCTCCCCATTGGCCACCGTTGCGCCCCGGTCAAGCCTCGAAAACCCCCACAGAATCATCAGAGTCAGTCGTCTCGAGCGGCTCCCGATTGCCTCACACTGCTTCACCACTCGATTTGACTCGGCAGGATAAGCACACATGCTTACTTTACAAAAATTTAGGCATGGAGGCACAGTCTACCCATACCGCCACTATATGACGATTGCTTGGCGTTCAATGGCGGCATAGGTTTTGCCGATACTCATGACGGCAATGCTGGTTTTGTCTGCTGGGCCGATATCGATCACCAGCACGTGGTCCTGACCCACTTTGATGAGTTCCCGCAGGCGCGCCTCCAGTTCAGCGCGACGGCGTTGGGAGAGACGGCACTGGAACACGGAAAGCTGAAGCCACTCCCCAAAACCGTTCATGGTCTTGAAAACACGCCGCCAGCGACGGTTGTCAGCAATGTCATAGGTGACGATGTAGGTGCGCTCGTCGCTCATGGTGGGGCCAACTCATCGGGGAAGATAGTGGGGATAGCTGGGCAACTCCCCCAGGAGATGCCGACATAACAACCGCGCTTGCAGCAGCAGGAGCCGGCGCATACTCAGCCGATACCCGAACAGCGGATGAGTAGTCTCCTGGGAAAGACGGCGCTCGAAGGCGCCCACAAAACGCCGGCGTCCGGCGCTGGTCAGAGAGGTTCCCGTGAGGGCGTTCACGAAGTGCTCTGGTGCAACCTCACCGGTGTTGACTACGGACAAAACCACCGAATCAGCGATGATGGGGCGGAAGGGCTCCATGATGTCCAGGGCCAAGGCAGGCTTGCCATAACGGGAGGCATGGAAAAGGCCGCGATAGGGATCCAGCCCCACGGTGGCCAGGGCAACCGTCAAGTGGCGGGTGAGCATGGCATAGGCAAGGGACAACATGGCGTTCACCGGATCCGTGGGTGGGCGGCGGTTACGGGTCTCAAAGCGGAATGGAGCCAAGTCTTCTGTTGTTTTCGGTGGCTTCTCGGGGCCAGGGGGCGCCAACAAGTGGGCAAAGGCCCGGAAATAGATGGCTGCTGCGTCCCCTTCCACACCCAGTAGCGCACTGATTGACGGTGCGGCTTTTGTGGACCTGCGGGCCCCACTGAGCCGGTCCAGCACAATTTTGCGCTGGTCTCGATCACCGCGCCAGTTCCGCCGCACAATGGTGCGCTGATTGATGATCTTGGCGGCCACCAGTTGGCGAGCAAAGCTCAGGCAATGGTTGACATCAAAGCTGCGTTGGTACTGGGCTGTGCGCACCTCCACATTGCGGTGTCCCATCCCCTGGACCATGCCGCGAAACCACCCCCCATGGCTATGGAACGCCACAGGGATGTCCCGCTCCATGAGGGTGGTGAGGGCAGGCGTGGTGATGGACACGTTGCCGAACAGCGCCACGTCGGACACTTCATTGAGCCGCACGGTGACGTTTCCCTGCTCCTCGTCAGCAATTTTGAGGGTCTCCCCGTCCTTGCGGATACGCGCCCGCTGGGACTGGACAATCAATGGCATGGCTTCGTCCTTGCCCACCGCGATTGGGCGGGGCGCCAGGTCTGATCCGCTGAGCGCACTCATCTCGTCAGGGAGGCAGATGGATACCAGGGCACAGCGGGGACATTTGGGGCTATCCTTCAGCGGGGGCGGGATCTGGCCATAGGCAACCGTCAGGCGTAGGCGACTCACTGCTTCCTGGGCAGCAATGCGCAATTCGCCACTGAGCACCACCCGGACCCGCTCGCGGCTCTCCGCATACCAGATGGCGCCTTCTTCCACCTGATAGCCATGCTCCTCCAGCAACAGTGCCTGGAGGCAGACCTGAACCCGCTCCGGTTCGTAGGCGCCTTGGGCCACATGGGGCCGCTTGCCCCGCTTGTAGTCCACGGGCGTGACCACCCCATTCTCCGCCTCGGCAATGTCAATTTTTGCAATAACCCCGAGGGTTTGTGAGGAGAGCGTCAGGGAACGGCTCACCACCTTGCTCGCCTGTTCATCCAGTGTTTCCGGATCAGGCAGGGGCGCGTTGGGACGGTCAACCCGGACATGAACACGCCTCCCATCCACCGTGTCCCCAGTCTCCGCCCACTCGGCCTGGCTCCACATGAGGTAGGCCAGGCGCGGGCAATACACAAACTCGTTCACCATCCGCGCCGGGACCAGCGGATCGTTGCCGCTTGTGGCTGATAGGGGGAGATGGAGCTGGAGTTGAGGGGAGCTCATCCAGAGACTCTTTGCTCTCAGTCCAGCTCACGATGCCGTATGATTCAGACCACTTGTGAGATCCCAAGCTCGTTTGGGGGTACACTTGTCCTATGCCAGCAGCGGTCTCTTCTCCGAGGTATTGGTCAATGAAAAGGCAATGGAGTCGTTTGGCAGTCAGCAGATTGAATATTCTTCGGTAGAAGTATAAAAGATGACATTCTCTGGCTCCAGTATGGAAAAATTCGATGATTTCTTTAAACATCTCAGTGGTGAACGGAGTTGCCATGGCTGGCAACAGAAGCTTGCAGACCAGGATAAATGTGCAAACCGCCTGATCCGCATCCCGACTGGCTTTGGCAAGACGTTGGGTGTCCTGGCTGCTTGGGTGTGGCATCGCATCACCCAGGAAAACGATGGCTGGCCGCGCCGTTTGATCTGGTGTCTGCCGATGCGCGTACTCGTGGAACAGACAGAAGAGCAGGTCCGATCAGCCTTGGAATCTTTGGGTGTCCTATGGGATGGAGAAAAGGGCACACATGATGGCAAGGTGGGCGTTCACCTGCTCATGGGTGGCGCCAATGCTGGACGGTGGCATCTCTACCCAGAATGCAACGCGGTGCTGATCGGCACCCAGGACATGCTGCTCTCCCGCGCCTTGAACCGCGGCTACGCAAGTCCAAGAGCCCGCTGGCCCATGGAGTTTGGACTGCTGAACCATGATGCTCTCTGGGTGATGGATGAGGTGCAGTTGATGGACGTGGGCCTTGCTACATCAGGGCAGCTACAAGTGTTTCGGGATGAGGACCAAGCGGATGGAAAGTCACTACGGCCCTGTTCCACATGGTGGATGAGTGCAACGTTGCAGCGCACTTGGCTCGGGAAGAGCCCAGAGACCACCAGTTTGGTGGAAGAGCTTGACC
The DNA here is from genome assembly GCA_022826535.1 of Prochlorococcaceae cyanobacterium jk18x1bzbins.87. GTDB lineage: Bacteria > Cyanobacteriota > Cyanobacteriia > PCC-6307 > Cyanobiaceae > Synechococcus_B. The sequence continues at coordinate 18,941 of JAJDUS010000044.1, forward strand.
GGAATACCCACTGCATCGAACCTGGACATCGGACGGGGCGCCTATGGGATGTTGCCAAGTTCTTGGAGAGAAAGACCTTTCACAAGGCAAATGCACTCGCCCGTGAGGTCTCTCAACGCCATCGGGAACGCGGTTGTGGCAAGGATGGGCCAACGCTAGTGGTGCTGAACACAGTGAAGTTGGCCGTCGAGACTTGGAAGGCGCTGAGGCGAGATCGAGAACTGAAGCGAGTCGGTACGGACATTCGTTTGATTCACAGCCGATTCCGCCCCGCCGAACGACAGACTTGGCGCGAAGCGTTCCTCAAACGTGAGGCCTGTGGTCCAGGGACAAACCGCATCATCGTTGCCACGCAGGTGGTGGAAGCTGGCGTGGACATCTCCGCTTCCCTTCTCGTTACTGAACTGGCGCCATGGTCCAGTCTGGTGCAACGGTTTGGCCGCTGCGCCCGGTGGGGTGGCACAGCTCAAGTGCTCATTGCGGACTTTCAGCATGACAGTGACGGGAAAGCTGCCCCCTACACGGTGGCTGAACTGGGTGCCGCCCGTGAGGCCTGCGACGCATTACAGGATGTGGGACCAACCCATTTGGAACGGTTTGAGGAGGAGCACCAAGCCTTGCTTCCCCGCCTCTATCCCTATGAGCCCAGGCACTTGCTGCTTCGCCACGAACTGGATGAGCTGTTTGACACCTCACCCGATTTGTCAGGAGCGGACATCGACATCAGCCGCTTCATCCGTTCTGGCGAAGAGCGGGATGTACAGATGTTCTGGTCTAAGGTGGCCAAAGATAACCGCCCTTCAGCAAGCCTGAAGCCGACGCGAGATGAGCTGTGCAGCATCCCCTTCTTACAAGCTCGCAAGTGGCTCTGCCCATCTGGAGAGAGCCTCAAGAATGGCATTCACGCTTGGGTTTGGGATTGGCTGAGGGGCGAATGGCGCACGGTCAAGCGTCGCGACATCATTCCTGGACAAACACTGTTAGTCGACTCCCATGCTGGAGGATATTGCTCCGATTCTGGGTGGGCTCCCACCTCCCATACCCCAGTAGAATCAGTGGCGATACAGACAACAGCAAGCTATGAGGACCGAGCTTGCTGGACGCGGAAGGGAGATGGCTGGTGCCCCAAGACGCGCCGTGTGCGCATACTCCAACCCGAAGATCATGCTGATGGAACTGAAGGGGACGAATCGCTGAGCGTGATCGGCAGTTGGCAGACCGTCGCTACTCATGGCCTGCAAGTTGGTAGGGAAGTTGAGCGCATTGCAGCCAAGGTGGTGCCCGCCAAGGCCAGCCTCCTGCATCTGGCTGGCCGCTGGCATGATCTTGGTAAGGCCCATCCAGCCTTTCAGGCTTCAATCAAAGCTGGCCCTGAAGGGAACGACATTGCCAAGGCACCAGATCGTGCCTGGCCGTGCAATAGCCGCGATCTATACCGCATCAATGCCAACGATCAGCGCCGCGGGTTTCGTCACGAATTGGCTAGCACGCTAGGTTTGTTCGGCGTGCTTCAACGGCATGAACCACAGCATCCCGCTCTGCTTGGTCCGTGGGAAGCCTTGTTCAATGCTATGGGGAAGGATGACGTGACGGAAAACCTCAACAACAGTACAGGCTTAACCCGTCCCACAGAGATTGAAAGAGAGATCCTCGACCTTGACGCAGATGGCTTTGACCTGCTGGCCTATCTCGTGTGCGCTCATCACGGTAAGGTACGGATGACATGGCATGCAAGCCGGGCTGATCAGGAAGCGGATGATCGCCAACTGCGTATCCGCGGCATTCGACAAGGCGATGAGCTGCCGTCAATACTGTTGGCTGCTGCCAATGGCGAGGTTTATCCACTGCCTGCCACCGCACTGGACCTTTCCCCTTCAGAAACAGGTTTGAGCCTCCGCACCGGCAGGAGTTGGACCGAGCGCGTTCTCAACCTGCTTGCTTGCCATGGGCCATTCACCCTTGCGTGGTTGGAAGCTCTATTGCGGGCTGCTGACCAACGTGCCTCCGGGCAAGCCATTGAGGATATACTGCTACAAGAACGAGAGGAAGGCAATGCCGACCACCACTTGGACGAAGGCCATCGAGCACTGGCGCAGCCTGCCGCTGGAAGAGCGACGGCGCCAACACTTGGAGGCAATTCCCCGTCATGCGGCCAACTCGATGGCCATGGAGGGCGAGCCAGTGGACGAGGCATGGATTCGGAAACGACTCGCTCGTCGAATTCGGGAACGACTCATCCGCCTGCATCAGCCACCCGCTACGTCCAAACCCGTGGCGCCATCCTGAAATATCAGGATCTTGTGCCGTTGCTGGGAGAGCGAGTTGCTAACACCGAGCTCTCGATTTACGACCGGGAGTTTGCGGGCCTCTCCTTGCATGACCTTCTTCTTCAACTCCACCACTGCATTTGCGTGGATTTGATCCCGGAGATTGCAGGATGTTGGCGTCGTAAAGATGTTCGCGTGGGCAACCATGAGCCACCGCCGTACTGGGAGATTCCTATGCTGATGCATAGCTATGCCGCTGATCTGGAAGCACGGCTAGCAGACTTGACACAAAGTCCTGGAGAGCAGAAGACAATCGCTGCCCTCACCTTTGCCGAGGGCCGACTTCTACACATCCATCCATTCGAGGACTTCAATGGTCGTGTGTCCCGCCTGTTTCTCATTGAATTGCTGTGTCGGCTAGATCTGTCGGTGATTGCCTCCCCAGTTCCAGAGGGAGCTAACCACTACTTTGCAGCTTTACGGGCCTATGATCACGGTGATTATCGCCCCCTGACTGCTGTCTGGCATCGTCGCTTGGGTCTGGAGGCTGACCGATGATTCACGTCCACCAGCTTGACGGTTGCGCCCCAACACCGCTGGCCCATTATCTTAAGGCGCTTGGCATCCTGCGGCTGGTAGCTGAGCAGGTTGACCATGAAGCCCGTGGCTGGTGGGATGGGGATCACTTTTGTTTGGCGACCAAGTTGACTCGTGACAAGCTCGAAGGATTTTTCCTGGACGACTACCAGCCCACACCACTTGTTTCGCCATGGAACAAAGGGTCGGGCTTCCTTACTGAAAATGATTCGGGCTTGTCTGCAATCCAGAACACAAGAAGTCTTCGGTTCTCAGCATTTCGATCTGGCATCAGCGCTAGCCGTGAACGGCTTGAAGAAATTGCAGAGGCTAACAATAAGATCCGCGCTATTAAAGAAGAAACCAAGAGACGCGATATGAGTGTCGAAGAGAAAAATCAAATCAGGAACTCTGAGAGCTACAAAAGTCATCTTCGTGAGGCAGAAAAGCGATTCAAGCAGCTTAAGAGAGACTTGGTCCCTAGCTTCCGGTTAAATTGGCGGGGGCCACACCGGGAATGGATGGATGCTGCGATGGTGTTGGGAGACGACGGAACTCCAAAATATCCTGCACTGCTTGGTACTGGTGGCAACGACGGTAGGCTCGATTTTACCAACAACTTTATGAAGTCACTCAGTGAAATTTTCGATCTAGAAAGTCATAATGGCCAACCTCAATCAGCAGCATCGACCTGGATCCGTGGGGCTCTTTGGCATGCAGCAATTCCAGGAAATCTGTCTGGACAACCTGTTGGTCAATACCTTCCAGGTATGGCTGGTGGTGCGAACAACGCCAATGGCCCAGATTCTGACAGCTTAGTGAATCCACTGGACTTCGTCATGATGCTCGAAGGAGCCATTACCTTCAGGTCGAGCGCCTCTCGTCGTTTTGAATCCTTGGAATCCTCCCGTGTTGCCACGCCGTTCGTGGTCAATGCCTGCGGTGCAGCCTATCCAAGTGCTTCAGCAGATGATGAGGGTGCAAGAGGCGAGCAATGGATGCCACTCTGGTCACGGCCATTGACCTACAGAGAATTGCGTCAATTGCTTGCTGAGGGACGTGCTCAAATCGGTGCAAAAGCCGTGCGGGAACCGCTGGATCTTGCTCGGGCCGTGAAGCGCCTCGGTGTCGCACGAGGCATCAGATCGTTTCAGCGATACGGTTATATTAAACGCAATGGAGAATCAAATCTGGCGGTGCCACTGGGCCGCTTCAATGTGGCAGATCGGTCTTCAGAGCACCTGGCTTGCCTTGACGATTTGGACTTTTGGCTGCGCCGCCTGCGCCGGGAAGCGCACGATAGGAATGCACCTGCACGCCTGATACAGGTGGAGAAGCGTTTGGTTAATACGCTCTTCACAGTCACAGAACACCCTCAAAGCCCCTATTACTGGCAGGGTATCCTTTCCCGGTTGACGGAAGCTGAAGGAATCATGCGACAAGGCACTGGACATGATGCTCGACCTGTTCCTCTCTTGCGTCCTGAGTGGGTGGCCGCCAGTAGCAATGGGACATCTGAATTCCACTTGGCACTCGCCTTTACGCTGCAAGCACGGAAGCATGGACAGTCTGGAATCCCGGTTGATGATCCCATCCGGCGTCATTGGCTGCCACTTGATCACAAGCAGCAGCGCTTTGCCACGAGCGGAAACGGGCTCGACACTCAACCGGAAGTTGTCATGCACGGCCGCCGTGGTCTTGACGATGCCATTGCCCTGGTCCAGCGGCGCTTGGTGGAGGCTTCACAGCGGGGAGAACGCCACTTACCGCTCCAGGCAGCATCACATGCATCCGCCAGCATCTCCGATCTCGCCGCACTGCTAACAGGTGAGGTTGATCTTGACCACACCCTGACCCTGGCCCGTGCCTTCATGGCTCTGAATCGCAAGGCTTGGAAAAGCTGGGCTCAGAAGTGCGCCATGGAACGGCCCCGTGTTTCAGACTGGCCCGACGATGCCTGGTTGGCAATTCGCCTATGCACACTTCCCTGGCCACTCGAAATGCGGCAGTCTGGCTTTAAACTCAACATTGGGACCGATCCGGCACTCATCCGTCGACTTGCTGCAGGTGATGCCGCTTCAGCCTTCCGTCTTGCCTCCCGCCGCCTAAAAGCAGCCGGTGTGGGTTGCACCATCCGATCCGGCGCAGCACCTCCTGACACTGCACGGCTCTGGGCAGCAGCCCTGGCTTTCCCCGTCACCAAAACCACTGCCTGCCGCTTTCTTTCCCGCCTCGATCCAAGCAAAAGTGACCATGACCATTGATTTGAGTAATCTCACAAAAGCCCAGCGGCTCCTCTTCAAGATTCCCTTGCAACCACTGCAAGGGAGTCGCTTTCAGCCCACGGGATTCCCCTCACTGGGTGCAGCAACGTTTCAAACAAACCGGGGGACAACAAGTCTTCTGGTGGAGTCCACCCAGAGCATGGCCAATCGCCTGGAAATGACTGTGTGGGATCCCGTTGCTAATGATCTCAAGGAGGAACTCCATGGGCTCTCGCACGTGCGCGTCACCCGTAAGACTGGTAAGGATGAGAAAAACTGTGAGTTCTTGACCGACACCATTCTGGAGTCTCATCGGCTGAATAGCCCTTACCTACTTGAAGGGAAGGAAAAGCCATTCCTCAACAAGCTCAAGAAAGATCTCGGTGTCATGGAGACAGGCCCCATTGATCGACATAAGCTTGCAGAAACGCTGCTGAAGTATGATGTTAATTCACTGCTGCATGGTGTGTTTCTGGCTAAGAAGGAATTGGCTGGTGGACGGCTCAGGGTTTCCCGCACTCTGTCAGCCTTTATTGAAGCGGACGATGTGCAGATTGCCCCATCTGGAGGTGTAAAGAATGACCATATTAACCCACCTGGTGATACTGGAAAGGGATTTGGTAATGTACTATTTGCGCGAGACGAATATACTGCTAAATCGATCACCCTGTATGTCAATTTAGATCTAGCGCAGATTCGAGGCTATGGACTTGGAAATGATGTAGAATATCTTTTAATTCTTGGCGTTTATCCCCTCACAGCAAGTACGTCTCAAGTCTGAGAGGATTTTGATATTTACTTGCTGTAAGAAGACAAACGCCTTATTATTTGAATCAAAAGCAGTCAATTCAACCAAGTGCTTGACAACTGCTCTAAGCCGTGATATAATAGAGGCTAATGAAAGGATTCCCAATGCCAGCAGCCA
>JAJDUS010000074.1 GCA_022826535.1 Prochlorococcaceae cyanobacterium jk18x1bzbins.87
GCCAGAAAACCTGGAAACATTGCAAGATCTCTTCAGACTTATTCACACTCTTTACATAGACTTATTACAAGACAACAGCCGCTCTCCTCTGCGGACACACTCCTAAACTGTTTTGGACTTTTCTTATTTTTCGTGGTGCCCTGTGGTCTTGAAGGCCATGCTCTGGCCCTGGTGGTGAATCGACCAGGGTGACAAACCAGAGATGGGCCACCCCGGAGCGCAGCAGGGGATGGAGACCTGGCGGTGGGGTGTTGAACCAGTGGAGAAAGGCCGCCAGCAGCCTGGGCAGCCCATGGCTTGGGGGCGCTTCAAAATGAACCCGTTCCCGGCCAATGGCGCCGGACACCACCTCCATGGGAGTTGTCCCACTGCGTAACACGCCAGTGGGGATGGACTGCAGGCCAGGGGCGCCGCCCTTGAACAATTGCTGATGCCAACGGTTGAGCCGTTCCACGGTCAGGGGCGCCGAGAGTTGGGCGGTGGCAGCCATGAGCAGGTCCACCAGGCTTCCACCTGGAGCGAGGGCTGGGGCTGCTGGCCGGGCTGGAGGGGGAGTTGCAAACGGCGGGCCAATGAGGAGCGCACCATGGAAAGATCCAGGGTTTCCCCTTCGATGGCGGTGATGTTCACCCCCTCCCGGCTGAGCAGGGCAGCGGTGGCCTCCTGCTGGAGGGATGGACGAGGGCCTCAAGCTGGGCCAGCAGGTGTTGCCGGGCTTGGTCCACTGCTGTCAGGCCAGGGCTCAACTGCTGGTCATCCCAATGGAAATGGGGCCACTGGGGCTGCTCCCAAATCCAGTTGCGACTGGATAGGCTGTCCATGGCGTTAATCTAATCGCTTCATGGGGTGAAGCGGTAAGACACGCCCAATCGCTTCATGGCCCAAGGAGGGGCGGCGGCACGGTGGGGCTGCTTCCCCAAGCTGGGCCAGCAGGTGTTGCCAGGACTCTTCCACTGCTGTCAGGCCAAGCCCCAGTGCTGGCCATCCAATGAAACCGGGACCACCAGGGCTGCCCCCAAATCCGGTTGCGGCTGGGTAGGGTATCCATGCTGCCCTGGTAATCGCTTCATGGGGTGAAGCGGTTACACCTACCCAATCGCTTCATGGCCCAAGGAGGGGCGGCAGCGCGGTGGAGCTGCTTCCAGGGCAGGATGGGGCCATTGCCTGGCCAGTCTGCTGTTGTCTGCCCCTCCTGTTCTCAGCCGCCGTGGCGTTGCAGCGTACCCTGTGGCATCGTTGCAGACCATGGGCCTCTCTGCAGAAGCGCGCAGCAGGGTGCGGGGACGGCGCACCACGGATCAGGGGCTGGATGTGGTGTTGCAGTTGCCCCGCACAGGCCCACTCCAGCCTGGCGAACGGCTGAGTTGCGAACAGGGCCAACTGGTGGTGGATGTGGTGGCGGCTCCAGAGGATTTGCTGGCGGTGGAGGCGTCCACACCCCTGGCGTTGTTGCAGGCGGCCTATCACTTGGGGAATCGCCACCTGCCCATGGAAATCCAGCCCCAACGGCTGCTCATTCCTGCGGATGGGGTCTTGCGACAGTTGCTTGAGGATCGGGGCTTGAGGGTGTTTTCCCTCCATCAAGCGTTTTATCCCGAGGCGGGGGCCTACAGCACCACCACCCACCACCCTGGGACAGAGGGACCGTCCAGGCCATGACCAGTGCGGATTGGCCGCCATCCCCGCCCTGCTGCTGCCGGTCTCCCCAGCAGTTGTTATGGCAGTTGGCCAGCCCCACCCTGCCGGTGGGGGGCTACACCTATTCGGAAGGTCTGGAAACCCTGGTGCAGCAGGGGACCTTGCGGGATGTGGCCAGCCTGGAATCCTGGCTGACGGCGGAGTTGAGCAGCGGAGCCATTGGTGTGGATGCGGCCGTCATCAACCGTTGCCTGGTGGCGTTGCAGGCGGGGGACTGGGCCCTGGCAGAACGCCATGACGCCTGGCTGCTGGCCCAGCGGGGCTGTGGGGCCATGCGCCAGCAGCAAAGGCAGATGGGGCGCTCCATGCTGGTGGTGCTGCGCCAGTTGACGGCGGACCATGGCTGCCCCTTGGGCCAGTGGCCCCAGGAGGCGGGGCTGGCCCTGGCCTGGAGCTTGGCGGGGGAGCGGTTTCAACTGCCGGTAGTGGAGTTGCTGGAGGCTTTTCTCTTCAGTTGGTCCGCCAATCTCATCAGCGCGGCGGTGCGGCTGGTGCCCCTGGCGGCGCGCCAAGGCCAGCAACTGCAACTGCGGCTCCAGGACCCCATTGCGGCCCTGGCGGTGGCGGCCCCCAACCTGGATCCCCAGACGTTGTGGCCGGAAACCTTGGGTTCCGCCATGGCCCAGTTGGGGCATGATGGGCTGTATAGCCGTTTGTTTCGCAGTTGAGCGCTTTGCGTGTTGGTGTGGCCGGGCCGGTAGGCTCGGGCAAGACCGCCCTGGTGGACGTGCTCTGCAAACGGCTTCGGCAGAGGCTCCAAATGGCCGTGGTGACCAACGACATCTACACCCGGGAGGATGCGGAATTTCTGCTGCGTTCCGGTTCCCTGCCACCTGAGCGCATCCGGGGTGTGGAAACCGGCGGCTGCCCCCACACGGCCATCCGGGAAGACTGCTCCATCAACCTGGTGGCGGTGGAGGAGCTGGAGCGGGCTGAGCCCGGCCTGGATCTGGTGTTGGTGGAGAGCGGTGGCGACAACCTGGCCGCCAGCTTCAGCCCGGAGCTGGTGGACCTGTGCATCTATGTCATTGATGTGGCGGCTGGGGACAAGATTCCCCGCAAGGGGGGCCCCGGCATCACCCGCTCCGATCTGCTGGTGATCAACAAAATCGACCTGGCCCCCCATGTGGGAGCCAATCTGGCGGTGATGGAGGCGGATACCCGCCGCATGAGAGGTGAGCGGCCATGGTGTTTCACCAATCTGCGCACCGGCGAGGGAGTGGAGGGGGTGGAGGACTTTCTTCTGTGCCAGTTGCCCCCTCCGCTGCCCACCCCTGGCGGCTGAGGTCTCCCCCCCAGGGGTGGGGCGCTTCAGTGGCCCTCCTGCGAAAATAGGACTCCGCCACCCTTCGCCGTAGGCAACCTTGCCAAGGTGTGCCATAATGGGCATAATATTCAACCTTGAGCCGGAGGACTGAACCATGGCGAAGGACAGCAAAGCCAGGAGCGCCACTGCAAAGGGGAATTTGGAGACCGGGAGAGGGGACCGGTTTCCAGGCTGCTACAGCCCGTTGACATGATGGCCATCAAAACTGCTACAATTGGGTCGCCCTCTCTAGCGTCCGAGCTTCGGGCATGAGCGCGCCTTCCGCCACCCGTATCGCTGCGGGGCGTCCGTCATGCCGTGCGCCGCTGCGGCATGGCCTTCTGCCGGCCCTGCTGTGCCTGCCGCTGCTCGCGGGCCGCGCAGATGCGCAGACGCCGGCGCCCAACGCCGACGGCTCCTACACGGTGCCACCCGACTGGGTGCTCAAGCCTTCGGGTCTCGCGGGCGGTGACAGATTCCGGCTGCTGTTCATGACGTCCACGCAGCACTTGGCAATTTCAGGCGACATCGCTCACTACAATGCGATCGTGCAGAACAGGGCTGCGGCGGGACATGCGGCCATCCGCGCCTACAGTGCTCAGTTCAGGGTGCTGGCATCGACCTCCGCAGTCGATGCCCGCGACAACACCGGAACCACCGGCACCGGCGTGCGGATCAACTGGCTGAACGGTGCGAAGGCTGCGGACAGTTACCCGGATTTCTACGACGGCAGTTGGGACAATACTTCGAGCAGGTCCGAGACTGGCTCAGGAAACAACCGGCGATTTGCCTGGACCGGCTCCAATGACAATGGCACGGAGCATTTTGAACAAGGCGTCAGCAGAGCGCTCGGCCAGATGGGTTCGGGGGGTGTTGTACATGGTGATCTGGCTAGTTCTAACAGCCATTTTGTCTTTTTTACCGATGACCGCACGAACACGAGACTGCGTCTCTACGCACTCTCCCCGGTTTTCAAGGTAGGTCCGTCGGTCAAGTTCACTAGCGCGTCGTACAGCGTGACAGAGGGGGGCCAGGTGAGCATCACGGTGAGCATCGACGTGGAGCGCAGCACCGCCACCACTGTGCCCATCAACTACACGGACGTCAGCGCCGTCCGCTCCCACTCCAGCTTCGACAGTCAGAGGAAGGTGGCCTTTGGCCAGGACTACGAGGCAAGCCCCGCTGAGGTGGTGATCCCGGCCGAGGCCGGCGGCTCCCACACGTTCACCGTGCAGACAGTGGACGACAGCGCCACGGTGGTGCAAGAGGAGGCGAACGAGACCTTCC
>JAJDUS010000075.1 GCA_022826535.1 Prochlorococcaceae cyanobacterium jk18x1bzbins.87
TCACGGTGTTATTAAGAACCATGAAGGCCATTGAGAAGCGAAATAAGGCCTTTTGACCCAGAAAACGCTCTGTCAATTACATAATTCAGCTTTCTCCTTCTTATTATTGGCTTGAATCGGGGTTCTCCAGCGTTTCCCTAATTATTTCCATCAAAAGCAATCCGCCTATAAATGGACGGAAACAGTTTAAGCACAATAAGAGCGGAGACTGTGAGCGTGGTTGGAGTTGAGTAAGACTTTATATTGAAAGGGCACTACTTTTTGTGGCGCCCTGCAAATTTTGGCCTATATTCATTAAGAAATAAGACTTACTTGAGACCAATAGGACCGTAGATAGTGGGCGAGACCGCTTGAGACGGGTTCGGCACTGTGCTACATAAGCCCAAATTATTCTCCTGCCCACACGGTTCTCCAGCGATTCCTTAAGCTGCTGACGAATAAGTCTTATTTACTGCCCCACAATTAAATACTCTTCGACGAATGTGCGCTTCACTTTACTATGATTGCCAAAATGATACGTGTGATTACGCTTAAACACCTGAATGTCTTTCTTGGTCTTTTTCAAAGTATCGATTAGTCGATCAAGATCAGGATACCCATTTGAGCTATAGGACAGAACAATCTTTTCCTTATCTAGCCCTCGCCAGTAGCAGGATAGCCCTTCAAGGAAGTGGTAGCGTTTGATATAGCAGTTGTCATCGGAGCGGGGAACATAAGGGGGATCTAGGGAACCTCTGAATTAGCCCACAAGGACGTGGCATTCAAGATCTTGGATTGTGATTCGTGACATATGCTCCTCAAAGCTGGCTAAGGAACCTCTGAACAAGCCAGAGTCGTCCGCCATCAGGCTCCTGCTTCCTCTGTCTCTACTGGGCTTCCCAAAAGCTCTCAGGGTCTCAAGGGGACTTGTTCAGAAGTTCCCTAACAAGATCGTGTTCACAGGAACCAACACGGTCGATATAGTGGGGGGCGGTCAGATAGTCACTTTGGATTCAACAAATGTCGGCTCTGCTGATTTAGATGAAGCATACACCTTGAGAAGGGGCACCAACAGGCAACAGACACCCGGCCGTTACGACGGCCTGTCGCCGGTGTTCATTGCCGGGAGCGTCATCACGATTGCGGCGGATGCGCCACGGGTGACGGAGGGGAAGTCTGTGGTTTTCACTGTGAGTGCGGAGCCGGTTCCGTCGCGGCCCATTGAGGTGACGTTGGACGTGAGAGACAGCGGTCACTTTGCGAGGCGTGGCCAGACTGGCATCAAGTGGTTGACGTTGGGAACGGGGAAGGCAGCTTCAAATTTGTAGTGGCGACGGAAGACGACGGTATGGAGGAGGATCACGGCGCCATCACTGCGACGTTGCGTCCGGGGTCGTACATCATCGGCGCTGAATCGGAGGCCGTGGTGCGGGTGAGCGACGATGAGATCACGGCGACGGTGTTCCTGGGCGTCGCCAGGGTAACATCGCTGCCGGAGGGCGGGCGCATGCCTTTGCTTATAGTTCTGAGGAAGGCCCTGGACGGGGACCAGACGGTGACGCTGGCGACAGCCCTGGGGGGTACTGCCACCGTAGGTGTCGTTGTGAACTTCTGCCACCCCACCCTGGCGCCACTCTGGTGGCCTGCTCGGCCCTTGATCCAGCATGAATGGACAGTGTACCACCCCAGTCTCGGCCCTTGACACTGCTGCAGGACTGCTAATGTATTTCAAGGAGGAGGATGTGCGTTGGTTACTCACGCAGATCGCTCAACGCTTCCCAGGTGCTGAGGTATTTTTTGACACGATTACACCGTTTCTTTCACAACGGTCCATGGAGGGACTCAAGATCACCAAACGCTACACCATCCCGCCTATGCTGTGGGGGATCAGGGTTCATGAGATTCCCACATTTGTGAACTCCATACCAGGATTGGCAACTATCACGGTACAAACCTACGCAGATCCATTCCCCCAGCGAATGCGACTGTATAAAATACTCTCCTTTGTTCAGTTTCTCCGTAATCTCCTTGCTGGCTGCCTGATCCATGGGCGAATTCAGTAGCAAAAGCAGACACCAAGCCAGACACAGCCAAGAATAAGGGTGGTCACGGTGATAACATGGGGGCCCAACGGGGAAAAGCAGTCTGCATTGAGGGTGGGCACAATTCAAAGACGGGCATGGATGGCAAGGGCTAATGTGGCGGTGAGACAGACAAGTTTCAGGCCCATGGTCCGCGCCGCAGGATTGCTCCACTCCACCCACGTGGAAGATCCTTCAACACCACATCAGCGCCATGAAGCACTGCATGGCCCTTCACGCAGGTGCATCGGCAGGGGACGACCATCTTTGCTGTCGCAGCCCCCATGGAGCTTGCTGGTCATGCCCCCCTTGGTGCGACCATTCAGGCAGGGTTCAGCCCCCCCTTATTGAGGGGACGCCGCTGACAACTCAGAAAAGATCAGATCAAAGACACTCTTGTCTGACCAGTGGCGGGAACGGTTGTCGAGGGCTTTGTGGGGGCCATCGGCAGCAGAGGCATCCACTTGGCGCAGACCCCTTCCGGGTCTCATCATGGGTGATGCTGCTCAACACCTTGCGGTCATCCACCCGCTTCACATCCCGTTTCTGACCAAAGAAGGGGCGGATGTGTGCAACCTGCTCCTGGCTCAGCCAAAACAACTGGGCCATCACCCATCCTCCTGGTGCTCTCTTGGGGGTCCCTCTCTGTTGAGAAGGCCACTCCTTACATTATGGATCCTGACCCTAGTCTGCTGCATCTCAGGATCACTCTCCCCACGGCGGTTCTTCGTTGATGTTGGCATTGCAATGGTGCAGGCATCCAGAATCGTCCCTTCCTTCAGCGTCAGACCTTCACCTGTCCGATACTCCTTGGTGGTCTCAAACAGCTTCTTGCCTAATCCATGACGTTCCAGCAGATGGCAGAAGTTGAGAATCGTCGTCTCCTCTGGTGCCTTCTCTAAGGAAAGCCTGGAAAACCCCAAAGCGCTTTCACAGAAGACTCTCACTCCTCTCTTACAGCAAGGCTTTTGAAAAGCCAGGATTGAGCCAGAAAGGGGTTTCCCAGTGTTTCCCTGATCGGATACCGGTGAAGCGACGCACGCTCTGCGCCCCATAGAGCATATCCTCCATGGCTGGATCGTTAAGACTGTAGAAGAGTTGGACGCAATGCACCTGCAGCATCGACTCCAATGGATAGGTAACTCTCCCCTTGCCAGCTTGGGGGTAGTACGGCCTGTATGGAAAGCTTGGAAAGCCCCCAAGGGACCCCTGCCCCCCAGCGGTCTGAGTGTGGTATTAAACTAAGTGTGAATTGTGAAGGAAGGGATTGGGAGTGAAGGAGCAGGCAGTTGGGCTTCAGCGACTGGGAGCGTAGCCGGGTGAGGAAGCAGACCAGGAGAGAGAAGTTCCTCTGCGAGATAGAGGCGGTCCTGCCCTTCTCTGCGCTAGTGAAGCTGATGGAGCCTTTCTATCCGCAAGTAGGCCTTCAAGGAGGAAGGCCACCCTATTGAGTTGGAGACCATGCTACGGATTCACCTGATGCAGAACTGGTGCCCCCTGAGGACTGGTGGTCCCTGAGGGAAGATGCCCTGATTGACAACGGCGCCATCCGCCGCTTCGCAGGGATTGACCTTGCCCAAGATAACATCCCGGATGCCACTACCATCTTGGCGTTCCTCCATTGTATAGAACGGCACCAGTTGGCAGAGAAGATTTTCAAGACAGTGGGGCAATACATCAGAGAGAAGGGCCTGCTGCTGCGGGAGGGTACGGTAGTAGATGCCACCATCATCCATGCTCCCACCTCCACAAAGAATGAGAAGAGGGAACGAGATCCACAGATGCACCAAACCCGTAAAGGGAACCAGTGGTTCTTTGGCATGAAGATGCATACTGGGATGGATAAGGATTCTGGCTTGATCCACTCTGTGGCCACCACGTCGGCTCATGTCAGTGATGTGGTGATGGCAGCAGAGCTATTGCATGGAGAAGAGAAGGTGGTCTATGGGGATGCCGGCGACCAAAGCCTTGAGAAGCGAGAGGAGATGGCAGGACGAGAGGTGGACTGTCGTATCGCCATGAGGCCAGGGAGGCGTCGCTGCTGATCTGACGATGGAGAAGGGGCAGTGCAGCGGTGGGTGGAGCTTGCCAAGGCTTATGTCGGAGCCAAGGTGGAGCATCCTTTCCGTGTACTCAAGGAGCAGTTTGGGTTTCGGAAAACCAGGCGACGGGGCCTGGCCAAAAACCATAGCAAGGTGATGGTGTTAGCGGCCCTGAGCAACTTATTCTTGGGAAGGAAGAAGTTATTAGCCTTGGTAACATGGGAGCAGTGTGTCAACCTACTGTTCTGAGACCGCTATCAAGTCCAAGAAGAGCCATCCCAAGGGCAATATACAGTGCTTTGACACTCAGAAAGCTCCTTGAAAGAGAAAAGAGAGCAGCTCCACTGAATTATTCTCCTGCTCACACGGTTCTCCAGCGATTCCCTACCCGATCACTCCAGGGAATCAGCACATCCATCCGCTCCAGCAATTGCTCTCGCCCTGTTTTCTACTTCTTCCCCTCGTACTCAAGATCCCCAAAGCTCTTCTCCATGCTCTTCATGCCACCAAAACTCCAGCCATGACTTAATCCTAAGAAACCTCTGAACAAGCCAGAGTCGTCCGCCATCAGGCTCCTGCTTCCCCTGTCTCTGCTGGGCTTCCCAAAAGCTCTCAGGGTCTCAAGGGGACTTGTTCAGAGGTTCCTTAGACACTGGTCGCCAGGGCCGGGCCAGGCAAGAAGATCACATTTCCATGTATAAATGATGCTTAAATCATGTGTAAATAATGCCCTCCAAAAGATATAATTTATGGGCTCTATTGGTAAATTTGATCAAAGTCCTTGCTTGATTCTTTCTAGAGTTTTGAGGAGACCATGATTCTCCACTAAATTTCCCTATGACTCAATCAACTAGCCGTGTTGTGAAGGCTGCTTTGGCCATTGCTGCCGCTGTTGGCACCTTGGGTGTCTTGTCCATGAGGGGCTTCTTGCCAGGTAGCCAGGTCCAGGCCCAGGCCAATGAAATCAATGTCTACTCAGCCCGTCACTACAATACAGATCAAGCATTTTATGCCAGATTTACAGAGCAAACCGGCATCAAGGTGAATCTTCTGGAAAGCACTGGTGATGTGCTGTTAAGCCGGCAGGCTTTTGGTGTGGAGCCCCCAGCGGATGTCATCATCCTGGTGGACGCATCCAGATTGGCTCGCGCCGCTGAGACTGGTATTTTCCGCAGGATCTCTTCCCCTGAGTTGCGCGCCAAGGTTCCGTCCCATCTCCGTGACCCGGAAAATCGCTGGTTTGGCCTGACCCGTCGCTTCCGGGTTCCGGTGGTGAACCCGGACAAGGTGGACCCCAGCACCATCACCAGTTATGTGGACTTGGCCGACCCTGCCCTGGATGGCAAGCTTTGTCTGCGCAACAGCAAGAGTCCCTATAACCAGTCTCTTGTGGCCTATCAGCTTGAGCGCATGGGTGAGGTCAAAACCTCTACGTGGGTGCAAGGCATGGTGGACGACATGGCCCAGCCCTTCTTCTCCAGCGACGGGGACCAGATTCGCGCTGTTGGGCGGGGAGACTGTGGTGTGGCCGTGGTGAACACCTACTACCTGGGTCAGAGGCAGGGTGGGGATAAAGGCCCTGAGGACAAAGCCCTTGCGGACAAGGTGGTGATTGCCTGGCCGGAGAAGGTTCACGTCAACATCAGCGGTGCGGGTGTCACGGCCAACAGCCCCAACCCTGAAGCAGCCCAGCGCTTCATTGAGTTTCTTGCTGATGAAAGTGCGGATTACGCCAAGGCCAACCGGGAGTATCCCATCCGCGGCACCGGTTCCGATCCTGTTTTGCAAGCCTGGGGATCCTTCAACGAGGACAACGTGAGCGCCGCCACCTTGGGACGGAACAATGCCAGCGCGATCCGCTTGATGGAGGCCAACGGCTGGGGCCAGTAACGCTGTCGGTTGTCTCCTTGCCTGGTTTCAAGATGAATCCCTGGCTTCAAGGGGAAGGGTTGTCGGGGTCCACAGGTAGACCCCGCCAGCCCAGGGCCAGGCGACGGGCCCACAACAGCAGAGGATAGAGGGTGTCTGCCCGTTCCCGGCTGGCAAACGCTGCCTTGAGCAGTCGTAGTCGCCCCGGGGAAGGCCGCAACTGACTGCACAGCAGGGTAACTGCCGCTGAGCCATGGAGGATCCGGGTGGTTCCATCAAGGTCCACCATCAAAATGGCACCCCTGGAGAGGGGGTAGCCTTGGGCCTTCAGTGCCTGACGAAGCTGGCCATTGGCCCGACCGTCAATAATCTCCAACTGGGGGAGACCACCCTTCAGTTCACTCAACTCCGCGAAACTCTTGCAGAAGGGGCAGCCCCCATCAAACACCAACCGTAGGCGTGCAGGCTGTGGGTTCAAGACCGGGATTCAAGATTGGGTTTCAAGGCTGGCTGGCCAACACCAGATCTTCTGAAATGTAGCCAGCCTCCCGCAGTAGCGCGGCCAAAGCACTGGGAAAGTCTGGATGGCGAACGACGGTCTCTTGGCCGCAATCTCTGCCGTGGTATTCATTGGGGCAATACTCCAGACCCCAGTAGCTGTCCCGGTCATACTGCTGGAGCACTACGGGCCACACCTCCCCAATGCGACCCGCCCGGGCATGGCTGGCGGCATAACCGGCCAGCAAGCCATTCACCTCCCCACCGCCATGGTTGGCCAGTTCTTGAGCCTTGCTCCGTGCGTCCTCTTCAAAGAGGGGGCGCAGATGGGGCCGGTCACTGACATCAACGATTTGATCCCCCTGCAACGCCAAAAACTGGAGGGGCGGACTGGATCTGACATAGGAGGAGAAGCGATAGAGGAAGCGATTATCCAGGGTGGCCAGCAGGTAGCCATGCCCTGGCACAGGCTCCGTGGCGGCAAAGATCGTTCCGTCAAACGCACCTGCGTCAATGGCTTGCCACTCACCCTGGTCATCCTTGCGGAAGATGGTCATCAGGGCACAGCAATGGGCACCGCCGCTGTATTGGGAAAACAGCACTTCAGGGCTACTGTTGTCCACGTCCAACTCCACAATCTGAACCAGGGTGTTGGTCGTCCCACTGGGCAAGCCGATGTGTTCCAGGAGTGGGGTGTCCGTCAGCAGGCTGATGGGCGGGGCGACGGTGTCTCCGGTGGTATCGCGCCAAAGCCTTAGCACAGGCTGCTGCTGCCGAAACGATAGGTCCGCCCTGATTCCCGCCGCCACGAGACTGCCGCCTGATGGAGCCTCGTCTGGCCCGGTCCGCAGCAGCAAGGGCTCAAAGTCAGTCTGTCCGTTGCCCCCCTTGGAGGCCTGTGGCTCCCACCTTGTTGTGATCCACGGTCCCAGCGCCAGCCAGGCCAGACCTGCGCAGACACCAGCCAACACCGCCAGCCAGGGGACCATGGTGGTGGGCTTCCAGGAGGGCATGATCAAAAGGTGCGCAGGCGTATCATCAATGAAGCCAGCAGATGAGTGGGGAAGACATCCGCAGGGGAAAAATTCCGGGAAAAGATAATGGGTACAAGCCCAGGGAGGTAAGGTTTCCCAAGAACACCAGCATCCTACTTAGCCATGGAAAGTGAATTTCGCCGTGTCGCAAAAGGCAAGGGTGACAACGGAGGATCCGGCGGGCCGGGCATCCCGTGGTTCCTGATGGCCGGCAGCGCCCTGCTGCTGCTGGTGCTGAGTCAGACCGTGTTCATCGTTCCTGCCGGCACTGTGGCGGTGATCACCACCCTGGGGCGGGTGACCGGCTCCCCACGGGGCGCCGGTCCTAATTTCAAGGTTCCCCTGCTGCAGAACACGCACCGCTTCAGCATCAAAACCCAGGTGCGTCCGGAGCGGTTTGCCAGCCTCACCAAAGACCTGCAGGTGATTGAAGCCACGGCCACGGTCAAATACGCCCTCAAGCCCCAGGAAGTGGGGCGAGTCTACGCCCAAATTGCGACTTTTGACAATGATGTCTACCCCCGCATTGTGCAGCCGTCGCTGCTGAAGGCCCTCAAGTCCGTGTTCTCCCGCTATGATCTGGTCACCATCGCCTCCCAGTGGGGCAGCATCTCCGAGGAGGTGGAGAAGCAGGTGGAAACGGAACTGAGCCGTTTTGGCTATGTGGATGTGCAGGGTCTGGACCTGACCGGCTTGCAGATTGCCGAGGAGTATCGCGCCGCCATTGAGGAGAAGCAAATTGCCGAGCAGCGGTTGCAGCGGGCCCAGACGGAGGTGCGCATTGCCGAGGAAGAGGCCAAGAAATTCCAGACCCTTTCCCGAAGCCTCAATGAGCAGGTGCTCTACAAGCTGTTTCTGGATCGGTGGGATGGTAAAACCAGCGTTGTGCCCAGCTTCCCCGGAGGTGGTTCTGTTCCCGTTATTGTGGATGCCCAGCCCTGATTTCAGCGGGAAGAGAAGGTCTTTGCTTTCCCGGGGGGAATGGGTTAAAGCAGGGGCAGCCGCAGCAACTGTGCCATGACGGTGGCTCCCGCAGGCAGTTCCGTAGCGGCCGCGTCCACCTCCAGCAACAGATCAGCCCCCTGGAGGGATGCCAGCCGGGCTGAACTCTGGTCACCGCAAGGTGTGGCGAGGGGGAGGCCCTGGTGGTCGGTGGTCAGGCGGGCGCGGATCAACTCCGGCCGGCCCGGTCGGCGCCGCAACGGGCTGGTCAGGCGAACCCTCAGGCGAGGCCAGGGCTCTGGTGGGGACCCTTCCAGCACCTGGAGCGCTGGCCAGACCAACTGCAGGAAGGTCACAGCCGCTGAGACAGGATTGCCGGGGAGACCAAAGAATCGGGCCCCCGCCATGGTCCCCGTGGCAAAAGGACGGCCCGGCTTGAGAAACAGCCGCCAGAACTGCAGTGTGCCCAGCCGCTCCAGCAGGGGTCCCACACGGTCCCCATCGCCAACGGATACCCCCCCTGTGCTGATTAACACGTCACTGCGACCGGCCAATGTCAGCAGTGCCCTCTCCAGCCGCTGGGGATCATCATCAACCCATTGGTGATCCACGACGTCAACGCCCAACTGCTCCAACAGCAGGAGGAGCAGGGGTCCGTTGCTGTCGTGAATGCATCCAGGGGCAAGGGGATCCCCTGCTGGACGCAATTCCGATCCCGTAACCAGCAAGGCGACCCGAGGGCGGGCATGAACCCGGGCTGTGCATAGGCCACAACCCAGCGCCCTGGCCACATCCACACTGCTCAGCCGCTGCCCCCTGCTCCCCAACTGCTCCCCCGCGGCGGCTTCCCCATGGGACGAGCGAATCCATTGGCCTGGATGGATGGGGCCCTTCAGGGTGATCATGGGGCTGGATATCTGCCCCTGCACCAGGTGGATCTCTTCCTGGGGCGCCACCGCATCAGCGCCATGGGGCACCACCGCCCCTGTGAAGATCTGCACCGCTTGCCCAGGTTGCAGGGGATGGCCATAGGGTGCTCCGGCGGCTGAACATCCCACCACAGGCAGCGGCTGGCCCGGTGGGCCATCAACGGCACGAAGGGCATAGCCATCCATGCTGGAGGCCCGGAAGCCGGGCACAGCCCTTGGTGTCACCAGCGGCTCCGCCAGCACCCGGCCACGGGCCTGCTGTAAGGGGCAGAGGTCATCACCTGGCAAGGGGCTCAGGGCTGTCAGCAGTTGGGTGCGGGCTTGTTCCAGCGTGCGGCCTTGCTTCACCTCCTCCACAACACCAAACTCCTTTGTAATCCCCCTGGACAAATCATTCCCGCTTCCCTGCTTCAGCCAGGGACCATTCTTTTGGGGAGGGATTCTGCTGCGACGGGTGTTGGGTTGGCCTCACCTTGGGGCAAGGGTTCCAAGGACACATGGTTCAGGAGCGTGGTGACAAAGGCAAACAGGAGGAAAGGGAGGGAGAGCACCAGCACCAGCCCCACCGCCACCAATGCAAACAGTGGACGGCTGGCCCCCATGAGGGCCAGGGCAGCCGCCAGGCTCATGAAGATCACCATGATCCAGAGTAGAACCTGGCCATAGATGTCCCCAAAGGTGAGGGTACAGCGCACCCGATAGGGGGGAAGGGTTTCCATCAATTGCCTCTGCTTCTGCCCCTAGTTATGGCAGCAGCGGCAGGTGTGGCGCCCCCTGTTGGGGAACTGTTCATAAAGGTGTTAAAATCAGCCAGGGTGTCCCTCACACCCATGACTGGGAGGTCTCCTCCAACCGCTGGCGCCGCCACAGTTGTTGATAGGGGCCGCTCTGGTGGAGGAGGAATTGATGGTGGCCGGATTGGACAATCCGCCCCGCCTGCATCACCAGGACCCGATCACAGGAGGCGGCGGCAGCCAGTTGATGGCTGATGAACAGGACGGTGCTCTGGCGGTGCTGGCGGAGTGTCTCCAAAATGCCGGAGGCGGTGGCGTTGTCCACGCTGGCAAGGGCATCATCCAGCACCAGAAGGGGCGCCTGCTGCAACAGCGCCCTGGCCAGGGCGCTGCGCTGCCGCTGACCACCGCTGAGGGTGAGGCCCCGTTCTCCCACCATGGTGTCCAGCCCGTGGGGGAAGCCTTCAATGTCCCGGCTGAGTTGGGCGGCATCAGCGTAGTTAACCACCTGCTGCCGCCCTGTATCCGGCTGCCCGTAGCGCAGGTTGTCCTCCATGGTGGCGGTAAACAGATAGGCCTCCTGGGGAACCATGGCCATGCGACTTCTTAAATCATCCAATCGCAATTGCCGGATGTCTTGACCATCCAGAAAAATGCTCTTCTCCGGTGGATCAATCATGCGTCCCAATAGCCGGGCGATGGTGGACTTCCCACAACCCACCGCTCCCACAAGGGCCACCAACTCACCGGGTTGCAGGGTAAAGTTCACCCCCGCCAGCACCTCCCCTCTGCTATCGGGATACCGGTAGTGAAGATTCTGCACCTGGAGCCGTCCCGCCGCCTGGGGCTCCAATGGCTCGGCCGCTGGCGGGTCAGTGATCTGCGGCTGGCGGGTCAGCACCTCCTCCACCCGCTCCAGACTCACCTGACCCACTTGAAAGGTGTTGATGGTGAAACCGAACAATGCCGTGGGCAACACCAGCCGCTCAGCGTAGAGGAGCAGGGCCACAAAACCGCCGACGGTGAGGCCTTGCGGATCCCCCAGTACGGCGGCCTCCAGCCGTCCTGCACCCAATACCAGAAGCAACAGCAGGCTGAGATTACTGATTTTCTCCAGGGCGGGGAAGAGGATGGACCGCAACTTGGCCAAAGCCAGGGCCGCGTTCCGGTAGTAGCGATTCAAGACGCTAAACGCCTCATGCTCGTTGGCCTGCTGGCCATAAATTTTGATGGCACTGATGCCGGAAAGGTCCTCCTGAATCAGATCGCTCAACTCGGAGAGGTGTTCCTGCTGGCGACGCTGTAGCCGCGCCATTCGCCTGCCAAACAGTTGCACCAGCAGCAGCATGGCAGGGTGAAGAGACAATGCCACCAGGCTGAGACCCACGTCAATGGACACCATGGCCGGCAACTGCATGCCATAGACCGTGACAATATTGACCAGATTCAAAACAGCAAATCCCATCATCCGACGGATGTTGGTCACGTCGTAGGTGGCGCGGGTGATGAGTTCTCCCGTGCGCATCCGGGATAACCAGTCAGGCTCCTGCCCCAGCAAGTGATCAAAGAGTTGCTGCCGTAGACCCATCTCCACGGAAATGCCCACCCCGAACACCAGCAGGCGGGAGGCCATGCGCACCAGCGCCATGACCGTGGCCAGGCCCAGCAACATGGCGGCTCCACCAGCCAGCTCCTCCATGGTGAACCCTGGCGTCAGGCGGTCAATGGTGTCCCGCACCAGCAGGGGGAGCCACGCGCCAATCCAGTTCAACACCATCAAGGCCACGGC
Organism: Prochlorococcaceae cyanobacterium jk18x1bzbins.87; assembly: GCA_022826535.1. Lineage (GTDB taxonomy): Bacteria > Cyanobacteriota > Cyanobacteriia > PCC-6307 > Cyanobiaceae > Synechococcus_B. The sequence goes on from JAJDUS010000075.1 coordinate 11,898, forward strand.
CCCTGCAGCCAACGGCCACCCATGGGGGGCAAGGTGACGCTGCAGACGCCTGAACTGGAGACCGACCGGGGCCATGGCACCATTGCGCTGGGGGCAGCCTAGGGTCAGGACTCATAATATGAGGTAATGACCCTCGCGGCAGAGAGGGAGCCCCAAGAGAGCGCCAGGAGGAGATGGGTGATGGCCCAGTTGTTGGGGCTCAGCGCGGAGCAGGTTGATGGCATCCGCCCTTTGTTTCCCAGGGAACGGGGTGGGAAGCGGGTGGAGGACAGGAAGGTGTTGAGCGGCATCATCCCTGTCATTCAGAAGGGGCTGCGCTGGGTGGATGCCCCGCCGGCCGATGGTCTCCGCAAAACCCTCGACAACCGTTGCCGCTGCTGCTCAGATAAGGGTATTTTTGATCGGATCTTTTCTGAGTTGTCAGCATCCGACTCTGCAGAGTCACCCGATGCCGCAGAGCCAGAGGTTCTGATGATTGACGCCACTGACATCAAAGCCCATCCCACGGCGTCCAGCCTCAACGCAGACAACAGGCCCGCGCTGATCCGCTCCCTTCGTCCCCATCCCTTCGGGACCGGGACCGCTCCGCTTGGCCTCCGACCATCCCTTGCTGCCCCATCCTCCAGACCCCCTTCCCATGACGGGAAGGAGGCTCACAGCCAACAGACATCAACTGCGCACCTCCTAATCCGACATTCCCAGAAAAGCCACGTACAGAGCCGCCGAGGAGACCAGTAGTGCCCATTGTAGCCTTAACGAGACGGTCGAGGTCGCGATCCTCAATGCGTGCTGTAGCATTGTCTGCTGGGGCGGTGTTAAGATCGTGTCTAGTTCCAAGCTCTCCGACCGTCTCCTCAACCTGCTTCGGTAGCTCGAATAGGGTGTGGTGCGTGTCCGCACGGTACTTTCCTGCTTGGGCACTGGTGGAATCAGTCAATGCACCAGCAATAAGTAGGTGCCCTGCTCTGCTGCTTGAAATGCTTGCGCCATCTTCAAACCCTGGTCATAGCTCAATATGCCGGTGGAGTAGGCCGCATTGGCAAACGCTTGGGATGCCCAGGCGTCCCAAAAGGGGGCGCCCGATTGGTGGCACCAAGGGGGCATGACCAGCAAGCTCCATGGGGTCTGTGACAGCAAAGGTGGTCCCCTGCGACTCCACCTGCGTGAGGGGCAATGCAGTGACTTCACCGATGCCGATGTGGTGCTCAAAGACCTGCCGCCTGCGGCCACGGTGATGGGGGATCAAGGGTATGACAGGGACAAAATCCGTAAGATGCTGTCCCAGCAGGGCATCCCGCCTTGCATCCCGCCCCGCTGCTGCTGCTGCAAGAAACCAGTGCATTACAGCAAGAAGTTGTATCGCAAGGGCCATAAAACCGAGAATCTTTTTCCCGACTGAAAGACTGGCGGCCCATTACAACCCGCTACGACCGCTGCGCCCACGTCTTCCGTTCTGCCATCCTCCTGGCCGCCACTGTCCTCCCCTGGTGATGAGTCCTGACCCTAAGGGAACAGAGACAGGTTGAACCCGAGTCTGGATCAGGGCAGGAGAGATCAGGGATTACGCAAGGGTTCCTACGGCAACGGCTGGTCCCTTCTTCCAGCCCGCCATTTCACATCCCTTGATTCCCCCGCCTCCGCCCCTCATTCCTGCGAAAACAGGACTCCACCGGTTGTTGGTTCGAATCCAACAGGGGGAGCGTGTTGAGCTTCCCAGGCAACCACTGGTCACCCACCGCTGGGTGCGGATTGCCGCTGCCCCCCATGCCAAGGGATTCAAGCCGGGTGACCTCCCATCCCTGGACTTCAGTTGGGTGACTTCAGTTGGCCGAAGAGGGCCCAGGCGGAGCTTGAAGCCAAGGAGTCAGGCCGTCGTCACATTAGCGATGGCCTCCAATAAATGGTCTACTTCTCCCCAAGGGCTCTGTTGTCAGTCCCCAGTGCTTTGACGTCAGCCCTGAGCTCATCGGTCCGCTGGGCCTGCCTGGCCTCGCTGGCTCCCACCTCTTCCTTGACTTCCTCAATGCGCTGGTTGACCCTGGCCTCGCTGGCCCTGATCTCTTCACCGAGCCGGGTATCGGTGGCCCTGATCTGTTCCTTGACTTCCTCAATGCGCTGGTTGACCCTGTCCTCACTGGCCTTGATCTCTTCACTGAGGCGGGTATCGGTGGCCCTGATCTCTTCACTGAGGCGGGTATCGGTGGCCCTGATCTCTTCAACGAGGCGGGCATTGCCATCCCTGATGTCAGCCCTCAGGGATTCAAAAGACCCCATCCAGACATTGGTCACCAGGGTTATGCCCCCCACCAGGAGACTGACCACCGCCACCACCACAACGGGCTTCAACCATTCCCGCCACCAGGCCCCTTGCCCGGACCCATCAGGTGTCGCCTGATCCTGGGCCTCAATTTTTGG
>JAJDUS010000102.1 GCA_022826535.1 Prochlorococcaceae cyanobacterium jk18x1bzbins.87
ACCCTCTTTGCCAAGCTGAAGTCAGGCATGGGGTTGGAGCACAGCCGCCACCGCTCCCCCATCAATGCCTCTGTCCATCTCCTGTCTGCCACCTACTCCCCGGCCCAACCTGAGGTCAACATCGGCATCGTCCATATCCCTACTCTCTTCTGACCTTGCATGGAAAAATCTGCTGGTCTAGCCAATCTCTCTCCAGGACTGACTTTCCCATGGTGAGACGACATCCCACAGAGGGAAGCGGCCCAATTTTTCATGGTGCCCTCTAGAATCGAGGTCCGGTAGAGTTATTTGCAGGACGGAACATCAGGAGGCTGATGAAAAGTCTCCATGAACGGCCACATCCTCCCCGATGGGCTGGCTTACCCTCAAAGCCGGTGATCGTCCTGTGCAGGCAAGCAACTGGGAACTCCCCCCTTCCTGACCAGGATTTAGGACAATTATAAACTGCTTTGTCTTGATTAACCTGGCATCAGCTTCAGGATCACTACTCTGCTTCCAGTGGCCTGGCGGACGCTTTTATTAAGCCCTCAAAAAGAATGTGTGTGTTTCCACGCATTAACCTAAAGCATTAATGAAGGCATGGCGGAAACTGTGGTTAATCAAGGAAGGTTGTTGCCAGCAATCCTGTGTGTCCATGGTGTCCTCCATGGTGTCGTCCGCCTCAACGGGGAATCGGTCCAAGCGACAGGCTGGTTCTGATTCCATCAGTTGGTATCTTTCTTCCATCGGACGCATCCCCCTGCTGAGCCCAGCCGAAGAAATTGAACTGGGCAACCGGGTGCAAAAGATGGTGATGTTGCAGGTGCTGGGTCAGGAGCGAGAATTGAACCGCCAGGAGCAGCGGTACCTTCGCATTGGCCAACGGGCCAAGCAGCGGATGATGAAAGCCAACCTGCGCCTGGTGGTGAGCATCGCGAAGAAGTATCAGGGCAAGGGGATGGACCTGCTTGACCTGATTCAGGAGGGCTCCTTGGGGCTGGAGCGAGCCGTGGAGAAATTCGATCCCACACGGGGCTACAAATTTTCCACCTATGCCTTCTGGTGGATTCGCCAGAGCATGACCCGGTCCATCGCCTGCCAGTCCCGCACCATCCGCCTGCCCCTTTACTTGGGAGAGCGTCTCTCTGCCATCAGCAAGGTCACCACAGATTTGGCCCAGAAGCAGGGGGCCATGCCCAGCCGGTCCGAGGTGGCCCTTGCGCTCAAAATGCCGGTGGAGGAGCTGGATGGCCTCATGCGCCAAGCCCTCACCACCTCCAGCCTGGATACCCCCGTGGACAACGACGAGGACCGAAGCCTGCTCACGGAGTTGGTGGCCGATCTCACCACGGCACAACCCCTGGAACTGGTGGAGCAACGTCTCCACCATGAGGAACTCGGCCGCTGTCTGGAAACCTTGAGCGAGCAGGAGCGCAGCGTGCTCAAGCTGCGCTTTGGCCTGGATGGTGAACGGCGCCATACCCTGGCCAGCACCGGGCGGATTCTGGATGTCTCCCGTGAGCGGGTGCGGCAGGTGGAGCTCAAAGCGCTGCGCAAGCTTCGCTGCCTCACCCGCGGCAAGATCACGGCAAGGGCCTGAAGGATGGCGTGAGGTGTGGCTGGGGGTATTTTGCCGTCCGGCGCCATGGGCTTCCCCTCGGGTGAAACCGCCCCTATCCTCCGCTACACTTTCTATTATCGTTCCATTGAACTCTGGCCGCCATCACTGCTGGCACACCTTGCTCCGGCTACCAGGGCGGCGGCCCTATTGACAGCTCTAGCGACGCTCTGTTCACCATGCGGTTCCCGGAAGGTTTGGAGTTGAGGACCTATGGTCAGCAGTTACTGGCTGGGCGTGAGGCAAAGGGATGGACGCAACAGCAGCTTTCCAAGAAGTTGTTCTTGCCGGTCCACTTCATCCGTGCCCTGGAGGCTGGCGAGCACGGCATGCTTCCAGAGATTCCCTATGTGATGAGTATGTATCGCAAGTTGGCAGTGGCGGTGGATATTGACCCCGAGCCCATGATCCAGGCCTGCAAGGATCTTCAGGAGCGAGAAAGGCGGCCATCAGATAAGCAGGATCAACAACCCCAGCCCGGAAGTTTTGTCCATCGGCGTCAACCCTCCTCCCCTGGACATGAAAAGCAGCGCAAGGAACCGGCCAAACCTGAAGCGGCGGTCGCTCCACAACACACTCCACAAAAGAAGAGGCGTGCCGGCAAAGGGGATGGGGTGATTATCCTGCTGGGCTGTGGTCTGGGCTTGGCGCTTGTTGCCTTGGTGATCTTGAACAGTGGGTTTTGGCCCGTCATCCGCTCAAGGCTGATCACCACGGATCCCGATGCAGAGACAGCCGAAGAGATACAGGATCAAGCCCCGCAGACCTCTGCAGTCCAGCAGCAGCCCACCACTGACATCCCTGACAATGAACCGGTATCCCCAGAAAGACAAATTGGGGGACCAGAGTTGGGGGCTGTGCGATTCATCTTCAGATCAGATGTGGGTGATGACCGCTCCAGTTGGATTAGCGTCCAGGATGCTCGTGGTGTGGTGCTGTTCGAGGGGACTCCGGAGCCTTCCGACACGCTGGACTTGCCCATGGCGGCGGGCATACGTGTTCGTTTGGGCCGCCCTGGTCTGGTGTTCTGGCAGCAACCAGGACAAACTCCCCAGCCCATTCCAGAGTCCCAGCCGGGTGTTTGGGTGGAATTGATTCCAGGTCCCGCCGCCAACCAGGTGGTCCCTGCCATCCCTGAAGCCGATCCCCCTGCCCCTGCACCAGAAGCGCCCCAGGCTCGGAACCCATAATGTAATGGGGATCAGCTTGAACCCATCAGCCCCTTCTTTCCCAAGGAATGTGGATGGTCGCCGTGATCAGCGATACAGGTGGTTAGGGGACTTCATCACCAGAAGAGGATGCTAGCGGCCAGGAGGATGGCAGAACCGAAGACGTGGGCGCAGCCGTCGTAGCGGGTTGCAATGGGCCGCCAGTCCTTCTGTCGGGAAAAAGATTCTCGATTTTGTGACCCTTGTGATCCAGCCTCTTGCTGTAATGCACTGGTTTCTTAAGGCAGCGACGGGGCGGCATGCAAGGGGCGGGATGCCCTGCCGGGACAGCGTCTTACGGATTTTGTCCCTGTCATACCCTTGATCCCCCATCACCGTGGCCGCAGGCGGCAGGTCCTTGCGCAACACATCAGCACCGGTGAAGTCACTGCATTGCCCCTCACGCAGGTGGAGCCGCAGGGGACGTCACAGACCCCATGGAGCTTGCTGGTCATGCCCCCCTTGGTGCCACCAATCAGGCGGGGACACCCCCCTTTGGAAACTGCACGCCGTGCGATGGGCTTTGACGTCAGTGGCGTCAATCATCAGCACCTCTGGCTCTGCGGAGTTGGATGCTGACAACTCAGAAAAGATCAGCTCAAAAACACCCTTGTCTCACCAGCGGCGGCAACGGGGTTATAGAAGGTTTTGTGGGGACCATAGGCGGCCAGGGCATTCACCCAGCGCAGACCCTTCTGAATGACAGGGATGATGCCGCTTAACATCTTCCTGTCATCCACTCGCTCAACCCCGTTCCCTGGGAAACAAGGGGCGGATGCCATCAGCCTGCTCTCCGCTGAGCCCAAACAACTGGGCCATCACCCATTCTCCTGCTCCTCTCTTGGGAGTCCCTCTCTGGTGAGAGGGTCATTCCTCATATTGATGAGTCCTGACCCTAGGCAGTTTGCAGGCGTTGCAAAGCCTGAGAGCATCCATGACTCCACCCATTGTAGGCAGCCTGTTCACCAGGACACTGCAGGCTCCCTTCTGGATTGCCATGGCTGCCCGTCACGCTGGCAGTGGGGGTGGTCGACACCGGCGGCCTGCTGTGGGAAACCCAGCCGCAGTTCTCCCCATTGGCACCTGAGCTGAGCCTAAGCCCTGAGACGACGTGGTTCAGGGACTTAAAACGCTCATGTCCAGGCATCCTTAGCTTGCTCTTGCGCTTCTCCTCTGTTGTCCCTGCGCTGAGAGCATATGCAGGGAATCTACTGCTACTGATCCCTGTCGGTGCTCACCTCGCTCTTCAAATGCCTTTCCTTGAATAGGGCAGCAAAGATACCTTCTCTTGCTGCTGGGGCCAGTGAACAAAAGGGGTTGCCCTGGGCGTGGCGTTGTAGTTGGACATGGAGCAAGGAGGTTGGCATGACCCACCCCACCAGCGCTCTGTCATCAGTGATGGGCTGCTCTGGCGGTATGCTACCCCACTGCTACCGGGCAAGGCCACGGATCAGGGCGTTACAGCACGGGACAACCGTCCGTTTCTCGAAGCCGTCTTCTGGAGGGTGCGCACCGGTGCTCCTTGGCGGGACTTGCTCCCTGGCTGGGGCAAGTGGAACAGCCAGTTCTTCCGCCCCTTCTGACAGTGGGCCACCAACGGGGTGTTTGAGTGCCCGCTCCATGCCCTCAGTGGCCATCCCCACCAGAGTACACCCGCTCGCCGGCACCATCGTCCCGGTTCAGCAGGAGGCTGCTGGCACAACAGGGGGACTCGGCATCAGGCCATTGGCCGATCCCACGGCGGGCTGACCACAAAGATGGCGGCACTGGTGGGACGTGCTGGCCACTCTCTGCTTCCTCCTGCTTCCGGGACAGACCCACCACAGCAGGGGAGGAGCGCCACTGAGCAACAAGGCGCCTTTTGACGTTCTGCTGGCAGGCAAAGCATTTGACAATGACTGGTTGCTCACCGCGTTGGATGCCCGTGGCACAATGGCGGTCATCCCCCCAAGGGCCAGCCGTAAATACCAGAGGGCCTACCACAAGGAAGCCTGCAAGGGGCGCCACCTGATGGAGGATTTCTTTGCCAGGATCAAGGAGTACCGGGGCAGTGCCACCCGTGATGACAGAACCGACAGCAGTGGTGCCGCCAACTGCAGCCCGGTGGCAGCCCTTCTCGCTGCAAGGTCAGTCCTTGTGTCCACTGGCCCTGGAGCAGTCCCCAATAACCCCAAGGTGTTGAAGAAGGAAGGCCGCTGTTGCTGGGGGAGCTGCTGGTGTTGGAGCCCAGGTTGGTGCTGGCATTGGCACCGCAGCCGGCGGCACTGCCATTGCAGGAACTGGCCCAGTGGCAGCGGTTACGGCAACTATTGGCTTCCTCGGGAGCCATGCAGTCATAGAGGCTGCTGACAAAGATCAGAAATCTTGATTTTCCAGAGGAGGCTCCTGAATCTCCGGATCAGGAGCGCCGCTCCCCGCTGACTCCACTGCGACAAGGGTGAAGTCTGAGCAGTTTGCAGACGTTATGCAAGCTGACCCTCGCGGTGGGTCCAGTTCAGCAAGAAGATGGAAGTCCTTGCAGTATATCGCCGTGGACCTTCCTGCCATTCGTGCCGCCCTCTCTGGCCATGACCACAGCCAGCGGTTACAGGCACTTGTGGCGCTGCGGCATCACAGCACAGCCGATGCAGAGCCCATCTTGCTCATGGCGCTGGAGAGTGACACGTTTATCATTCGCTCCTTTGCCTGCATGGGCCTGGGCCGGAAGCGAACAGAGGCAGGTTTTCACGCCCTCCTGGAGCGAGCACAGCAAGACAAGGATCCCAATGTGCGGGCAGAGGCTGCCAGTGCATTGAGTTGGTTTGGCTTTGAGCGCTGCACATCCCTGCTACTCCAATTGTTTTCCCAAGATGATCATTGGCTGGTGCGCCACAGCATTCTTGCAGCACTGTCCGAATGTGGAGATCCCGACGTGCAACTCCAGGTGGCGCGCCATGGCCTTGAGGGGGATGATGACACGGTGCGCTGCAGTGCGTTGGAGTTGTTGGGTGTGCTGGCGGACTCCCCCCTTGAGGGGGAAGCGGAAACCCTGCTACTGGCAGCAAGCCATGACGACAACCCCTGGATCCGCCGCACGGCGGCCCGCACCATTGGCAGCTTCCCAGGGGAAACAGCCCGCCGCCGCTGCCTTGAACTGCGCCAGGATTCCGACTACCGGGTTGTGGCTGCGAGCATGGAAGCCACACTCAAATTGGACAGTGGCCCAAGGTCGGAATTTTCGGTCTAGATTTTGAGCATCACTAGGGGTGCCGCTAGCCTTTGGCGGCTGAGATCACACCCTCCGAACCTGACGCGGTTTGCACCGTCGTAGGGAAGTGAGCCTGTCGTGATCCTTGCTTCTGGTGCGCTTTTTGCAGGATTTCCGATGCGCAGCACATGGGTGGCCCCCCGCAAAGGCCAAGGCAATGTAACCCAGATGCACCATGCCCGTCAGGGGCGGCTGACGGAAGAAATGGACCATGTGGCCAAACGGGAGAACCTTCCCCCGTCTTTGGTCATGGAAGAAGTGGCCCGGGGGCGAATGATCATTCCCGCCAATATCAACCACACCAAACTGGAGCCTATGGGCATTGGCATTGCGGCCCGTTGCAAGGTCAATGCCAACATTGGCGCTTCTCCCACCGCCTCGGATGTGGGGCAGGAAGTGGAGAAGCTGGACTTGGCGGTTCGGTATGGGGCTGACACCGTGATGGACCTCTCCACCGGTGGTGTCAATCTGGATGAGGTGCGCACAGCCATCATCCAGGCTTCTCCCGTGCCCATCGGCACCGTGCCCGTGTATCAAGCCCTGGAGAGTGTCCACGGCTTGGTCAAAAACCTGGATGAGGATGATTTTCTCCACATCATCGAGAAGCATTGTCAGCAGGGTGTGGATTATCAGACCATTCATGCTGGCCTCCTCATCGAGCATCTGCCCAAGGTGCAGGGGCGAATTACCGGGATCGTGAGCCGTGGGGGCGGCATTCTGGCCCAGTGGATGCTGTATCACCATCGTCAAAATCCTCTCTACACACGGTTTGACGATATTTGCGAGATTTTCAAACGCTACGACTGCAGTTTTTCCCTGGGGGACTCACTACGCCCTGGCTGCCAACACGACGCTTCCGACGAAGCGCAACTGGCGGAACTCCACACCTTGGGAGAGCTGACCCGTCGCGCCTGGGAGCATGAGGTTCAAGTGATGGTGGAGGGTCCAGGTCATGTGCCCATGGACCAGATTGAATTCAACGTGCGCAAGCAGATGGAAGAGTGTTCCGAAGCCCCCTTCTATGTGCTGGGTCCCTTGGTGACCGACATCGCTCCCGGCTATGACCACATCACGTCGGCCATTGGCGCGGCGCTAGCGGGTTGGCATGGAACAGCTATGCTGTGTTACGTGACCCCCAAGGAGCACCTGGGGCTTCCCAACGCTGAAGATGTGCGGGAAGGCCTGATCGCCTATAAAATTGCTGCCCATGCTGCAGACATTGCTCGCCATCGTCCCGGAGCGCGGGATCGTGATGATGAGCTGAGTCGGGCTCGATACGCGTTTGACTGGAACCGCCAATTCCAACTCTCCCTTGATCCTGAGCGGGCCCGGTCTTACCACGATGAAACCCTCCCGGCTGATATCTACAAGCAGGCAGAGTTCTGCTCCATGTGCGGTCCCAAGCACTGCCCCATGCAAACCAAGATCACCGATGAGGATATGGCTGCCTTGGAGCAGGCACTGGCCAAGGATCCGGCCAAGGCTGGCTGATGATCCACGGGTCCACTGATCGATCCGTGAAACCACAAAAAAGCTCCCCATTGGGGAGCTTTGGGCAAGGGTGAGCGGCGGATCAGCCGAGGGAAACCCGCTGTTCGTGCAGGTCAACACGGCGACGGTAGGCCAGTTCCTTGGCGCGACGGGCGGCTTCCTCACGGTGCCGCTGCAGGTAGTGAACAGTGATGATGGACATGGGATGCACCTCCGAGTTGTGTGGGGACAGGGTGCGTTGCTTCGGGCCCAGAGGCCCTACTTCCGCCTGGACATCAGGTCAACGAGACTTAAACGGTAGCAGTTGCTACCAATTTTTGACAAGTGGATGGCGCTTTCGTCAAGAAATGGGTCTTGTCTTGGGGGGTGGCTTGGTTTAGCGTCATGCCTTGCCTCTGCATCCCACGCCGAGGGTGTGGGCAACCATAGTAATCGTCAGTCATCGTCCTCACTCTGATGCGTACTCCCCTCGCCCCTGCCACTCTCCGCTCTTCACACACCGCCATTGCTCCTCCTCCGCGGGAACAGGGCTTGACCTATGGGGAACTGATCCTGATTGTGCTGGTCATTCTGGTTGCCGTGGGAGGAGCATGGCTCTTTCTGGGCAGCAGCCAGCAGCCAAACTCCTCTGACGAACCCACAGTGCAGCCCCGATCCCTGAATCAGCCCTACTGACAAGGGCTCAGCATGGAACCTTTCCCCCCCTGGTCCACGGCGATGCACTGGGCATCACGGCGCCAGGCGCCAATAAAACGATCCAGGTGGGTTGTGCTGAGCAGACATTGCCGCTGCTGGCCAATGGCCTCCAGAAGCAGGAGTTGGCGATCCGGGTCCAACTCCGCCAGCACATCATCCAGAAGCAACACTGGTGCCTGGCCACTCACCTGGGCCACCAGATCCACCTCCGCCATTTTCAATGCCAGCACCATGCAGCGCTGTTGACCGGCTGATCCATAACGCCGGGCCGCCTGCCCATTAAGCTGCAGCGCCACTTCATCCCGCTGGGGTCCCACGCGACAACTCCCCAGACGCAGCTCCACCTCCCGCTGGCAGGCCAACTGCTGCTGCAGGGCTTCTTGCCAAGCCATCCGCTCCTGGTGGCTTGGGGGGAGATCCGTGCCGGGACAATAGAGAAGGTTCAGGATTTCCTGCTCACTACTCAGCCGCTTCTGCCAACTTTGGGCCAGGGGGTTGAGCCGCAGCAGCGCCCGTTGACGGCGCCGGTGGAGTCGTGACCCCAGGTTGGCCATCTGCTGGTCGTAGGCATCCAGAAGCGCCGTCAGATGGTGCTGGGGGGAGGTGTCTCCATGGCGTCGCACCAGGCTGGAGCGCTGCCGCAGCAGTTTGCTGTACCGGGACAGCAACTCCCCATAAATGGGTTCCAATTGCAACACCACCCGGTCCAGCCATTGACGTCTGAGCACAGGCTCCCCACGCACCAGGGCCAGATCCAGGGAACTGAAGCACACACAACGGAGTGATCCCAGCAGATCCGCCTGGCGGGCCAGGGGTTGTTGGTTCCGCCACCCCTGGCGGCCTCCCCGGGGGCGCAGATGCAGACCAATGTGTTCCAACCCGTCGGTCCCGATCCACCCATGGATCCAACTGTGGGTCTGGCCCAACTGGATCAGGTCTGCATCGGCGGCGGTGCGGTGGGAACGCAGGCTTCCCAGCAACTCCACCGCCTCAAGGGCATTGGACTTACCAGCCCCATTGGGGCCCACAAAAATGATCCGATTGGCCTCCACCTGCAGTGACGCCTTCCGATAGCTGCGAAAATGCTGGAGCTCCAGCCTGGACAACCCGAGTTCTGGATAAGGGGCCATCAGAGAAGGGGATAACCGCTGCGGTGTGGGCCCCTCCATGGGGGGAAAGCCTCTGGTGGAGAGTGCCGTTCTGCTCCAGCAGGTTCCTCGGCCTGGGACAAGGCAGTGTCCCCAG
>JAJDUS010000140.1 GCA_022826535.1 Prochlorococcaceae cyanobacterium jk18x1bzbins.87
GTGGCGCTGTGGCTGATGCTCACCCTACGGTCGCTGCTCTGAGTCACAAAGTCGTCTACGCCCGTCACCGTCACCGTCTGCCCACTGTTCCAGTTGCTGCTGCTGAACGTCAACGTGGCAGGACTTAACGTCGCAGCTCCCCTATCACCAGAAGTAACCGTGATGGTCACACTGGCCGTGGGCTCGCTGGCCAGCGCCACCGTGTAGGTGTCGGTGTTCGTCGTTCCCCCCGCCTCCCTCACTTTGGTGGAGCCGTCGGACTCGGTGATGAACACACCACAGCTTCGGTAGCTGCTCTTGGGTTTGTCGAGATGAAGATAAGATATCGAGAGCCCCAAGCGGGGCAAACACGTCAGACTGTTACCTCTGAGATACAGATACGTCAGTCTGGTGAGCTTATCGAACACGCCTGCTGGCAGGGTGCTCAGATCGTTGTTATACAGCAACAGCGCTCTCAGGCTGGTGAGCTTGTCGAACACACCCGCCGGCAGACTGCTCAGACTGTTGTGCTCCAGATTCAGATCCTCCAGTCTGGTGAGCTTGTCAAACACGCCCGCCGGCAGGCTGCTCAGACCGTTGCTTCCCAGATACAGAGCCCCCAGTCTGGTGAGCTTGTCAAACACGCCCGCCGGCAGGCTGCTCAGACTGTTGCCTCCCAGATGCAGAAGCGCCAGCCTAGTGAGCTTGTCCACGCCCGCCGGCAGGCTGCTCAGGCTGTTGCCGCTGAGATACAGATACGTCAGTCTGGTGACCTTATCGAACACGCCTGCTGGCAGGCCGCTCAGATTGTTGGCAGACAGGCCCAGCCAGTCCAGGCTGGTGAGCTTATCGAACACACCCGCCGGCAGACTGCTCAGACTGTTGCCCCCCAGATTCAGATCCTCCAGTCTGGTGAGCTTGTCGAACACACCCGCCGGCAGGCTGCTCAGACTGTTGCCCTCCAGATTCAGATCCTCCAGGCTGGTGAGCTTGTCGAACACGCCTGCCGGCAGGCTGCTCAGACTGTTCCCAGACAGACTCAGGTTCCGCAGATTGGTGAGGCCGTCGAAGTCGCCAGCCTTCAAGGTGGTGAGGGTGCGATCATTGTTTATGACTATCCAACTCCTGTTGAATATTGGCCCGAACGTTGCCAGCTCCACAGCCGTTACACTGCCACAGTCCGCCTCGGTCTTGCCCAACACCCTGAGAATTGCGGCCTCTACCTGAGGGGTACGGTCGCAGATGCTAATCGTCGTCTGCGCCTGTCCCGCTGTGGGTGAAGAGAGGCCAGCCAGGGAGAAGAAGAGGATGACACCCAGTGTTTTAATCCAATCCTGGCTCTTCCTCTTGTCGATCACGAAATCGTCTGCCTCCGCTCCTGGCATCAGCGGATGCCCTTGCCCCACTTGATACCTTGTCAAGCCCCCAGGACACTGTTCTCCATGCCCCGTCCGTGTGCCCCCCCGGCCGATGATTCCCTCAGCCCACGGAGCACTGGAGAGATAGCGAACCAGTCCGAATTTGATTTGACCAAGGAAGGCCATGGTGATTCAACCAATGGTGAGCTCAGCGTAGCCCGTCTTGCAACTTTTGGCCACTTCCCGTCATTTCCGCAACACTGGAGAGCAAGAATCACAGCAGAGATGTGGGCATAGAGGAAGGAGCTTGTAGATACAGGACAATCAGGCTGGTGAGTTTGTCAAGCTGTCAACCATGACCGATGGCAGGTTCCTCAGACGGTTGTCATCCAGATACAGGATCCTCAGGCTGATCAGGTCGTTAAAGTCCCCATCCTTCAAGGCAGTCAGGGATGTATCTTCTGTTACCAGCAGAGTCATGATCTCCCTCAACTCCGCAGGTGTTACATTATTACAATCCGCCTCGATCTTGCCTAGGATGCTGAGAACTTTGGCCTCCACCTGGGGAATGGGGCCGCAGATGTTAATGAACGTTCTGTCATCATCCACCACGGTGGCGGTGACGGAAGTGAGGCTGGCGCCAGTGTAGTCGGGGTCCATCGAACCGGCGCTGTAGGCAATGGTCGCCCTGCGGTCGCTGCTCTGCTCCACGGTGTTGGCCACGCCGGTCACCGTTACCGTTTGCGCTATGTCCCAGTTGGACGGCATGGAGGTGGGGGTGGCTGTGGCGCCCGTCGTGCCGCCGGGACCATTCATACTCCAGTTCTGAATAGAATCAGGGGAGGTCAGGGATGGCGATTGTGCCCATGTTGACCTTGAAATTGGGCCAAGGAGTAGGCCGTCAGGCAGGAGAGGTTTTGGACACAGGCATTGATGGGAGACCGATGGCGGGTGTGCCCCATCCCATCCCCGGCTCCAACTTGGCAAAGAGGGTTGCGATGATGGATCGTTTTCAGAGTTGATGGAGGGCTCCTCCTTCAGCCTGGCGCCAGAACCGGAGGGAGCAGAGGACCACCTCTCTCCCTTGATGGTGTGTAACCACCCCCCTGCTGGGGGCGGATTGGAGCGCTGGCCGCTGGCAGGCTGGCGTTGCCTTGTGCCCCCCTCCTGGGGGAGCGGCTCCTATGACGGAGACAGACAACGGTGCTGACGGGGAGATCAGCAACACCTTGACAGGGGCTTCCCCCAGGGTCAGGCCTCATCACCAGAAGAGGACGATGGTGGCCAGGAGAATGGCGGAGAGGAAGACGTGGGCGCACGGCCGTAGCGGGTTGCAATGGGCCGCCAGTCCTTCTCTCGGGAAAAGAGCGTCTTGATTGCGTGACGCCTGTGATCCAGCCTCTTGTGGTCATGGACTGGCTGCTTGCGGCAGCGACGGGACGGGATGCAAGGCGTGATCCCCTGCTGGGCCAGCATCTTGCGGATTTTGTCTCTGTCATACCCTTGATCCCCAAGCACCGCGGCAGCAGGCGGCAAATCCCTCAGCACCCCATCAGCGCCAGTGAAGTCACTGCATTGCCCTTCCCTCTAGTCCAGACGCAGAGAACGACCTTTGCTGTGGCAGACCCCATGGAGCTTGCTGGTCATGCTCCCCTTGGTGCGACCGATCAGGCGGAGGGCAATCCCCCCTTGTTGAGTCTGGATGCTGTGGGATGAACTTTGAGATCAGTGGCGTCAATCATCAGCACCTCTGTCTCCGGGGCATCGCACGGCTCTACGGGATCGGGTGGCTCTATGGCATCGCATGGTTCTGAGGGATCGGATGCTGACAACTCAGAAAAGATCAGCTCAAAAACACCCTTGTCTCACCAGCGGCGGCAACGGTTGTAGAGGGTTTTGTAGGGGCCATCGGCGGCGGGGCATCCACCCGCGCAGACCCCTCCGGGTCATGTAGAGGATGCTGCTCAACACCTTTCTGTCATCAGCCCGCTTCACACCACCTTCCTTGGGAAACAAGGGGCGGATGCAGGCAACCTGCTCCGCGGGGAGCCCCAACAACTGGGCCATCATCCATCTCCTCCTGGCACCGGTGATGACGCCACCCCAGCACCATAGGTGGGGTTGGAAGCCGCCAGATTTTTCCCTTTGTCCCATGGTGCTTCCCTCTTCCCTTCCATGGCGTTGGACATCCGGCAAGGCGGCGGGGATGCAGAAGCCGGCTTTGGCGTGGATCCAGGCGCTGGCATCTGCTGGAAGGCTCCAGGGCGTGGCATCAGCGGTGCGTTGAGGGGGCCACACCCTCCTCGCCCCTGCTGTGACCCTCTCCCCAACCCGCAGAAATTACAGCCTGCCCTGGTCCCTGGCACCCCACTCCCACCAGGTCCGGACGGGGCCGGAGAAGGGGGCATGGTGGAGAGCCGCGGTGGCAAGAGTACAGAGGGTTAGCGCTGCCTCATGGCGGCAAGGCTTTCAAAGGGCTGGCCTCAAAAGGACAGAACCGGAAGGAAGTTCTCCGGGGCTTCCTTGGGACAGGCTGCAGGCACGATGAAAAGCCACGGATTGATTTTAGACTAGTGACTGACCAACGGACCTAGAATGATTTTTTGCACTGGTGGTCTTCCTCATCCCTGTCCAGAGCCGACTGGCCATGGGCTGTGCCAAGAAAACTGATTGCGCCTGAGGCAGAACTTCGAGGCTGATTAAGCTCCAGTTGCAAATCCAGGCCACCCAACTCAGCCACACCGAGGAACCATGACCAGTAAGTCCCCTGCCGCCACCAGTTTGTCAGACAAGCCCCTCAAAGATCTAACGGTTATTGAGTTGAAGGCCCTGTGCAAGGAGCGTGGCATCAAGGGCTTTGCCCACAAATCAAAGGCCAGACTCCTTGAAATGGTTCAAGTTGCATCGAAGACCTCAGCCGACGCTGTCGCTGATCCCTCAAGTGAGCCAAGGCCAAGCAAGTCGAGGGTGACGCAAAAGCCCAAGGCCAAAAAGCCCAAGGCCAAGACGCCCGCAAGCAATGATCAGCAGGGGGACTTTACCAGTCTGACCATTGTCCAACTCAAGCAACTTTGCAAAGATCAGGGCATTAAAGGCTTTGCCCGTAAAAACAAGCAACAGTTACTTGAACTCATTCGCTCCATGATTTCACCAGACTCCCTGAATAATTACCCTGAAGTCAATTTAGGAGGAAAAGAAAAAAGCCAAGACTCTGGTGATCCAGAGATGAAAGATCCCCCCATGGGTGAGGAGGATTCAGACCAGTTGTCTTCTGAGGATCTGGATGCCAACCTGGCTGGCCAGGGGGAATTGGCTGACAAGTCATCCCGTGCAGAACTTGATGCCGTTCGGGAGGATTTTGAAGATCAGCTCCATGGGGATACTGAGGAAACCATGGTTGTCACCGAGGTGTCCGATAGACTCATCTTTGAGGTTCTGGATCGGTTTGATCGTATTGAGGCCCTGCTTCAGCGCATCGCCAAGATGACGGACAACTCCTGATTGGGCTGGGGTGCTTGCGACACCCCTATCTCCCACCTGTGAAGCCCTGAACCTGACGCCAAACCGCCACCAACCTGCCCTGAACCACCACCTTCTCCGCAGGCAAAATAATAGATTCATAGGCAGGGTTTGCTGGTTCCAGAAGGATGGTGGGGCCATGCCCATGGAAAAACTTGAGCGTGGTGCCTTCCTCCGGAACCAGAGCGGAGACAATGGCTCCATTGGGCAGGGTCCGCATATCGGCCACGGGCCTCATCACCACCAGGTCCCCATCCGTGATGTGGGCACCAATCATGCTGTCACCGCGGACAGCCAGGGCAAATGTGCCCTCCTCCTCGAGGGTGGTCCGCAGGTCCAGATACTCCTCCACATCAGGGAAGGTCTCCACCAGCCCGCCCGCAGAAACCGTTCCGGAAACAGGGATTCCCGGGGGGGGGGTAACATTCGGCCGCAAGGTGCGGGCTCGACCTGGCTGCCACTGGATCCAGCCCTTTTTTTGGAGATAGCGCAAACGACTTTGGACGGGCGCCGGTGAGCGCAGGCCCATGGCCTCCATCATCTGGCGGATGGATGGAGCATGGCCATGGTGGTTCAGGAACTCAACGATCCAGTCGTAAAGCTCCTGTTGGGCAACGGTAAGGGGTGCGGGCCGCATCAGCCATCCAGGCAGTCAATACAGACGTGCCAGATTTTGAAACATTTGTCCAGCCTATTCCCCGATTCTCTGGGCAATTGTTCATGACTTGCAATTTTACACCAGGTCCAGCAGGAGGGCCAGCAAAGCCTGCTGGCCATAAAGGCGGTTCTCGGCTTGCAGAAACACCCGACTTGCGGGCCCTTCCAGCACATCGTTGCTGATTTCCTCTCCCCGGTGGGCTGGTAAGCAGTGGAGCACGATGGCATCCCGTGCTGCATGGGCCAGCAGGTCTCCATTCAGGCAATATCCGGCAAAATCATGGCGGCGCTGCTGTGCTGTTGCTTCCTGGCCCATGGAGGACCACACGTCGGTGTAGACAGCCTGGGCGCCACGGCAGGCTTCCACAGGGTCATGGAGCAGGGTCAGGGGGCACCGCCCTTGGCTCAGCCCCTGGGCCCGTTGCACCACAGCAGGATCCGGCCCATACCCCTTGGGGGTGGCGACCCGCAGATGAACCCCCAGCAGGGCAGCGGCCAGGAGGAGGGAGTGGGCCACATTGTTGCCATCCCCGATATAGGCCATGGTGAGACCATCCAACGCCGAGAAGCACTCCTGCAGGGTGAGAAAGTCCGCAATCATCTGACAAGGGTGTTCCGCATCACTGAGGGCATTGATCACGGGAATGGTACTGGCCTGGGCGTAGGCCTCAAGATCAGCCTGGGCAAAGGTGCGAATGGCCAGGGCGTCCACATAGCGGCTGAGGACCCGGGCCGTGTCGGCAATGGGCTCGCCCCGACCCACCTGGGTGCTGCTGGGGGGTAAATCCAGGGTTTGCCCCCCCAGTCGAGCCATGGCCACCGCAAAGCTGACGCGGGTGCGGGTGGAAGACTTGGAAAATAAAAGCCCCAGCACCTTGACGGCGCCAGGGGGTTTCAAGGGGGCCTCTCCCCGTTTCATGGCTCCTGCCAACTGAAGCAGATTGAGCCACTCCTGGCGACTGCAATCCCCAACCCCAAGGAAGTGGCCACCAGAGAGGGTCATGGTAGGGCTGCCAAAGAGCCTTTAACCTGAACAGGCTCAGGAGCCTTGCACTGGTTCAGAAGAGTTTGCAACTCCTCCCCCTCAATCACTTCCTTTTCCAGAATCTTCTGGGAGATCAACTCCAGTGACTCCCGGTTGGACTCCAGAATGGCCAGGGCGTGATTGTGGGAATCATCCACCAACTGGCGCACCTCCCGATCAATGGATTGGGCTGTGGCGTCACTGACAGAGCGGCGCGGGCTATTGGTCTGGCCAAGGAAGCGGTTACCGGCCTGACGGTCATAGGCCAGGGGACCCAGCACGGTGCTCATGCCATAGGTGCTCACCATCTGCTCAGCGATGTCCGTGGCCCGTTGCAGATCATTGGCCGCGCCTGTGGTGACCTTGCCAAAGACAATCTCCTCGGCAGAGCGTCCCCCCAATAACGTGGTGATTTGACCCTGCAGGTCTTCTTTGGAATTAAGGAAGCGGTCTTCCGTGGGTAACTGCAAGGTGTAGCCCAGGGCAGACATACCCCGGGGCACAATGGAAATCTTGGCCACCTTGCTGCCACCTGGAACCATGTGGCCCACAATGGCATGGCCCACCTCGTGGTAGGCAACGATGCGCTTTTCATCCTCGGCGAGGACGCGGCTGCGCTTCTCCAGACCAGCCACAACCCTCTCAATGGCCTCCTGCAGATCCGCCTGGATCACCGTCTTGCGGTCAGCACGGGCTGCCAACAGGGCAGCTTCATTCACCAGATTGGCCAGATCTGCACCCGCAAAACCACTGGTGGCCGCGGCAATGTTCCCCATATCCACACTGGGATCCAGCTTCACCTTCTTCCCGTAGATGTCCAGGATGGTGCGGCGACCACTCAGATCAGGGCGATCAACCAACACCTGCCGATCAAAGCGACCGGGCCTCAGGAGGGCAGCATCAAGGGTTTCCGGCTGGTTGGTGGCGGCCAGAACAATCACGGGCTTATCGGAGGCATTAAAGCCATCCATTTCCGTGAGCAACTGGTTAAGGGTTTGCTCCCGCTCATCATTGCCCCCCACTACACCCATGGAACCGGAGCGGCTTTTACCAATGGCGTCCAGCTCATCGATAAAGATGATGCAAGGGGCTTTTTTCTTGGCTTGCTCAAATAAGTCACGCACCCGTGCTGCGCCAGCCCCCACAAACAGCTCAACAAATTCCGAGCCGGAGATGATAAAGAACGGAACATCGGCTTCTCCAGCAACGGCCTTGGAGAGAAGGGTTTTCCCAGTTCCAGGAGGGCCCACCAACAACACGCCGCGGGGAATCTTTGCCCCCAGAACGGCATACCGCTGGGGTTTCTTCAAAAAGTCAACAATTTCCGTCAGTTCCTGCTTGGCTTCATCCACACCGGCCACCTCCGCGAAGGTGACCCGTGATTTCTCGTCGGGAACATAGACCTTGGCCTTGGAGCGGGTAAAGCTAAGGGCCCCCTGGCCACCACCCATCTGACGGCGTGCAAAGAACTGGAGCACCAGAATGAAGATCAGCGGCGGCACCACCCAACTCAAAATGGTGCTGAACACATTGGGGCGCTTGGGGGGCGCTGCGGCAAACTCCACACCGTGTCGCTCCAACCGCTGGGGGAGATCCATATCAAAGATGGGCGTGGTGGCCAACAGGGAAGGCTCCCCAGCCACGGGCTGCTTCAGTTCATAGCGGATCTGGTCCTGGGTGATATAGGCCCTGGCCACCCGTTCATCACTCACCTGGTCAATAAACAGGGAGTAGGGAACGCGGGGCACCTGCATGCCAGGGCGCGGCAAAAAGCTGCTGAGTAACAACAACACGCCAACCCCAATCAAAATGAGATTGACCAACCTGAAGCGCTGGCGGGGTTCGTTGTTGTCCTGACGTTGAAGAGGCACGGGAGCAGAGCAGCTAGGATTTACGCTAAGCCGCAGAACCAGCTCCAGCGGGCCGGTTTCCCGAATGATACGGGGCGTGAAACCATCAGGCCATGGCCGTGGGGCTGTCCAGATGGAAGCGCCAGATCAGGTCGCTGCCACAGCGCTCCAGGCGGGATTTGCCCAGCCCCAGGCTTTGGGCCATGGTGGTGATCCCAAGATCCCCCAATGGCGTGAAGGCCTCCAGTCCCCCCAGCAGTTTGGGCGCTTGCACAGCGGCCACCTCCTGAACACACCCTTCCTGCACTGCCGCTGCGGCCAAGGTGGGACCACACTCCCACAACACCGTGTTACACCCCCGCTGTGCCAAATGCTTCAGCACTGCCCTGGGGGAGCAGGGCTCCAGAGCAACACACTCCACCCCTTGTTGCTCCAGATGGGCCGCTGGGGCGGGATTGGCGTCAGGGCTGTGGAACACCATGGTGCTGGCCATTGTTTGATCCCACAGCCGGGCCTGGCGGGGCAGGTGCAGGCGACGGCTCAGCACCACCCGCAGGGGCTCGGGTTGCCGCTGACCACGGCTGGTGAGCAGGGGATTATCTACCTGCACCGTGCCAGTGCCCACAATCACCGCATCGCACTGGGCCCGCAACTGGTGGACCCACCGGCGTGCCGGTGCGCCGCTGATCCACTGGCTGTCCCCTGTTTTGGCGGCAATGCGCCCGTCCACGCTGGCGGCCCACTTGAGCACGCCCCAAGGCCGCCCATGGCCCACCCGGTGAACGAATGCCTGGTTGAGGACACGGGCCTGGGCTTCCCCGATGCCCTGCGTCACCCTCAGCCCCGCCTGCCGCAACCGCTCCAGACCGCCACCGGCAACACGGGGATCAGGATCCGCCATGGCCACCACCACATGTCCCACACCTGCGACAAGGATGGCCTCCGTGCAGGGAGGCGTACGGCCGTAGTGGCAACAGGGCTCCAGGGTGACGTACAGGGTGCCCCCCTGGGCCCGTGCTCCCGCTTGTTGCAGGGCCAACACCTCCCCATGGGGTTGCCCCGCCCCCCTGTGAAACCCTTCCCCCACCAACGTCCCATGGGCATCCAGCACCACCGCGCCCACCATGGGATTGGGGCTGGTGGTGGACCGTCCCAATGCGGCAAGCTCCAAAGCCCGCTCCATCCAGAACCCGGCCGTCACATCAGCAGATGGCGTGGTATCCATGGACCGTCACCCCTTGGGCATGGGGAGGGGTTTCCACTGGGTGTGGGCGGCCCAGATGGCCCAGATGGCCATGGGGCGCAGGTAATGACAAGCCCGGAAGTGACCATCAGCCGTGATGGCTTCCGGCGTGCGGAACTGCAGGCCATGGTTATAGACCTGTTCAATCACCCTGCCGCTGATGGCCATGGCGGTCTTTTGATCCCCCAAAAGACAGCAGTAGGCCGCCAGGCCAAAATTGATGCCGGTCCAGATCTCCATGGGATGGGTTCCCTGCGGATCCACGGGGCTGCCATCTTGCCTGAGGCCATTGGCCGCCCCGTAGCGCCCCCGGTGGAACCCGGCAAAGCACACCTTGCAGATGGTGGCCACGGTGGTGCGGGCCCGCTCCCCACTCACCACGGACGGAAGACCCAGAAGGCGGGCATAGAAGTCGCCACAAAGCTGGTCTGTCATCACCACCGATCCTTCCGTGTGGGTGTCAAAGGCGTAGTGCTGCCCTCTCCACAGCAGGGGATCATAGGCGCTGCGGGCTTGCTGTAGCCAGGCGCCAAAATCCCGTTGACTGGTGGTGGTATCCAGGCCCAGGTGCAGAGACAACTCCTGGGCGCTGGCCAAGGCCGCCTCCAGGGCTGCAATCCACAGTCCACCACAATAGGCGCTGGCGCCCTTCATGGGCCAGTCGTCAAAGGTTTGATCAGGGGCGCCCCCGTGGTCGGGGAAACCATCCCCGTCCTGGTCAAATGTCTTCAGATGGCGGAGGCAGGTATCCACTGCCGGCCAGCAGTCCGCCAGGAAGCGAAGATCCTGCCCCCCCCAACGGAAGGTGCGCCACACCTGGAGCACAAAATCACTGGGCAGATCCTTCCAAAGATTGCAATCCTGGTAGGCGGTGTAATTGGTGGCGGTGAAGGGGTGCTCATTGGGGGCCCCCAGGTCATGGGGCGTGGCCTGGGCCCGTTTACGGGGTCCATGCACAGGCTCTTGCCCCTTGGTGATGTACCAGCCGATGAGCCGCTGGCGTAAATCCTCGCTAGGGATGGCCCGGGCGAAGTCACGGAGCACGGCTTTATCCAGCTCCGGCCACAACTGGACGAGGGCAAGGGAGCCATAGAGCCGCACGTCTAAGCTTTCATACCAGGCATAATCCGGACATTCCAGGACACCAAAATGTCCCACAGGTCGATCAGGGGCGGCGGCGGTCCAGAGGCTGCCGCCGCTGGCCAGATGGCCCAGTTCATTGAACAAGGCCATCCGGACCGCTTCGGATAAATCATCCTGCTCCAGGATGGGTTGCTGCCAGCGGTCGATGGCCTGGCGCCACTGGTGCCAGTCCCGCAGTGCCTCAGCGGCCATGGCCGTGGCATGGCAGCCGGACCGCCCGAAAAAATCCGTATAGCGCCGCTGACTGGTGATGCCCTTGGCAAATTCCGTCACCGGCAGATCCCAACTGATCACCAGGGGCAACGCCAACGTCTCCCCCGGCTGCAATTGAAAGCGCACCGCCATGGCCGCTGATGAGGGATCATCCACGGCGCTGCAGCGGGTGTCCATCCCTTGGGGGATGGAGCCATCCCGGGAAAATGGCGTCCAGATCTCCCCACCGTCACCGCCGGGGTTCCAGCGGCCACAGCGCTGCAATTCCACTCCGGACGGTAACTGTCCCACCGCCAGACACCACTGGCCTTCCCCCTCCGCCAGGGGCCTGCTGCGGGGACCGTTCAGCAGGAGCCCCTGCAGCTGATCCTCATCCACAAACGTACAGTGCTGCCCTTCGGTGCGGCCAATGGCAGGGACATAGGCATAGGCTGGGCTCCCATCCTCCCGATAGACCACCTCCGTGGTGGTCTGGGTGTTGGTAAACCAGCCACAAAGGTTGCGCCAGCTCAGTAGCAGGGAAAGCTGGAGCGGCCGCAGGCCAGGGTTGTGGAACAGCCAGCGGAACACGGCCACCGGATAGGCGGTCCGCTGATAGTCGCCAGGGATGATGGGACTGAATTGCTCACAGTGAATCTGCGCCCGGAAGACGTTGCTGTACTGGAACCAGCTGAGGGGATAGCGGGCCGCGTAATGGCCGGTGATGTGCCCGGATTGCCGGCTGGCTGGGTACCAGGCCCAACGTCCCAGGCTGCCGTCCGTGGGCGCCGCTGTGGAGAGGGCATAGGCGCGGGCATCATCGCCGTGCCGCTCATGGATGGCGAACTGGCAATCCGGGATGGCGCCAAACCAGTGCTCGCCCCCATCCAGGTGCCACAAGGTGATGTCCCCACGGGAACTCCGCCCGAAACAACCAGCTCCAAACCCCCCCAAAGGGGCCCCATGCCACGGACCATCATCCAGGTTGCTGGCGCTGCAGGCGGTGAAGGACTTCTCCCAGCCTTGGCCAAGGGCCCGCTGCCAGGCTGCCTTGGGTCGTGGTGGTCTGGATCGTCCCAAGGGCCAGGGCTGCCAGCGGGAGTCACCAGACATCTTGACCTCGTTCATGGTGAGAGAGCGGTTCCTTCAGCTTGGCCAGTCCGTGGTTTGAATGGCTCCTCTGCGTAGGGTGACCCACCGGCCGGAACGCCAAGCCACCACGGTGCTGGCTTGGCCCGACGGGGCGCGCCAGGGGAATGGTCCCGCCAGCAATGTCTGGGGGAAGGCCAAGGCAATGGCGGCCGGATCCAGAAGAGCAGGTTGAGCAGAGCGGTTGGCGCTGGTGGTGGCCAGGGGTCCACTCCGGCGGAGCAAGGCCCGGGTGTCCCAATGGTCCGGGACCCTCAGCCCCAGAGAGGTGGGCTGGGCCGGATTCAGCCACTGGGCCAACTTGCTACTATTGGGCACCACCAGGGTGAGTGCCCCCGGCCAGTAGTCCATGGCCTGTTGCCAAGCCGCCTGCGGCCTGATGTCCAAGGCCTGCCAGAGTTGGTCTGCTTCTGCGCCCATGAGAATGAGGGGTTTGTCCAGGGCACGCCCCTTGAGTCGCCAGAGTTGACCAGCCGCCTCCGGGCGCGCCGCCAGGGCCGGCAGGGTGTCCGTTGGCATGGCAATCACGCCGTCGGCCTCCAGGTGGGGCAGCAATTGGTCCGGGGATGCGGGTTCCGGGGTCATGGCCAATGGTGTGGGGCGGAGGCGGCCAGAAAGCGGTCATTACCCTCCAAATCCTGATGCCGCCTGATGGCAGTCAGGCCTGCCGCGGCAAAGAGTGGTTCCAGGGCAGGGGCCTGGCCCTGGCCGTGCTCCACCACCAGCCATCCCCCTGGCGCCAAGGCGGAGACGCCCGCCAGCAGAGCACGGAAGGACTGAAGCCCATCGGGGCCGCCATCCAGGGCCGGATGGGGCTCATGGCAACGCACCACAGGATCAAGCTGGGGGAGTGTAGGGGTGGGAATGTAAGGAGGGTTGCTGACCACCATGGTCAGGTGTCCCCACCAGGGCCGTAAGGGCTCCCACCAGTTGCCGGCCAGCACCTGCACCCGCTGGGCCACGAACTTCAAGTTCCGGGTCGCCACCGCCACGGCTGCTGGATCCTGGTCCACCGCCACACCATGGCGCCTGGGAAAGGCCTTGGCCAGGGCCAGGGCCAGACAGCCGCTGCCGGTTCCCAAATCAGCCCAGAGACCAGCACCTGTCGCCCCCTTCTCCATGAGGGAGGTGGCCACGTCCACCAGCAGCTCTGTTTCTGGACGGGGAATCAGGACCCCTGGCGTCACCGTCAGCAAAAACTCTCGCCATGGGCAAAGACCCAGAAGGTATTGCAAAGGGACCTGATTCAGATGCCGGCGCCAAAGGTGGGTCAGCTCATCCAGATCACGGCTGAGTTGAATGGCGGCTTGGGGATGGAGAACCAAGCTGTGGTAGCGCCTGCGCGCCAGGCCGGCACCCACATCCAGCAGCCAGGCCAGGCTGGCCGGGGTCCCCCCCTCCGCCAGCCGCTCCCTGCACCAGGTCAGTAACGTGGTCCCGGAGATGGTGGTCATGGCCTGATTCCTGCCATCAACCCTACTGCCAAATCATGGTGCAACCCAGGCCCCCATCCCTGCCGGGATTGGATCTCATCCGCTTCCACTTCACCAGTCAAGACGCCTTCTCGTCCCTGACAAGCCTTCCTGATGGGTTGCGCCGGAAATCACCATGGAGTTTTCCCGTCACTTGGCGGCCTTGGGGGAGAATCAGGTTACGCAGCTCTTTGATGCCCGCATCAATCTTGGCGTCAAGACGGTCCATCCTGGCATTTGCTGAAGTGCTCAAGCCATCCATCCTGGCGCTCAAGCGAAAATAACCCGTCGCTCCAATGGTAAACATGGCCACAAGAAGAACCATGTCAATCCGGATCAACGGCTGCCGTGGGTGGGTGGGACCTGGGCATCAGATTTGCTGACAGGGTCCGTAATGGCTATGAGCAGGGTGAGACAGGGGGGGAATTCTTTAATCTGTTTCCCCCCCATTATGGGCCACCACGAAAAATAAGGAAGATCGAGACAGATTAAAAGAGACTCAGTAGAGATCCGGTCTTCTTATCTTAGAAGAGAAAGATTTGGGGAACGTCTGGAAAACCCCAAAGCGCTTTCACAGAAGACTCCCACTCCCCTCTTATGGCAAGGCTCTTGAAAACCAGGACTGAGCCAGAAAGGGGTTTCCCAGTGTTTCCTCGGGGAACCGCTGGGGAACCGTATCAACCACGAGGCCATCAACTTGGCGCTGGCTACTTCTCGCGGTCCCCTCAATGCTGGCGCACCAAGCAGCAGGCAGGTGTCTCGCCAGGTTTCATCGAATTTCAGGTGGCGGGTCTCATGGAGGGGCACAAATCCCGGATAGAGGGTCAGCAGTTCTTGTGTGGGGAGGAAGACCGGCGGCTTCTCTTGCCAGTTGGAGCAAACCCTCTTCCCCGCGACTTCAGCCTTGACAAGAGGAAAGGTTGTGGGTCGAAGTTGGTGGAAATAAAAGCCAGGACTGAGCCAGAAAGGGGTTTCCCAGTGTTTCCTTGGGAAACCGTATCAACCAGGAGGCTATCAACTGGGCGGTGGCTGCTTCTCGTGGTCCCCTCAACGCTGGCGCACCGAGCAGCAGGCAGGTGTCTCGACAGGTTTCATCGAATTCCAAGTGGCAGGTCCCATGGAGGGGCACAAATCCCGGATAGAGGGTCGGCAGTTCTTGTGTGGGGAGGAAGACCGGCGGCTTCTCTTGCCAGTTGGAGCAAACCCTCTTCCCCGCGACTTCAGCCTTGACAAGAGGAAAGGTTGTATCAAGCGGCCAAGTCAAGGAGGAAGAAAGAGTAACGGTCAAGCCCGACGTTGGTCTTGCGGGAGTTCGTCTTGCCCTCAGTGACAACGGGGCGCCATGGCTAAACATTATCGAACAGTCCAGGGAATATAGTCAGGAATGGTGTTTTGATCACAAATCATGGGATGGGCGTCAATCGCCTTCAGCTTCTTCCTGGATTTGAGCTTTTGCAGTACCGTGGCACAGTTGATGGCCTTTGGCTGTAGTCTTGACTTCGTAGCCAGTTGTTCCAAGTGGAGCACGACTCTCCATCGGCAATTTTTCAGCGCGTGTTGCGCAAGTTTGCGATGGTCAGCATCGCTGGCCGCCTTTGCCGCTGCTGCCAGCCCTGCCAGGGTATCCCGAACCTTGATTGCCAGCTCATCGGCAATATCGCTCGGATTCGTACGGGGATGTTGCCGGCAGTCCTTGATCTCAATCAACCATGATACATCGCCTTTGACACACAGAATATCTACGGCTTTGGATCCGCTTGCAACGGGCTGGAATTGATTGCAATAAAAAGGCCATGTATCATATTTGATGGCTTGGCAGCCGGCTGGAAAGCTGAATGTGAGGTTTCCCTCCGTTATTTTGATCATGCTCCAGGATCCTCACTTGACATAAACCGATCAATAAAACGGTCCGACTGCTCCAGATCTTCATCCAGCAGCAGCCGGGGATCGATGTCCCCAATTTCATCCGCTTGGGAAACCTCTACACCATCATCACTTCGATTCAGTCCAAAGTACCTTTGTTTCACCGCAGCGAACTCATGTTTGAGGAGGATTTCAAACTCCCGCAATAGAAACAGGCTGTGGGTGGCCACGAAGACCTGAACACCCACATTACATATGTTAAGGATCGCCCTTGCGATTTCACGAATGAGTTTCGGGTTGAGATTGGCCTCCGGCTCGTCCCAGAACAGACATCCCTGATCCAGCAGGGAGCCGGTGGCAATTAGCCGCACAAGCATGGCAAGTTTCCGCCAGCCTTCTGCCACAAGGGGCATTTCCATCTTGCCCCCGCTGAATGGCCTCAAGTAGAAACGACCGTTGGCGTCCAGCACAACCCGTCCGCCGAGTTGCTGTTCCAAAGGCTCCATCAACTGGGCGTTGACTGCTTCTCGTGGTCCCCTCAACGCTGGCGCACCGAGCAGCAGACAGGTGTCTCGCCAGGTTTCATCGAATTCCAAGTGGCGGGTCTCATAGAGGGGCACAAATCCTGGATAAAGGGTCAGCAGTTCTCGGGTGGGGAGGAAGACTGGCGGCTTGTCTGGCCAGTGGGGGGGAACCCTCTTCACCACCACTTCGGACTGGGCAAGCGAGGAGAACTGAAAGACCAAACATTCCCCAGGCTGGCTGAAGCCCATGTCCACTTCGCAGTTGTTGCGTCCTCTCTGGCGATGCACAAGACGACCCAGGCGCTCTTCCGGGCGGAAAACGCCAAACAGCTTTTCAGCAATGCGGGGTTGCAAAAGCGTCTTGGTGGGGGACGTGTTGCGCTTCCTGCCTTCCTCGGCACCCATTGCCATGACCGCATAGGGGAGTTTCAGAAGATGGGTCTTCCCCGTTCCGTTTGCCCCGACGATGACATTAAGACCTGGGGCGAAGGTGAGATCTGCCCCTTTGAAGACTGTGAAATCCTTGATCCTGAGAGACTGAAGCATTGATTCCCCCTACAATTCATGCCTAGGGAAACACTGGAAAACCTCGCAGTGCCTTGCGGAAGAGGTTAGGATGGTGAGGAATTGAATGAGAGGCTATGTCGAGCAAGGAGGGTCAGCTGGATTTTGGCGATTATGAGCGCAGCTTTGTGAAGAAGCAGACCAGGCGAGAGACGTTCCTGGCAGAGATGGAGGAAGTAGTGCCGTTCTCGGAACTGATCAGGATGCTAGAGCCTTTCTATCCCCGTGTCGGTCTCCAAGGAGGAAGGCCGCCGTATCAGCTGGAGGTGATGTTGCGCATTCACTTGATGCAGAACTGGAATTCCCTCAGTGACGAGGCGATGGAGAATGACTTGATTGATATTCCCTGCATCCGCCGTTTTGCGGGAAGCGATCTTGTGACAGGGGACATCCCGGATGCCACCACTATCTTGGCGTTCCGTCACTTTCTGGAGGAGTGCCATGTTGGAAAGAAGATCTTCCAGACCATAGTGGAGCACTTAAGCAAGAAAGGTCTGCTGGTGAGGGAGGGCACCGTTGTGGATGCCACTATCATTCACGCTCCCACTTCTACCAAGAATCGTAAGAAGGAAAGAGATCCAGAGAAGCACCAGACCCGCAAGGGCAACCCGTGGTTTTTTGGCATGAAGACCCACATTGGTGTGGATAAAGACTCAGGATTGATCCATTCGGTAGTAACCACTGGTGCCAACGTCCACGATGTGACCATGGCAGCAGAATTGCTGCATGGAGAAGAGAAGGTGGTCTATGGCGATGCGGGATATCAGGGTCTGCACAAGTGAGAGGAGATGGCCGGACGAGATGTGGAGTGTCGCATTGCGATGAGACGGGGCCAGCGTCGCCGACTGTGCCGTCAAGATTCAGAAGAGCAATTACTCCATTGGGTAGAGAAGGCCAAAGCCCATATCAGAGCCAAAGTGGAGCATCCGTTCCGTGTGCTCAAGCAGCAGTTTGGCTTCCAGAAAACCAAGCTGCGAGGCATGGCCAAGAACCACTGCAAAATGATGGTTTTGGCAGGTCTAACCAATCTCTATCTGGCAAGAAATAGATTATTAGCAATGGCAGCATAGACGTGGGAGTAGTGTGTCAACACACTGCTTTCACGGTGTTATTAAGAACCATGAAG
>JAJDUS010000029.1 GCA_022826535.1 Prochlorococcaceae cyanobacterium jk18x1bzbins.87
TTGATCTCACCCATCTCTTGCTTGAACTCTTTCATTTCCACCTTGACTTCTTTCATTTCTTCCTTCACCTCATCAATACGCTTGTTCGTCCTGTCCTCGCCAGCGCGCATTTCTTCCCTCACTTCATCAATGCGCTTGTTCATTCTGTCCTCGCCAGCGCGCATCTCATCTTTCCGCTCGCCTCTGCGACTACGGAAAGCACCGATGAGCAGCCCCATCCCTCCTACAGCGCCAGCAACCAGGGCGCCGGGCTGCAGCCAGTTGGCCAGGATCTCGGGCGGCAGGGAGAACATCCGTCAAGAAGCAGGTCTGCACCAGTGTAAGACATCTGTGGAACCCTGCGCAGAGGGGGCAAGGCCTTTTCATGGTGAAGGGTGGTGGCCCTCTGTATCTCTGCTTGCCCCCTCGGCTCCACTGGCCACAGGCTTTGTTCCATGGGGACCTGGTTCCGGCTCAAGGCTGGGCTGGTGGCCCGCCTGCCGCTCCAGTGCCTGGAGGCGCTGCAGCAACACCATGGGGGATCCGGAACAGTGCAGTAACACTACGCCGTTGATGTAATCCGGCTGGTTGGGGGGACCCCCCATCGCTGCAGAACGAAACCAGGGGGAACAGCGCAGCCCACCCCTTTCCGCCATGGGCTTGAGGGCTGACACAGCCCAGGTCAAGGTGGCCAGGGAATTCCCCGGATTACGGCCCAGGGCAACGGCGACGGGTTCAGGGCGAAGTGTCGCACCAGCAGGTACTTTGCTCGGCAAGACCATAGCCAGCCCCATGGACACAGGGAAGGCTGAGCGCTTCTGCTAGTTTTTAGCCGTTTCAGTTGAAGGTCCTCAAGTCCCTCCATGGACAAGATTTTTCTCTATTGGGACAACTCGAATATTTTTATCAGCGCCCAGGACGTGGCCGCAGAGCGGGAAGGCTGGGGCGCCCGTAGCCGGGTATGCATCCATTTCCCCGCCATGAAAGAGCTGGCTTGCCGGCAAAGGCCCATCGGGCGAGCTCTGGCGGTGGGATCAGTCCCCCCGGAGTTGCGTGGCGTCTGGAACAGGCTTGAAGCTGAAGGAATTCAGGTGCAGCTCTTTGAACGGGGCCAACTGGGGGGGCGGGAGCAGGGCGTGGATCAGGCGTTGCAGACCGCCATGCTGCGTGATCTCAGCGACAACAATGGTGACCCTGGCATTGCCGTGCTCCTCAGTGGGGATGGGGCGGGCTTCGCCGATGGCTGCGGATTTCACGCTGATCTGGAGCGGATGCACAGGAAAGGGTGGCGGATTGAAATCCTGTCGTGGCGCCACAGTTGCAACCACCGCATGCAGCAGTGGGCTGGGGAGAAGGGCCGCTTCATCGCTCTGGATGATTTTTATCCTTGTGTCACCTACTTGGAGGAGCCCCGACCCGGCCAGCCCTGGGCAGAGCCCCGAGCGCCGCAGCCATTGCCTGCACTGGAATCGTGATCCGCACCCATCAGTAGTGCCCCAGGACCCCGGCCAGAAAACGGCCTGGCGCCAGGGCTGCCGTCCCTGCTGCGATGGCGCCAACCATGACGCCCTTCATCAAATTGGCATGGCGTTTCACGTTGCCCTGCCGAATGGCCAAGATGCTCCAGCCCATGCAGATCAAGGTCCAGAGGCTAAGCCCATGGAGCCAACTCCATCCCCCTGGGGGGTGAACTCTGTGAATCAAGAAGGAGGATAGGGTGGCACACAGCATCAGCCCAACCCATAACCGACCCATCAACTGGTGCAACTGTGTGCCCTTCGCCAGCAGCAGGCTCACCAGACCTAGCCCGATTGCCACCAAGGCCGTGATGAGGTGAAACCAGATGACGGCCATAGATCCCTGAAAGGAAGTATTACTATTTAGAGCAGCACCATGGCAATGTCCGCATCCCTGACCCTATGCAGAGCATCCCAAGCACCTCCTGAACTTATTCCAGAACTCGGGTTAGAATCGCGCCAAAGCAGAAACACTCGTGGAGTTTGCCAAATACCAGGGTCTCGGCAACGACTTCGTGATCGTGGATGGACGCTCCGGTCCGCCCATTGAGCCCAATGGGGCTCAGGTGAGACAGCTCTGTGACCGACGCTTGGGCATTGGCGCCGATGGGGTCATCCTGGCGCTCCCGCCCCGGCAGGGGGGCGATCTGCGTATGCGCATTTTCAACGGGGACGGCAGTGAGCCGGAGATGTGCGGCAATGGCATCCGCTGTCTGGCCCGCTTTGTGGCGGATCAGGATCAAGGGGCCTACCCGGACACCCTCACCATCGAAACCATGGCCGGTCCCATGCGCACCAGCCTGCAGGACCAGGGACAGGTGACGGTGGACATGGGGGAGCCCCATCTGGAGCCGGCGGCGATTCCCACCACCCTGGGGGTTGGCGCC
Source organism: Prochlorococcaceae cyanobacterium jk18x1bzbins.87 (assembly GCA_022826535.1). Classification (GTDB taxonomy): domain Bacteria; phylum Cyanobacteriota; class Cyanobacteriia; order PCC-6307; family Cyanobiaceae; genus Synechococcus_B. The sequence goes on from JAJDUS010000029.1 coordinate 2,384, forward strand.
CGGCAGGTGGTGGCTGAACGGCTCCTGGTGGCTGGCCAGGTGCTGGAGGTGACCGCCGTGGGCATGGGCAATCCCCATGCAGTGGTCCCCGTGGCGGATGTGGACCAGGTAGACCTGGAGCAACTGGGTTCTGCCCTGGAAACCCATCCCGCATTTCCGAATCGCACCAACGTGCATTTCCTTCAGGTGCTTGGTGACCAGCAGCTACGGCTGAGGACCTGGGAGCGGGGCGTTGGCCCCACCATGGCCTGTGGGACCGGGGCCTGTGCAGCACTGGTGGCTGCCCACCTGCTGGGACTCAGTCACCGCAAGGCTCAGGTGAGCCTTCCCGGTGGCACCCTCACCATTGACTGGCGCCATGACAACCATATCTTCATGACCGGTCCTGCCCAGCGCACCTTTGTTGGCCATGTGGTGCTGGATCAATTGTTGGAGGCAGCGGCAACACCACCCAGCCCCAACCAGGAAGGAACAGCGCCATCTGGGGCAACAACCGTCCCTGATGGCCGCCAGGCCCGTGTCCCTGGCGCCCAACCCGCTGCAGAGGAGGCGGCCCCTGGGGAAGTCGAGGCGGCGGCCTATGCCCAAACCATGTCGTTTCTGGCCAACACCTCCCTGGACAAGATGCTTGAGTTGGCGGCAAACTCCCTGGCCGAACGCACCCGGCGCCGCGGAGGACCTCCCGTCCCCCTTCCTGGCGAACCCGCGCCGGACCGGGACCACCATGGCCACTGAGCCCCGTCTCTATCTGGATGGTTGCGCCACCACACCCCCCAGTGAAGGGGTCCGTGCCGCGGTGGCAGCGGCCCAGGAGGCCCTATGGGGCAATCCTTCCAGCCGCCATCAAGAGGGTCGTCAGGCCTGTCTCGCCTTGGAACGGTCCCGGGAGCATGTGGCCCAACTGCTGGATGTGCCCCCTGACTGGGTGATTTTCACCAGCGGGGGCACCGAAGCCAATCAACTGGCCATCCATGGGGTGCTGGGCACGGCCGGGGGGCATGCCATCTCCTCGGCGGTGGAGCATCCTGCTGTGGGGAAGCTTCTCCACAAGCGGCAGCAGGAGGCAACGGAGTTGACGTTGCTCCAGCCGGATGGCCATGGTCGTCTCGCCAGTCATGGCCTGCTGGAACCACTCCGTGACGGACCGGTGAACCTGGTGTCGATCATTGCAGCCCAGAGCGAGATTGGCAGCCTCCAACCCCTGGCCGCCATGGGCCCCATCTGCGGCAGCCGTGGCATTCCCCTCCACAGCGACGGGGCTCAACTCTGTGGCAAGGCGCCCCTCTATCCCCGCCAGTTGGGGGTGGATCTTCTCTCCATCTCCGCCCACAAGTTCTGTGGTCCCAAGGGGATTGGCGCCTTGATCCGCAACCCGCGCCTCACCTTGGAACCCCTGCACCTGGGGGGTGGTCAGGAGTCGGGACTCCGCCCAGGGACGCCGGCGGTCCCGTTGGTGGTGGGCTTCGGGGTGGCAGCCCAGGAGGCAAGGCGGGCCCTGGAGCAGCAGGGGGAGCCCCTCTGGCAACGCTGGACACGACAACTGCGGGAGCAGCTCTGGAGCTTGCCGGGGGTGGAACCAACAGGCCATCCGGAGGATCGCCTCCCGGGCCACATCAGTTGTCTGGTGGGTACACCGGGGGGCGAACCGCTGCAGGGCAGCCATGTGGTGCGGGCCCTGGATGGCTGGGGCTATGCCGTCAGTAGTGGTTCCGCTTGCCGCTCCGGTTCAGCCCAGCCCAGCACGGTGCTGCTGGCCATGGGCATCAATCCGGCCCGGGCCAACAGCGGGTTAAGACTGTGCCTTGGCCCATGGCTCTGTGAAGGAGACACCGCCATCGTAGAAGACCGCCTCCAGGCACTCCCCCAGGTGGTGCGCCAACTCTGCTGCGGCCTCACCCCTCTGAACAGGCCCCAATCCGTCCGGCAGACTCGTGGGTGATTGTTCATCTCTGTTGCTGGCGTCCCTAGCCCATGGATCTTCCCCCTGACCTCAACGGTGCCCGCCGTCAATGTGCCGCAGCGCTGGAGGCGGCCTTGGCCGCTGGCCTGACCCGCCTACAGGTGGATTTGCGCTTTGAGGGGCTGCGTTGGCCTGCGATTGCCCATGGGCTGGGCCAGGCGTTGCAGCAGCGGGGCACCATTGTGCTGGCCTTTGCCGACATGGGGGCAGCAGCCCTGGCCAGGCGGGATTTTCAACTCTCGGCGGCTGAAGCCCTCACCTTTGCAGATCTCAGCGCCGGCCGCTGGCCCGATCATGCTGTCCTGTGCATTGCCGTAACGCCGGCAGCACCTGATTTTGCCCCCTTTGAAAATGCCTGCACAGCCCTTGGGGAGCGGCCCATCATCGCCCTGAATCCACGGCTGGAGAATGCCGCGGTGGGCATCGGCAGTGTTGCTCGAGCGCAACGGCGTGGCTTTTTGGCCCTTTGGCGCGTGGCATATGGGCTGTATCCCTTGGAACAGGCCGCCCTGGCCTATGCCCACCCCGGTCCTTGGCGGCTATTCCGGGAAGACCCCGACGGCTTTCGTCTGGCGGCGTCTCTCCCGAAGCGACCAGACGGGAACACCGTAGACCAACTCCTGGGACAGGACTGCTCCACCGGAAGGCTGGCCCAAGCGGCTGATGACCTGTTGAAACAGATGAGTTAAGGCCAGCCCCACCTGGCAGACGCTCCGGAGCATCGGTACGATCCAGCCCAACACTCCTTCCGTTACGCATGAAACCCGGGCTGCGTCTCCATCCGGTGGATCTGGGGGCCCTTGTGGCCATGGCCCTGGCTGGGGCCGGCCTGCTCTGGAGCCCCAAGCTGGTGAGTGGCTTGGCCGCCGTTGGCGGCCAGCTTGAACCCATTGACGTGATTGTGGACATCAAGCACATCCCCGTGGCGGATCCAGGCGCCCTCCTCACCAGCATCAAGGAGGAAGGGGAAACACGGCTTGTGGTGCGTAACCAGCCCTCCGGAACCCTTCAGGTGCTGGATGGGCGTTTGCGGCAGCGCCTGACGGTTCTGGCGGATGGCAGCACAATCCCGGACCCCAACCAGAAGGAGTTCGCCACCTTTGATGCCCAATTATTTCTCCAGGCCCAGGGGCAGGAAACCAAAACCGGTTTTGCCCTGGGGGACACCAATCTCAAAATTGGCGTCCCCATTGAGGTGGAGGGCAGATTGTACCGGTTGAAGGGCGTGGTCAGCGGGCTTGCCAAGGGGAACGGCTGATGGGGCATCAGGGCAAGCGTGCAGTGTTGCTGGGGCTGGTGCTGCCCTTCCTGTCAATGCCTGCAAGTTATGGCCAGGGTCTGCTGGAGTTGCTGGATCAGGTGGCCGACGATGGGTCCACCATGGTGATGTCCCGTGACTCCACTGGACATGCTGCCCCTGGGGCCGCCACAGGGAGAGCTGTCCCAGGGGGCGTGGTGGTGGCCACGCCGGTGGACCGGATTCCACCCTTGACGGCACCGGAAGATGCCGCCTCCCCTGCGCCGCGGTCTGGGGATCCCCCCGGGACTGCACCACAGCAGACGCACACCCCATGGCCTGCTCCGCCCCAGCACCTGCCCCCATTGGCTGCCCTGGTGCGTCTGGAATCCCATGTGAGCTGTGCCCCGCTGCAGAGAGAGGTGCTGACCATCCTGGGGAGCGAACACCCCGTCTGGAGCGTGACGGTGGCCGATCCCGCTGGCCGTCTGATGGCGGATGTCAATGGCCAGGTGCCCCGTATTCCCGCCTCCAACCAGAAACTCATCAGCACTGCCCTGGCCGTTGATCGCCTGGGGGTGAACCACCGCCTCAAAACGTCCCTCTGGCGCCTGCCCAATGGCACCCTGCGACTGGAAGGGGAGGGGGACCCTGGTTTTGGCCCTCAGCAGGTGACCCGCATGGCCACTGCCCTTTCCGGCCACGGTGTGAAGACAGGCACCGTCACCATGGAATTTGAAGAGTTGGGTCCCAGCAACTGGTGGCCTGCTGATTGGCACAGTGCGGATCGTAACTGGGACTACGGCGCCCCGGTGACTCGACTTGCAGTGAGCGCCAACAGCAGCGGCGACTACGCGATTTACGACCCTCCCAAGCATCTGGCGGGGATCTGGAGCCAGGTTCTCAACCGGCAGGGGGTTGGTTTTGCGTGGGCGGAGGTGCCTGCCAACTCCCCCAATCCCCGGGGCAGTCAGTTGATCCACGAGGAGTTGTCCCGGCCGCTGCAATCCCTGGTGACCCGAGCCAATACGGAGAGCCATAATAATACCGCGGAGGTGCTCCTCAGGGTGGGCAGTGGGTCATGGAATTTGTCCCAGGCCAGCCAGATCACCTTGCAGTGGCTCAAGGACAAGCATTTGCCCGTGGATGGGGTCACCATTGCCGACGGCAGCGGTCTGAGCCGCTCCAACCGCAGCACCACCCGCCTCTACACCAGCCTGCTGCTCACCATGCAGCACCACGCCCATGGGGGAGACTGGTATCAAACCATGGCCGTGGCCAATCGCACAGGAACCCTGGAGCGTTTTTCCAGCTCACCATCCCTGACGGGCAAGTTTGTGGGAAAAACGGGCACCATTCGCGGCGTGAAGGCGCTCTCTGGCCGGATGGACACTCCCCATGGACATCGGTTTTTCAGTCTGCTGGCCAATGGCTCAGCCGAACCGCGCTCCCGCATGGTGGACATCCTGGAGGCGGTGCTCAGGCACTCTTCCTGTCCTCGCGTGTTCTGAGTCAGGTGGTGGCGGCAGTTCCCTGGGGTGCGGTCCGCCGCTGTGGCGTTGACGTTGTCTGATCCCTGGTATGGCTGCCCTGCCATTCCTGGCGCTGGGCCCCCACCATCTGCTGAAGGTCCTGCAGCTTACCGTTCAGCTCATCCAGCACCTGCCGGGCATAGTGGTCAGCCTCCTGTCTGGTGACCGCAGCTTGCCGGGTCAACTCTTCGCAATGGGCATGGGCCTTCTGGCATAGGGTCCGCATCTCCTGCCGGATGTCCTCCGCTTCCCGCCGGGTGAGCTCCTTCAGTTTGAGCTTCTCCTGATTGATGCGCTCCAACTCCTGGAGCGCCTGGAGGCGCTGCTGCTCCAAGTGGCGATTCTGCTGGTCCTTGCGGGTGATGTACTCCTGCTCCAACTGACTGCGGCGGGCAGCAAACTGCTGCTCGGCCTGGGCAAAATTCTTTTGCAGCCCCTGCTCCTTCCGGGCAATGGCCTGACGTGTTTTGTCCAGCAGCACGTCCCGTTGTGCCACTGCCTCTGCCATCACCTGCTTGGCCCGGCGTTCGCTTTCCTGGATGGCTTGCTGGATCAACTGCTCCCCCTTGTCCTTGGCCTCCTGAATGAGGGACGCCCCCTGGCTACGGGCCTGCTTCAGGTAGTCCTGCCGCTGCTCAATCAAGGTTTGGGCCTGTTGGAACAATGGGGGAAAACTCTCACGAATCCGACTCAGGGCCTCAAGGGTTTCCTCCTCGTCCACCAGCAGCATTCCGGTGAGGGGAAGACGGAGACCTTGCAGGATGATCTCCTCCAGCTGATCCAGTTGATCCAGGGTGACGCCAGGTTCTTTGCTGGGGGATGACACAGGGGATGGGCCCATGGCAGAGGGGGAACGGCTAACCGGAATTAAAGTGCCTGTTCAGATCTTCTGCCACCGCTGCAGGGACCATATGGGACACATCACCGCCAAAGCGGGCCACTTCCTTGACCACGGAACTGCTCAGGAAGCTATGGCGGGCCGCCGTGGCCAAAAACAGGGTCTCCACCGTGTCACATAGGGAGGAGTTGGTGTGGGCCAACTGCAGTTCAAATTCAAAATCGCTCAGGGCCCGCAGGCCCCGCAAAATGATGGCGCAGCCTTGCTGGCGGGCAAAGTTAGCCGTCAGGCCGTCAAAGCTTTTGACGGAGACGTTGGGGAGATCCGCTGTGGCCAACCCCAATTGCTGCTGCCGCTGCTGGAGAGAAAATGCCGGAGTCTTGCCGGGATTGCGCAACACGGCCACCAGCACCTCATCAAAGAGGCGGCTGGCCCGTTGAATCAGATCCAGGTGGCCGAGAGTGACAGGATCAAAGCTCCCAGGATAAAGGGCACGCACAATGGGCAGGGGTGAGACCCCAAGCGGGGGATGGCTGCCACACTAAATTGGCCACAATGCACCCAGTCCCATGACCTTTGATGTTGCAGCCAAAACAACTCTCCTACGAAAAATCCCCCATGGACTGTTCATCTGTGGGGTTGCGGAAGATGAGGTGGTCAATGGTTTTACAGCCAGTTGGGTAACCCAGGGCTCCTTCACGCCGCCACTGGTGGTGATGGGTGTGCGGTCTGATTCCACCAGCCACGGCATGATTCAGCGCACAGGCCACTTCAGCTTGAATGTGATGGAAGTGGGGCAAGAGGAGGTGGTGGCCAGGTTCTTTCGCCCGCAGGGGGCTGTTGGGGGACGTCTGGCCGAGGTTCCCTACCGCCTTGGCGCCTTGGGACTGCCCCTGTTGGACGATTGCCTGGGGGGACTGGAATGTGCGTTGGCAGGCCATGTTGCCGCCGGTGACCACACCGTGTTTGTCGGTGAGGTGAAGACTGCGGTGCTTCACCGGGAGGGGGAGGCCCTCACCATGGCCCACACCCGCTGGACCTATGGGGGCTAAGGCCACAGAAACCCGTGCCCGTGATTTGCGCAACGCCATGGCTGGCGGCTTGCTGCAGAATCCAGATGAACTGGAGACCCGGCTGCGGGAGGTTCCCCTGGAGCCGGGTTGCTATCTGATGCGGGATGGGGACTCCCGTGTCCTCTATATCGGCAAAGCCAAAAAGCTGCGGAGTCGCCTACGGAGTTATTTCCGTGGCCATGGGCTCCTGAGTCCCAGGATTCAACTCATGGTGCGGCAGATCCATGACATTGACTTCATCGTTACAGATAGCGAGATTGAGGCGCTTGTATTGGAATCAAATCTGATCAAAGAGCACCAACCTTACTATAATATACTCCTCAAGGATGACTCCAGCTATCCTTATCTTTGTATCACCTGGAGCGAAGACTATCCCCGTATTTTTATCACGCGACGCCGCCGGCGGCGGTCTCCTCAGGATCGCTTCTACGGTCCTTATGTGGATGTGGGTCTTCTGCGCAATACCCTGGCCCTGGTGAAGCGGGCCTTTCCCCTGCGCCAACGCCTTCAACCTCTCTACCGGCATCGAACCTGTCTTAACTTTGATATCGGACGTTGCCCTGGGGTCTGCCAGCGGCGCATCAGTCCCGAGGACTATCACGCCACCCTCAAGAAGGTGGCCATGGTGTTTCAGGGACGGAATGAGGAGCTGCGGGAACTCTTGCGGGAGCAGATGATTCACAATGCCGAATGTCTGGATTTCGAGAAGGCTGCCCGCATTCGGGATCAACTGCAGGGTCTGGATCAGCTGACTGCCCACCAAAAGATGTCCCTGCCGGATGATCGTCTCAGCCGGGATGCCATTGCCATGGCCAACAATGATCAACTGGCTTGCGTGCAACTGTTCCAAGTGCGGGCTGGCAAGCTGGTGGGGCGTCTTGGCTTTAATCTGGACCCCCAGGCAGCGGCACCGGGTCACCTGCTCCAGCGGGTGTTGGAGGAACACTACAGCGATGTGGAGCCCAGCGAAATTCCCCAGGAAATTTGCGTGCAATATCCTCTTCCGGCAGGGGATGTGCTGGCAGCCTGGCTCAGCCAGAAGCGACAGCGAAAAGTCCATATCCTTACGCCAAAGCGGCAGCAGAAGGCGGAACTGGTGGAGTTGGTGGAGCGCAACGCCGGCTTTGCCCTGCAGCGGGCCCAGCGCAGTTCCCAAGAGCAACAACTCGCCCTGGAAGATCTATCCCAACTGCTGAACCTGGATCATCCCCCTCGGCGCATTGAGGGGTATGACATCAGCCACATTCAGGGCAGTGACGCTGTGGCCAGCCAGGTGGTGCTGATCCAGGGCCTGGCCGCACGCCAGCACTACCGGCGCTACAAGCTGAGGTCCGGCAGCATTGCCCCTGGCCACAGCGATGATTTCATGGCCATGGCCGAGGTGATGAGGCGTCGCTTCCGGCGCTGGTCCCAAGCGAAAGCCGGGGGAGAGGACATGGACCGACATCGCCGCCAGAGTTCCCACCCGCTGGATCCCATCGGCCTCAGCGATTGGCCTGACCTGGTGATGATTGATGGAGGCAAAGGCCAGCTCTCCGCAGTGATGAGTGCCCTGCACCAACTGGGGCTGGCGGAAGATCTCAATGTTTGTGCCCTGGCCAAACGGCGGGAGCAGGTGTTTCTGCCTGGCTCCCAGGAGCCCCTGGACAGCGAGCCCGACCAGTTGGGCCTTCTGCTGCTGCGGCGCCTGCGGGATGAGGCCCATCGCTTTGCCGTCAGCTACCACCGTCAACAACGTGGGGACCGCATGAAGCGCTCTCGCCTCAGTGAGGTGCCTGGGTTGGGACCCAAGCGGAGCCGTGAACTGCTAAGCCATTTCCGCTCCTTGGCTGCCATTCAACTGGCTTCAGTGGAGCAAATTGCCCAGGTGGAGGGGATTGGCCCTGGTGTGGCCCGTCAGGTGTGGGAGTTTTTCCATCCCCAGTGCTAAACTTCTGTTTCCAGCAGGATCAATGGTGCGCCCCACCGCTGTGATCGGTTTGGGACGCTCTGGCGTCAGTGCGGCCCGACTCCTCCACCTCCAGGGGCATAGGGTGTGGCTTCTGGAGCAACGGCAAACTCCTCAACTCCATGGCAAAGCTGCAGCACTGCGCCAGGAGGGCCTGCATGTGCAACTCAATTGTTCTCTGGCCCATCTGGAGCAGTTGAATCCCCAAGCTGTGGTGCTCAGCCCTGGGGTGTGCTGGACGGCTCCCATTCTGGTTCAGTTGCGCCGTCGCGGTGTGGCGGTCTATGGGGAGACGGAGTTGGCCTGGCAAACCATGACCAGCGCCCCCTGGATCGGCATCACCGGCACCAACGGCAAGACCACCATCACCAACATGGTCAGCCACCTGCTCCAGCAGGCTGGCCGGGATGCCCCCATCTGCGGCAACACTGGCGCCGCGGCCACTGAACTGGCCTTGGAATGCCCCGGGGGACGCCGCCCTGATTGGCTGGTGGCGGAGTTGAGCAGCTTCCAAATTGAGGCCTCCCCCACCATGGCCCCCCGCATCAGCATCTGGAGCACCCTGACCCCGGACCACCTGGACCGCCACGGCAGCTTTGCCACCTATGGCGCCATCAAGGCAGCCCTGGTGACCCGCAGCGCTATTCCCGTGCTCAATGGCGATGATCCCCAAATCTGGCGGCGCCGCCCCCTCTGGCCCACTGCCCGCTGGATCACCTGTCGCAGCGGGACAGCGCTGCAACCCCACCGACAAGCGGCCCTGTCCATTGAGGAGGGCATGGTCACCGCCCCCTCCGGCCCCCTCTTCAGTGCGGACATCCTGCCCCTGCCTGGTCGACACAACCGCATCAACATGTTGTTGGCAACGGCGGCGGCCCTGGAGGCGGGGCTGGAGCCCAGTCAAGTTGCTGACGGGCTGCGCTCATTTCCCGGGGTCCCCCATCGCCTGGAAACCATCGCCCGCCACCAGGGCGTGACCTACATCAATGACAGCAAAGCCACCAACTACGATGCGGCCCGCACAGCCCTGGAGGCTCTGGATGGTCCCCTGGTGCTGTTGGCAGGAGGGCGGGCCAAGCGGGGGGACGCCCATGGGTGGCTGGAGGGCATTGCCGCCAAGGCCGTTGCCGTGATTTGCTACGGGGAAGCGGGAGATGCCTTCACCGCCCAGATACAGCAGGCATGTCCCCATGTTGTGTGCCAATGGTTGCCTGGGTTGGGGGAGGCGGTTCCCCACAGCCATGCCCTGGCCGTCCACCTTGGTGCCGCAACGGTGCTTCTCTCCCCAGCCTGCGCCAGCTTTGATCAATACCCCGACTTTGAAGCCCGGGGGGAGCACTTTCGTGCTCTGGTGCAGGGCCTGGGTGATGGAACACCCCAAGGGCATCTTTAAAGAACTGCAAAAGCCTTGGCCATGGAGGCGGCATTTGTCCTTTCCCTCTGTCAGGCTGCTGGGGGCCTGAACAGGGCTACTCCCCAATGACCCGTGGCACGATTCCGATGAAGCGTCTTGGTACTTGGCTGCTGGCGGCAGTAATGACCATTGGACTGCTCTGCACCATGGCGCCAAAGGCCGCCTTGGCTGATGAGCTGCGCAATGCCGCTGATGCCAAATTGGCGGAGCAGAAAGAAGGCCTGGTGGATTTGAACAACGCTTCTGTGCGGCGCTTCCAGCAGTTCCCTGGCATGTACCCCACCCTGGCGGGCAAAATTGTTGTTGGCGGTCCCTACAGGACCATTGATGACGTGCTCAATCTGGATCTGACCCAGCGGCAACAGGAGTTGTTTGAGAAGTACAAGGACAACTTCACCGTGACAGATCCTGAGTTGGCTCTGAATGTGGGGTTTGACCGCATCAATGATGGTCAATACCGCTAAGGTAAACAACCGGGTTGTGCCGGTAGGGTCCTGGGTCCGATGGGCCAATGAAGCCTGCCTGCCCCCTGTTTGATCAGGCATGGGATGTTGTGGTTGTGGGCAGTGGCGCTGCTGGCCTCATGGCCTGCCTTGCGTTGCCAGCCGGGCTGAAGATCCTTCTGCTCACCAAGGATTCCCGGGCCCGCTCAGCCAGCCGCTGGGCCCAGGGGGGCATTGCCGCGGCGCTGGGTCCGGATGATTCCACAGAGGCCCACTTTCACGACACCTTGGCGGCGGGTGCCGGTCTCTGTGAGCCCCATGCCGTGCGACTGTTGGTGGAGCAGGCGCCACGTTGTGTGGAGCGGCTCCTGTCTTTGGGGGTGCGTTTTGACCGCCAAGGGGGTCAGTTGAGCCGCACCATTGAGGCGGCCCACAGCCAGCGACGGGTGCTTCACGCGGCGGACCGGACCGGGCAGGCCATTGTGGAGGTCCTCCAAGCCAGGGTCCGGGAACGTCCCCGGCTGCATCAGCACAATGAGGCCGTGGTGTTGCAACTCTGGCGAGAAGGCCAACGCTGTTGTGGCTTGCAACTCATGGCGGCCGGCGTGATCGGCTGGCTGCGGGCCGGTGCCGTAGTGTTGGCCACTGGTGGTGGCTGCCGCCTGTTTGCCCAGACCACCAACCCCCCTCTCGCCAGTGGGGATGGGGTGGTCATGGCCTACCGCGCCGGCGCCCTGGTGCGGGATCTGGAGTTTGTGCAGTTTCACCCCACGGCCCTGATGATCCCGGGGGCGCCCCACTTCCTCATCAGTGAAGCGGCCCGGGGGGAAGGGGCTGTGCTCCACAGCATGGATGGCGGTGATCCGGTGGCCGCCGTGGGAGGCAACCTGGCCAGCCGTGATGAGGTGAGCCGTGCCCTGGCCGAGCACATGGTGCGCCGGGGGGACACCCATGTGTGGCTTGATCTGCGCCCCATTGGCCAGGAGCGCCTGCTGCGGCAATTCCCCTCCATTCTGGAACGCTGTCGCGCCTGGGGTGTTGATCCCCTCACCATGCCTGTCCCCGTGGCCCCCGCTGCCCATTACTGGATGGGCGGGGTGGAGACCGACCTACAAGCCCGCACCACGGTGCCAGGCCTCTACGCCCTGGGGGAGGTGGCCAGCAGCGGAGTTCATGGCGCCAACCGTCTGGCCAGCAACTCCCTGATGGAATGCCTGGTCTGCGCCCACCAGTTGGGCCAGTCGGGCCTGGATCCGGATCCAGACCCCCCTACTGTTCCTGACCATTGTCCTGGGGCGCCTATCACAGTGACCGGCCAGTCCATGGCCACGGCACGGAAGATGGGTCGCCAGATTCGTCATCTTTGCTGGACCATGGCGGGGGTCAATCGCCAGGAGGATGCCATGGCCGGAGCCCAGCAGCAGTTGCAGGCACTGGCCCATGAATTGGAGGCCAGGCCGGAACTGACCTGGCTCAAGACCAGCACCCCCGGTGATTGGCGCCCCATCCTGCCCCAGGCCATGGGTCTCCTGCGCCGCTGGGTGGAGGTGGACCATCTCTGCGCCTTGGGGCTATTGCTATTGGAGGCAGCCCGCTTCCGCCGTGAAAGCCGGGGCGGCCACCACCGCCTGGATTACCCGGCTCAACAGCCCTTCTGGTGCCGCCACAGCCGCCAGCGCCGAGGCCAGACCATCAGCAGTCGCCCCGTGGGCATCCAGGACTGATCGTCTGAAGCACCCTGCTTACCGAGCTGCTAGCAAGCTCTCCAGAACCCGGCCCAGCTTATGGCCCAAGGCCTTCACGTCTTCGCTCAAGGCCCTCAGGACTTCCTGTTGCCTGGTCTCACTGGCCCTCACCGCTCCATTACCGAAGCACCTGCTTGTTGGCGGGGGCAGGACCTGGGATTTGGTTGTTGGTGTGCTGGAGGCCATTGCGCCATGGTTCATGGGCCGCACACCAACAGCTCAGGGTGTCAAGATTGAGGCGAACCGCTGGATGAATAGGAATCAGCGGGCAAAGTGGGGAACAGCCGCTCCCCTGTGTAGCCGGATGCATCTGCCAACTCCTCAGGCTCCTTGATGCCTGGTGTGAGCAGGGCCCCATCGATCTCCCACGTGGGATAGGACTGAATGTCCTTCTCCTGACAGAGTTGGGGCTGGGCCTTGTAGCCATCCTGGGCACACTCCACAATGGGTAGCGCCTTGGCGGCCTGCTTGCCAAACAACTCCTTCTGCACGCGGCACGCAGGGCACCAGTAGGCTGTATAAACCACGGCGCCGCTGGCATTGAGGTGCTCAGCCAAGGCAATCTGGGCCCCGTTACTGGGGGTGGTGATGGCGGGTGGATGGCGGCCATCCCGGTTGGCCACCTGGCGACTGGGATCACTAGCCTGGATCCAGGCAAAGGAGATCACCGCCACCACCAGGGTGATGATCAACGCCCGAAACACCTGGCCCCCCATGTCGTCCCAACTGTGTCCCAACAGGGCGATCAGGAACAACAGCACCGAGAGAATTGTCGAGAGCAGACAGAAGAAGCAAAAGGCCTGAATCACCCACACCATCAACCCCACCAGGCTGAGGCTGAACACAGCCATGGCGAGGCACAGGGGCATGAGAAGTGGCCAGGTGGTGCGGTTGAGCTGCCAACGGCTTTGCTTGGGCGCCACCAGGGGCGCTACCGCCAAAATCAGTACTGCGCCATAGGCCAGAAAGCCAAACAGGGCCAAGGGCTGCCCCACAACAGTGGCCCAAGGGCTGTTGAGCACGATGTCGCACCCATCCCCAGTGACGGGGCAGGCCAGCTCCGGCACAATCTGCCACCGCTTGAGGGTGATGAGTCCTGTGTCCACAGCCCCGATTGAGGCCAGAACAGCCATCCCTAGACGAGGCCATCGGTCCACAGTCTCGTTACGGTTGCGGCGGATCAGACGTGAACTACCCATGCAAGCGCTGGCGAGCTCCATCCATCTTGCCACCAAGATGGACAAGCGAATGGCAGAATGGGCAGAAGGTCGCTTTTCCCCAGTTCCACATCCTTGATGACCACCCAACCACCCACCCGTTGCCAACAGGCAGCCCTGCTGTTTGCTGGCCTTGGCTGCAGCATCCTGGCCTTCGGCAGTTGGTCTCTTGAGGCCTCTGCCCATCCCCATGCCCCTGGCACTCCCACCGTTCCCCACACCCATGGGGACACCACCCCCCAGTCTGCTGATCCGGCCCTATGGCTTGCCGGGCTGGGCTGTGCCATGGCGTTGGCTGTTCCCGCAGCCCGTCGTCTGCGGTCTCAAGGGTGAAACTGGTCCCGTAGTTGTGCAACCCGCTGGGGATCCACCGGATTACACAGTCGGCCATCCTGCTTCAGCGCTGAGGCCACGATCACCCCATCACAAAGGGGACCCAAGTGGTCGGCGGTGGCTGGCCCGAACCCACTGCCAATGAGCACAGGCGCCCCCTTGGCCCCATGGCGGGCCTGATGCAGGATCTCTGGCTCCACCGGGGTTCCTGTGCTGTCCCCTGAGACGATCACCCCATCCGCACCACCCCGTTCCAGGATGTCCTCCACCGCCATGGCCACTGGCAAGGGCGTAAGCGGTAAAGCGTGCTTGACCAGCACATCCGCCAGCACAGCCATCCCATCCGCCGCCAGAAGGCGGCGCTGCCGCAAAAGCTGGGCAGCGCACCCTTGAATCAGGCCCTGATCCGTTACCATGGCCCCGCTCAGCACATTCACCCGGATAAACTGCGCCCCACTGGCCACGGCCACACCCAGGGCGGCGCCGCCATCATTGCGCAGCACATTGATGCCCACCGGCAAGGGAACCGCCTGAACCACTGCCGTGGCAATCCGCCCCATGGCGGCAATGGTCTCCGGTGGAACCTGGTGGGGGAAAAAGGGATGATCCCCAAAGTTTTCCACCAGCACCCCGGTGGCGCCGCCACTGACGTAAGCCTGGGCATCCGCCAAGGCCCAGGCTTCTACAGCATCCATGTCCCCTCCCCAGCCTGGGGTGCCCGGCAACGGGGGCAGATGAATCACGCCAATCAATGGCCGGCACTTCCCAAAGAGTTGACGCCAGCGGGATGTCTTCATGGTCGGAGCAGAAAACTCACAAGCTTAGGCGCTCCTGTCTGGTCCAAGGCCCCGGCTGGCAAGCAACTGCAGATTGCCGTCCTTCCTCGGTTTTCTATACTTCAGGGCTCAATTCATCCATCAAGTAGATTCCCTTTCCCCCTTGTCAAGGGTCAGGGTAGCTTTTCTGCCCAGCATCCCGTCAGAAGGGACCCTTGGGGACTGCATCAGTAGCCATGGCGCTCCAACTCCCCAGTGGCTTGGCGAAGCACCTTGAGGTCAGCGTCACGGACCATGGCCCCTTCACTGAGGCGACGGCGCCAAGCCCGTGCCCCAGGAACACCCTGCACCAGTTGCAGGAGGTGGCGGGCCACATCCCAGAGGCGTCCTCCCCGGGCCATATGGGCTTCGGCATAGGGAACCATGGCCTCCACAATGGCGGATGGCCGTGGCGGATGGCGGGGGGAATGGCCGTAGAAGGCCCCGTCCACATCAGCCCAGCGGAGGGGGTGGTCATAGGCGGCGCGACCCACCATGGCGCCATCACACATGGTCAGGGCTTGGCGGCAATCCGCCATGGTGGTGAGGCCCCCATTGAGGACAATGGACAGGCCGGGACGGTCCTGCTTGAGGCGCGCCACCCAGTCGTAGCGCAGGGGGGGGATGGTGCGGTTCTCCTTGGGATTGAGGCCATGGAGCCAGGCCTTGCGGGCATGGATGATGAAGCGTTGGGCGCCCGCCTCGGCCATGATATCCACAAATGTCAATAAATGGTCGTAGCTTTCCTGATCGTCAATGCCCAGGCGGTGCTTCACAGTGACCGGCAGGCTGGTGCTGGTGGCCATGGCCTCGATGCAGCGGGCCACGTGGTCAGGCTCCGCCATGAGGCAGGCGCCAAAACGCCCCGCCTGCACCCGTTCACTGGGACAGCCCAGGTTCAGATTGAGTTCGTCATAGCCCCAGGCCTCCCCCATGCGTGCCGCCTCCGCCAACAGCAGAGGATCATCTCCCCCCACCTGGAGCGCCAAGGGATGTTCAATGGGGTCATAATCCAGCAGGCGCCGCCGGTGGCCGTAATGGAGCGCCTGGGCCACCACCATCTCCGTGTATAACAGGGCCTCACAACTGATCTGACGCATCAGCACCCGGAAATGCCGATCCGTACAGTCCAGCATCGGCGCCACGCTGAAGGGATGCCGGCCCAAGGCGGGGGCATGATCGGGACTGGGGATGGCTGGCATGACAGGTGGTGAAGGCCATAGAATGGACCTTTGAACTGGGGTCACAGCGCCATGGCTTCGTTGCTCAGCTCCATGAGCCGCCGCAACCTGCTGTTGGGGCTTGTCACCTCTATGGTGGTTATTTTGAAGCCATCCATGGCCAGTGCAGCATCCCCCGCAGGGGAACCCGCCTGGGATCTCAGTGAATCCCAGTGGCGCCAGCGGCTCTCCCCGGAGGCATTTAACGTCTTGCGGAGAGAAGGCACAGAGCGACCCTTCACCAGTGCCCTGCTGGAGGAAAAGCGGGACGGCGTGTTTGTGTGCAAAGGGTGTGAACTGCCCCTGTTTTCCTCAGCGACCAAGTATGAGAGTGGCACCGGCTGGCCCAGCTTTTGGCAGCCCCTCTCCAATAGCATTGCCACCAAGCTGGATTTCAAGTTGCTTCTTCCCCGCACGGAGTACCATTGCCGCCGTTGTGGCGGTCACCAGGGGCATGTCTTCAATGATGGTCCCCAACCCACCGGCAAGCGTTATTGCAATAACGGGGTCGCCCTTGATTTTATCCCTGGGGATGTGGCACAGACACCCGTGGGCTGAGGGAACCAGCGCAGTTCCTGGTGGCGCCGCATCGTGGTTCGGATTCGCCCCCTGCTCTTGAAAGACTGGCCCGCCACATGGCAAATCATGGCGCCAGTGGTGCGGGCCGGTGAGACCCTACCCTTTGATCCGGCCATGGATGCCAAGGGGGGTTACGCCATCTGGGTGGAAGCTGCCCTGCAGGCCTTTGTGGCGGTGGCAGCGGATGGCCAGGTGCTGGGCACCTACCACATCAAGCCCAATGGTCCCACCCTGGCGGCCCATGTGTGCAACTGTGGCTATGTGGTTGCCCCCACGGTGCGGCGGCAGGGGATTGGCAGTTTACTGTTCTCCCACTCCCAGGACCAGGCCCTGGGGCTTGGGTTTCGGGCAATGCAGTTTAACTTGGTTGTGTCCACCAATACCGCTGCGGTGCAGGCTTGGCAACGCAATGGCATGGCCATTGTTGGAACATTGCCCGGTGCATTTCACCACCAGCGACTGGGCTTTGTGGATGCCTACGTCATGTATAAAGTTCTCAAAAGTGATTAGGGCATCTCTGAACAAGTTTCTACAAGTGGTAAGATAAAGGCATGGTTGGAGCTTCCCTGGCATGAAGAGCCTGGAGAAGAGCTTTGCTGACCTTGAGTAGGAGACCAAGACCAAGAAGGGGAAGACGGGGCGGGAG
>JAJDUS010000059.1 GCA_022826535.1 Prochlorococcaceae cyanobacterium jk18x1bzbins.87
CCTTCAGGATGACGGATGGAAGCAGAGACGACCGCAAACCGCTTGAGGATATGACCGCTGCTCTCCAAGGGAAGATCTTTGCTGATCAAGGCCATGTTTCCAAGTCGCTGCTGGAGCGACTCTGGCAACGGGGCCTTCACCTGGTCACCAGCATTCGCCCCAACATGAAGAACGACTTGATACCCATGCCGGACAAAGGGCTGGTGCGCAAACGATTCATGATTGAAACCCTCTTTGACCAGCTGAAGTCCAGCATGGGCCTAGCGCACACCCGACACCGATCCCCCAGCAACCCCCTCCTCCACATTCTCTCATGCCTGGCGGCTTACACCCTGGCACAACCCAAGGTCAACATTGGCACCATCGGCATCCCCAACACCATGCCCACCATCACAACCTCCTCTTGATCTTATCCAGAATTAAGGTTATTGAAGACTTTTCAGGATGTTTTGGGAAACACTGGGAAACGCCTTTCCGGGTCAGTCCTGGCTTTTGAAAAGCCTTGCTGTAACAGAGGAGTGAGAGTCTTCTGTGAAAGCCCTTTGAAGTTCTCCAGGGTACCCTTTGAGATCTGGACCAGATTTTTATAATTACTTTCTGTTGCGGGAATCTATGCCTTGCCCTCAGTCTGGTGTGGATCAGTGTAGCTCTATAACAGGGATGGCGCCGCCGCTAGCCTGACCACAGCATTGAAGACTTCACGATAAACAGCGTCTTGGCTGCCCCCACACCCATGATCACCAGCGTGTTACTGAAGTGCTCAACAGGGCATTGCAGAGTGGGCTACCCAATGCCACCCATGGGAGCCTCCCTACCCTGACCCAGAAGACCCGCAGTGGGGAGGGTGATCCTGGCAGGCAGAGCGCCTGACCCCTTCAGAGAAGCTGCTCCACGGAGAGGAGACCCGTGTCTGAGGGGACGGAGGGTATGGGGAGTTGAGAAGGGCCAAGCCCATGGGGATCACAAGGTGGGCCAGGCCCATTGTGGTGGGGCCATCAGAGCGGAAGAAATGGGCTGGAGAGAGGGAGTCACGGATATTGTCAAGGTTGTCGCGCTGAAAAAACCGACATCGGCATCATGTCTGACCGATTCCTGGGGGAGGTGGGCAAGATCCCCCAGAAGAATCTGGCGGTGGAACTGCTGCAACAGCTCATCAAGGAGGCACTGAAGACCAGGTTCAAGACCAACCTGATGAAGCAGAGGCGCTTCAGTGAAATGCTGGGGGACATCGCTGAACAAATGCGCCAACCATCCTGTTGAGGCGGCACAGGTGATTGAGGAACTCGTTGCCATGGCGAAGATGTTCCGTGGGGAACAGGAACGTGGCGATGCCCTTGGTCCCGCCTCTGACAAGCAGTCTTTCTATGGTGCCTGGGCAGACAACCCGTCAGCACAGGAACTCATGAAAGGTGAGGTGTTGGCAACCATGGCCAAGGAGTTGGTAGAGATGCCCAGACAGGATGCCACCATTGACTGACAGTTCAAGGAGACGGTGCTTCAGCAGGCAGAACCCCCTGGGGAACACCCCATGGCGCCACTGACTCAATAAATGCCGCCATCCACTTGCAACACCTGGCCAGTGATGTAGGCGGCAGCGGGATCAGCGGCGAGGAAGCGTACAGCCCCAGCCACATGCTCAGGTTGTCCAAAACACCCCATGGGAATCGCCTTCAGCAAGTTGTCGCTTTCCAGTCCACTGGTCATGTCCGTGGCAATGAAGCCGGGGGCCACAGCATTGACCGTGATGCCGCGGCTGGCCAACTCCTTGGCGCCGGTGCGGGTCAGGCCAATGACACCTGCTTTGGCGGCTCCGTAGTTGGCTTGTCCCGGATTTCCCATCAGCCCCACCACGGAGGTGATATTCACAATGCGGCCCCGTTTTTGTTTGAGCATGGGCCGTGTCACTGCACGGGTACAATAAAAGACGCCGGAAAGATTGAGATCAATCACCGCCTGCCAATCTGCTGTTTTCATCCGCATCAACAAACCATCACGGGTAATCCCCGCATTGTTGACCAGCACATCCAGGTTGCCGCTGCGCTCCAACACCGCCTTGACCAAGCCATCCGCTTCTGTCTCCTTGCTCACATCCGCCTGCAACCCATAGGCCCGTCCACCCCGTTCCTTGATGGTTGCCACCACCTGGGCGGCGGCCTCCGGGGAGCGGGCATAGTTGACCACCACCTCCACTCCGGCGGCAGCCAACTCCAAGGCCACGGCCCGGCCAATACCACGACTGGCGCCAGTCACAAGCGCTGTGCGATCCGTGGGCAGTTGATTGGCCATGGCGGTGGTGGGCTAGGGCGTTCACTGTGGGCACAGTGTAGGGGGCTGTGGCGGTGACGGGAGGAATGGTCATCGTCTTGGATCTTTCCCGGCCAGTTGCCACGGAGCCCTGCCCACCCATGGTGGTCTCCCTCACCATCAGCAGGCCGGTCAGGGGTGTGGTGGCGCACCGTGAAGGCCGCTACTGCCCCTTTCGTTATCGGTGACGGGTCGACCGAGATCGTGACCGTTGGCGTTGTCGGCAGTGGTGGCGGTGGCAAGGTGTTGTTGCTCCCCGCGGGTGCGGTGTTGGTCAGTGCGTTGCCGCTTGTGTCTTCGATGTCCTGGCCGCCTGCAAAATCCAGTGTCACCATGCCGTTGAGACCGGCCAGGTCGCCATCAGAAGCGGTGACGTCATCAGCATTCGTTCCTGAAACCGCCCCCACGGCGAGGGTGGCGGTGGTGCCGGAGATGCTGCAGTCCACGCCGCATCCACATTCTGCACTGCTTCCTTGAAGGCTATCCGCCAGGTCAGGTTGTCGGTGCCGGTCGGCAAGGAGGACGGTGTCTGTCGCACGATGGAGGATACCCGCAGCGCCGTTGTGGCGGCGGGACTGTCGCTATCCCCAAGGAACCCGCTGGAGAACCCCCTGTTGAGGTGGAGGGATTAGACCGGGTGTGAATTGGGATGGAAAGGATGGGAGGGAAGGAGCAGCGGTTGAGGTTCAGCGACTGGGAGCGTGGCCGCGTGAGGAAGCAGACCAGGAAGGAGAAGTTCCTCTATGCACCCCAGTTGTGGATAAGGTTCCATTAGAGAAGAGGTTACCCCCTGTGGTGTGGGCCCCTCGATGAGGGGAAAGCCTCTGTTGGAGAGTGGAGACTACTGTTCTGCTCCAGCAGGCTCCTCAGCCTGAGGCAAGGGAGTGGGGCGACCATGGGGGAGAGGGGGATCTTCCCTAATCGGGCAGGACCCGATTCAGGATCCGTAGCCACTACCCAAGAGGAAGGCCCCTTCATGAAAGACTTTGCCGTGGCCATGTTCTGCTGTCTTTGATGACTTTGCCCAGCTTTTCCACCAGTGGCAACAGCACCACCTGATCCCCTTAGAGCGTCAGCGCCAGGGATCAGGCAAGCTCTCCCTTGGCGAGATGCTTTCCATCATGGTGCTATTCCATCTCGGGCCTGACAAGGACTTCAAGCATTTCTGGCGCTATGGAGTGGAACAGGAGGTCCGTCACTGCTTTGCTGAGCTTCCCGCCTGCAGCAGGTTTGTGGCCTTGATGCCGCGGCTCCTGCTGCCCTTTGACCTGCTGCTCCATTGCTACCGCGGCCAGGCACCGGGATCTCCTTTGTCGATAGCAGCAAGCTGGCGGTCTGTCACAACACTCGCATCAGTGGCAACAGGGTGTTGTGAGGGCTGGCCCAGCGGGGCCGCACCGCCATGGGCTGGTGTTTTGGCTTCAAGCTCCACTGCTCAACCGCCAGGACCGGATCATGGCCTTCAAGGTCACAGGGGACAATACCGAATCGCCAACCGTTGGAGCGCATCACCGCTGCGCTACGGGGGCGATAGGGGATCCATTGCCAAGTCCCTGATGCAGCACCTGTGGCAGCGGGGTCTCCACCTGCTCACTGCAGTCGCCGCACCATGAAGAACCTCCTCTTCCCCCTGCTGGACAAGCTGCTGCTGAGAAAATCATCCATCATTGAAACCCTCTTTGCCAAGCTGAAGCGAGAGATGGGACTGGAGCACAGCCGCCACCGCTCTCCCCTCAATGCCTTTGCCCAGATCCTCTCCTCCCTGGCCCAACCCAAGGTCAACATCGGCACAGCCACCATTTCTTAATCTCTCCTGACCTTATCCAGAACTGGGATTACAACAGGAATCCCCATCACAGCAGGTCTATGTCTTGCCCTTGCTGGAATCAGGGTGGATACCCCTACCTGAGACGAGTCTGCCCTTCTCTAAGGTGTCATTGTGATTGATTCCGTGTCCCATGTTTCCCCCTTTCTTTGTCCCATGCCTGGGCCAGGATTGGCCTAGCCGTGACCGCCATTACAAACAAGCCAAGCTCCATATGCTGAAAAGCTGGCGGGATAGCCTGGAGCGCAAGCTGGCTGCTGTCAACTCCCTGATCAGCACACTGGAAGAGCAGCTTAACCGGGAACCCGCTGCTTGAGTGTGGCGGAAGGCGCCTCGCCCACGGCCCGCAGCACACTCAACACGTCACCACCTGCCGCCAGCCAGGCAGCATCGGTTTGATCCGTAACCAACATCATCCCGGCAAACCCAAGGGCATTGATATTGATGCCTTGATGTTCTTCCCGCCGCCGGGGAATGGTGATGAACCAATCGGAGGTGATCAGCAGATTGTAGGCCCCCTGGGGTTGACTGTGGTCTTCGGCGGAGCCCAGCCCCAGGGACGCCAACTGCTGTCCATAGAGCCTGTTCATCGTGGCAGCCAAGTCCTCGTCCTGTTTGGGCAGAGGGGCTTTACACAGGCGCCAGGGATAAATCCCATTCGGCTGGGTGAGCCAGGCCTCCCAAGGGAAGCATGGCCGGCCTGGCAGGCTGGGTAGCAATTGGAGGTGGCGATGGGGCTGGCTGGCTCCCGCCACGGGGCCGCTATTGAAAAATAGTAGTCCATCCTGGCGTTCCAGGAGGGCGGCAGCCGCCTGCCAGTCCTGCGGACCGAGCCAACCTGACTGGGGCTGTTCCCCATTGGTGATGAGTAGCAGATGACCAGGTCGGATGGGGTATTTATTGAGCAGAATCGTGTGGGCTGGCCCCCAGGTTCTCAGCACCAACCGTTGATCCGGGGGCAGGAAAGGATTGGCTTGGCTCCGGTGACCAGTGGATCCCCTGGGGCGACTCCACAAGAGGCGGCGCACCTCCGCCCCTTCCGCCTTGGGAAGGTTCAACAGGACCGTCGGCATGGGACAGAGTGCCCCCTGTTCCAGGGCAGAGGTGCCCACGGCTTGGGTCCGTGCGCCCAGCCATTGGCCATCCACATCGGCCCAGGGATGCCTTGGGGGTATCCCCTCAACGTTGGCGTCCTCTTTGCTCATGGACGTAAGGCTTCCCAGTCTTGTTGGCCGCCTGGCTCCAGGTTTGTCAGCAACTCTCCACTCCACACCAGCGCCGCCTCCCCCTCCAGCGCCACCTGATTCCCACTCCCCTGAAACAGCCGCAACCGGCCTCCACGAGGGGACAGTTGTTGAGCCTTCACCAGGTCATGACCAGTGCGGGACCACCAATAGGGAGCCACCAGGGCGTGGGCCGACCCCGTGACAGGATCCTCGGGAATCCCCGCCCGGGGGGCAAAAAAGCGCAGGGCATAATCAGGGGGATCTTCCAACCCTGCCGTGTTGGTGGGGCTGGCCTGCATGACGGCTAACCCCAGACAGGGGCGTTGGCGCAATTGGTTCTGATCCAGCGCCAACGTTGCCAAGGGGAAGGTGGCATCCACCAGGGCAATCTCATAGCGGAGAGACGAGGTCCAGCGCTGCTGCACCGGGGTTCCCAACAGTTGATCCAACCCAGGATCCGGGGGGGCTTGATGCAGTTGCCCCGTGGGCAGTTGCACACGTAACCCCGCGCCCCGCTGCTCCACCGGTAGTGGCCCACTGCGGCTGTGGAGATCCATCCGCTGGCCGGGGGACAGCACGCCCCAGTGGGCCAGAGCCCTGGCGGCGGCCAGGGTGCCGTGGCCACAGAGGTCCACCTCCAGGGTAGGGGTAAACCACCGCAGCAGCCATTGCCCCTGCAAGGGGAGCAAAAAGGCTGTTTCCGACTGGGCACACTCTGTCGCCAGGGCTTGCAGGGATTGTCCCGCCACAGGGGCACTGAGCAGCACCACTGCCGCGCCATTGCCCTGGAAGGGCTGGGCCGTGAACGCATCAACCTGGGCAATCCGCATGGCTGCCTTCCCCTTGCTCCCTCAGTGCTCACCATCATGGACTTGCATTGTGCAGGTCCCCTTGGCCATGGTGAACCTTCTTCAGGGGGAAAACACGACCGAACTGGCAGTTGCAACACTCCAAGGCCATGGCCTGGTGGTGGCCGATGGCGCTTTGGGTCGTGCCGTGGTGCAGTTGCTGCTGGAGCGAGCACCGGCTTTGGCCATCACCCTCACGGGACGCACCCCCACCCCACGACCAGACACCCGGCGGCTGCTCCAGCAGGCCCCGGATCGCCTCGCCTATGGCGTGCTGGATCTCTGCCGCGATGAGCAGTTGGCGGACCTCAGGGACCAGGTGAACCGCCTGGATCGTCCCCTGCGCCTGGTGTTCAACGCCAGTGGCTGGCTCCATGGCCTAGCCCCCCGTCAAGCCCCTGAAAAACGCCTGGCTGCCCTGGGGCGCTCTGCCCTGCACCAAAGCTTTGCCGTCAATGCCTGGGGACCCGTGCTTCTTGCCCAGGCGGTGGAGCCGGCCTTGAAACGGGCCGGCCGGGCCTGGTTTGCCAGCCTTTCCGCCCGGGTGGGCAGCATTGGCGACAATCGCCTGGGGGGGTGGTACAGCTACCGGGCCGCCAAGGCGGCCCAGAACCAGTTGCTCAAGACGGTTGCCCTGGAATGGCGCCGCACCATGCCGGGTGTATGTGTGGCCTGCCTCCATCCCGGTACCACAGACAGTCCCCTGTCCAAACCCTTTCAGGCAGGGATTCCACCGGGGAAGCTGTTCACGCCGGACTTCAGCGCCGCCGCGCTCCTGCGGGTGCTTTTAGGCCTCACGCCCCAAGACAGTGGACGCTTTTGGGCCTGGGATGGCCAACCCATTCCCTGGTGAACGGCCCCTGGGGTCAGGACTCATCATATGAGGAGTGATCCTCTCACCAGAGAGGGACCCCCAAGAGGGCGCCAGGAGGAGAGGTGGGTGATGGCCCGGTTGCTTTGGCTGAGGGAGGAGCAGGTTGCAGGCATCCGCCCCTTGTTCCCCAAGGAGCAGGGTGGGAAGCGGGTGGATGACAGAAAGGTGTTGAGCGGCATCCTCATAACGTGACTCGGAGCAGTCTGCGCCGGGTGGATGCCCCGGCGGCCGATGGCCTCCACCCCCCCTCTACAACCGTTGCCGCCACTGGTCGGACAAGGGTGTTTTTGATCTGATCTTTTCCGAGTTGTCAGCATCTGATGCCCCAGAGCCAGAGGTCCTGATGATTGACACCACCACTGATCCCAAAGCTCATCCCACGGCGTCCAGCCTCAACAAGGGGGATCTGATCCCCGCCTGATTGGTGGCACCAAGGGGGCATGACCAGCACGCTCCATGGGGTCTACCACAGCAAAGGTGGTCCCCGACGGCTCCCCCTGCGTGAGGGGCAATGCAGTGACTTCACTGGTGCTGATGGGATGCGCAAGGACCTGGCCCTGCGGCCACGATGCTTGGGGACCAAGGGTATGGGAGGGACAAAATCCGCAAGATGCTGGCCCACCAGGGCATCCCGCCTGTCGCTGCTGGAAGAAGCCAGTCCATGACCACAAGAAAGTGTAGCGAATGGGTCGCAAAATCGAGACGTTCTTTTCCCGGTTGAAGGACTGGCGACGTCTTGCAACCCGCTACGACCGCTGTGCCCCTGTCTTCTGCTCTGCCGTGCCCCTGGTCACCACCATCCTCTTCTGATGATGAGTCCTGGCCCTGGTCAACCGGTCGGATCGGTTTCCCCTGACCAGGCATGGGCCTTCAGGTGTTCCAGGGGAATGATGTCCAGGGTGGAGATCTCCGTGGCCGCCAGAACCACGGGTGGCGCAATGCCATCCTCAAGGGCCTGCCGCCAGCGGCTTGCGCAGACACACCAGTGGTCACCGGGTTGAAGGCCGGGAAAGGCCAGTTCGGGCCGCGGCGTGCTCAGGTCGTTTCCCTGGGCGCTGCTGTAGGAGAGAAAGGACTTGGTCACCACTGCACAGACCGTGTGGCGCCCAAAATCCAGGGCATCGGTGCGGCAGGCACCATCCCGCATCCAACCCGTCATGGGCTGGCAACTGCAAACCTCCAGGGCGCCACCGAGAACATTGCGGGGTTGGACAGGGGTGCTGGTCATGGATCAAGGAGGGGTCAGGGCCTGGGGTCAGGACTCATAATATGAGGAATGATTCTCTCGCCAGGGGGGGACCCCCAAGAGAGCACCAGGAGGAGATGGGTGATGGCCCAGTTGTTGGGGCTCAGTGCGGAGCAGGTTACCCGCATCCGCCCCTTTTTCCCCAAGGAACGGGGTGGGAAGCGGGTCGATGACCGCAAGGTGTTGCGCGGCATCATCTCTGTGATCCGGAGCGGTCTGCGCTGGGTGGATGCCCCGGCGGCCGATGGCCCCCACAAAACCCCTCTACAACCGTTGCCGCCGCTGGTGAGACAAGGGCGTTTTTGATCTGATCTTTTCCGAGTTGTCAGCATCCGATGCCCCGGAGCCAGAGGTCCTGATGATTGACACCACTGATCTCAAAGCTCATCCCACGGCGTCCAGCCTCAACAAGGGGGATCTGATCCCCGCCTGATTGGTGGCACCAAGGGAGGGCATGACCAGCAAGCTCCACGGGATCTGCCATAGCAAAGGTGGTCCCCTGCGGCTCCAACTGCGTGAGGGGCAATGCAGGGACTTCACTGGTGCTCATGGGGTGCGCAAGGACCCGCCGCCTGCAGCCACGGTGATTGGGGGTCAAGGGTTATGGCAGGGACAAAATCCGTAAGATGCTGGCCCAGTAGGGCATCCCGCCTTGCATCCCGCCCCGTCGCTGCCGCAAGAAACCAGTCCATTACAGCAAGAGGCTGGATGGCAGGCGTTACAAAATCGAGAATCTCTTTTCCCGACTGAAGGACTGGTGGCATCTTGCAACCCGCTATGGTCGCTGGGCCCACATCTTCTGCTCTGTCATCCTCCTGGCCACCACTGTCCTCTTCTGGTGATGAGTCCTGACCCTGGGAACAAGTGTGGCGTCCTGATGAACTGTCTTTGCCATCTGGGCAAGGCATTGACGAAACAGGGGGGGAGGGCGCTAAAGGTCTGAATCGTTCCACGGCAACCAGGTTTGACGATCCCATGAACATGAACTGGGAATTCACGGAAGATGCGGCTTTTATGGCCCTGGCTGATGCGTTCAAGGAGAGTGGCGAGGTCTCGGCCATGGAGTTCCTGGCCAACGGGGAGGGGGCTTTTCACTTTCAAGATCTGGCCCAGAATGCAGCCGGGGAAGGGGTGGATCTGGCGGAAAGCGGGGCCATGGAGGAGTTCCAGCAGCAGGTGATTGACGCCCTGGAAATGTTTTGCCAGGACTGAGCGTGGCCTTCAGTCCAGCCTAGGCGCTGAAGTAGCGGGCTTTGGAGTGGAGGGCCACCAGGGCGGTGGTGCTCTGCTCCGGCTGGAGTTGATCACTGCTGTCCATGGTCAAACCAATGGACTCGGCACCCAGCCAGGCCAGTTGTTGGCGAGAGTCGGCCACATTGGGGCAGGCCGGATAGCCAAAGGAGTAACGGCTGCCCCGGTAGCGTTGAGCCAGCACGTCCCGCAGGGCGCCGGGTTCCTGGTCTCCGAAGCCGCAGGCGCGGCGGATATGGGCATGGATCCATTCCGCCAGGGCCTCGGCCATTTGCACCGCCAGCCCGTGGAAGTAGAGGTAGTCGCTGTAGGCATGGCTGCGGAAGAGTTCCTGGGCAAAGCGGCTGGCCTGCGCCCCCATGGTGACGGCCTGCATGGGCAACACGTCCGTCGGCTGGTCGTTGACCAGGTCCTGGTAAAAGTCCGCAATGCAGTAGCGGTTCCCGGACCGTTGCCGGGGAAACACAAATTCTCCCAGCCGCCCCTGCCCCTGGGGGGCAAACACCTGCACGCTGTTGCCCCGGCGGCCACAGGGGAAGTAGCCATAGGCCACGGCCGGTTGGAGCAGGTGGTCCTGGTGGCAGCGCTCCAGCCAATGGTCCAGCGTGGGTTCCCCAGTGGTGCGCAACAAGGCTTCATGGTCCGCCCTGGATTGGTCCTTGCCGCGGCGCAGTTGCCACTGGCCCACAAACAGGGCTTGACGATCCAGGTAGCCCGCCACCTCCTGGAGGGGAATCTCGGAGCTGTGCAGAAGGCAGGCCCCCAGGAATGGGGGCTGCACTGGGGATTCTTCCGGAACGGCTGCAGAACGCTCCGTGGGTTCTGCGGCAGGCTCTACCGTGGCCACTGCTTCGGCAGGGGCCCTTGCTGGTGCTGTATCCCCAGTTGGCTGGGGTGTTGTTTCTTCATTGGCCAGGCCCACCCCTGGCGGGATGCCATCCAGAAATCCTTGCCGGTCATCCCATCGGTCCGCCTGACGGGCCTTGATGTAGGCATCCATGAAGCGCAGATCGGTGAAGGCATCCCGGCCATAGACCACCTGGCCCTGGTATGCCGCACGGCAATCCCGGTGGACAAACCGGGGGGTGAGGGCGGCGCCCCCCAGAATCACCGGCACCTGGATGCCCACATCGTTGAATGCCCCCAGGTTATCTTTCATGAAGGCTGTTGATTTCACCAGCAAGCCACTCATGCAGATGCAATCTGCCCGGTGCTCTTTCTGGGCATTGATAATGGCTGTCACATCCTGTTTGATGCCCAGATTAATCACCTCATAGCCATTGTTGGTGAGAATGATATCAACGAGATTTTTGCCAATATCATGAACATCCCCTTTGACAGTGGCAATCAATACCTTGCCGCGGGCGTGGTTCCCACCCTCGGTCTTCTCCATATGGGGTTCCAGATAGGCCACAGCGGCCTTCATGGTTTGGGCGGATTGTAGAACAAAAGGGAGCTGCATCTGTCCGGAACCAAAGAGTTCACCCACAACTTTCATCCCATCCAGGAGGAAGCGATTGACAATCTCCAACGGTGGAGTTGTGTGCAGTGCCAGTTCCAGGGATTCCTCCAGATGGAGCCGCTCCCCATCAATAATGTGCTGCTTAAGGCGCTCCTCCACAGGCAAATCGGCTAAACGTGGTCCCGTGGTTCTTGCCGTCTGGCCGCTCACCCCGGCAAAGATTTCCGTGAGGGCCGTCAGGGGATCATAGATGCACACGTCATCGCGAAAGCGGCGGCGGTCGTGGATTAAATCGCGGCACACCTTCTGTTGCTCCGGGCTGATCCTGCTCAGGGGGAGAATCTTGGCAGGGGAGACAATCGCAGCATCCAATCCCACTGAACAACAGTCATTCAGGAAAATGGAATTGAGGGCCATGCGGGCTGCGGGTGAGAGGCCAAAGCTCACATTGGAAATGCCCAGCACCACATGGACCTCCGGCAGCTTCTGGCGGATCTGGCCAATGGCCTCCAGGGTGGCGGCGGCATTGCGACGGTCCTCCTCCACACCGGTGGAAATGGGCAGCGCCAAGGGGTCAAAGAACAGTTCCCGTGGGGGGAGGCCGTAGGCCAAGGCATCCCGGTAGGCCCGCTGGGCAATGGCCAGCTTCTTCTCGGCGGTGCGGGCCATCCCCTCCTCATCAATGGTGCCCACCACAACACCCGCCCCAAACCGCTTGGCCAACGCCAACACCTTATAAAATCGTGGCTCCCCGTCTTCATAGTTTGTGGAATTGAGAATACACTTACCCCCGGCCACCTTCAGGCCCGCCTCCATCTTTTGCCACTCGGTGGAATCCAGCATCAACGGTAGATTCACATTGGTCACGAGGCGTTGCACCAGGGCTTTCATATCCCTCACCCCGTCCCGCCCTACGAAATCCACATTTACATCCAGAAGATGGGCGTTTTCGTTCACCTGCTGACGGGCAATGCTCACCAGGCCATCCCAATCATCCTGATTCAGAAGTTCCCGCACCTTCTTTGAGCCGCTGGCATTGAGACGTTCGCCAATAATGAGAAAAGAATTATCCTGATGATAGGTGGTGTTGGTATAAATAGAGGCAGCAGCAGGCTGGTAACCCGAGGGGGACGTGGTGCCGTGGCCACCGTGGCGGACAGGGCGCGGTGCAGGTTGCAGGTGTTGGCAATGTTGCACCAACGCCTCAATATGTGCCGGTGTGGTGCCGCAACAGCCCCCAATGATCTGCACACCCAAATCTTCCACAAAGTGATGGAGGGCCATGCGCATCTCCATGGGAGTCAGCCGGTAATGGGCCACGCCCCCCACATTTTCCGGGAGGCCCGCATTGGGAATGCAACTGATCACAAACGGAGATTGTTCACTGAAGTAGCGCACATGGGGTTTCATCAAGTCCGGCCCGGTGGCGCAATTCAGCCCCAACACGTCGATGGGGAAGGGCTCCAGAATGGTGACCACTGCTGCCGTATCAGCACCCACCAACATGGTGCCCGTGGTTTCCATGGTGACGGAGACCATGACGGGAAGCCGACGACCGACAGCCCCCATGGCCTCCTCCAGGCCCTGAAGACCAGCCTTGATCTGCAACACATCCTGGCAGGTCTCCAGCAGCAGCAGATCCGCACCCCCATCCATTAACCCCCTGGCCTGCAGGGCAAAATCCGCCTGCAGTTGGTCAAAATCCACCTGTCCCAGGGTGGGTAGTTTGGTGGTGGGCCCGATGGAGCCGGCCACAAAGCGGGGCTTGCCCTCACCATTGAACTGGGCAGCCACCTCCGCGGCCAACTCTGCCCCCCGCTTGTTGATGGCATAGGCCTGCTCAGCCAGGCCATATTCCCCCAGCACCAGGGGAGTGGCTCCGAAGGTGTTGGTTTCAATCACATCGCAGCCCACCTCCAGGAAACTGCGATGCACGGCCTGCACCACATCAGGACGTGTGAACACCAGATGCTCATTGCAGCCCTCCAGTTCGGGGCCGCCAAAATCCTTGGCGGTCAGAGCATGGCGCTGCAGGGATGTGCCTGTGCCCCCGTCAAACACCAGCACGGGCCGCTCGGGGCTATGGAGTCGCTGCAGAAAAGCGCTGGCGACATCAGCGCTGCGGGCCATGGTCCATTGGGGCAGTGGAGCTGAGTGTACTTAACCCCGATTCCGGATCAATGCACCAGGGAGAAGGGATGAACCATTGTCGCGGGGGAAACCTTTGCACAGGGAGTGAGGGGTTTTACCCATGGGACAGTGTTGTGACTCCTTCCCTTCAGAAGAGCAAGGAGAAGCGCAGCTTGAGGGAATGGTCCACTGGAGACGTGGCGGTGTTCTGCTCCTGCCGTTCACCTGCCGGGGAGAGTTGCCAGGGTTCCAGCTGGGGTTGGTCAGGGTAGGCCGCCAAGGACCAGAGGAGGGTGTAGTTTCTGCGGGCTGGGGCGAGGGCCAGCGCCACGGCTGGGATGAGGGTGAGCTGGTGGTGATGGGCGGGGAAGCCATAGGCCAGCTCTGCTGCAAAGTGTTGTCCACCCGGCATCACTGTGTAGGTATTCAGTGTTTGTCGTCCCCATCGCCTCTGTCGCCGAGATGACCCCAGACTCGTCAATCACCACCCCGGCATCATCATTGTCAGTGGTAGCCACCGTGGCCGAGCCCATTAGGTAGGCTCCCCGCCGTGCCGGTACCTGAGGACCGGTCCAGGTTGCTCGTCACCCCAGGGTCGCCGCAGGGGACAGATCTGCCCCACGACGAGACCCTTGTGGTGTCCTGTGCAGAGGGGTCCGGCAATGGCCTTCCACGGCAATGGTTGGGCTTTTCTTCGGGGCGTCTTGATCCGGTGGGGTAGGAATAGAGTGCGCAATCTTTGGCCAATAGCTTGCCCTGGCCGCCCGTGGGGCGCCAGGGAGAGTTGCCGCATTCGGAACCGCGTGTTCAGCCCAAACTGGATCCCATGCTCTGGCAAGGAATCTCCACCATTGACGACGGAGAGGAGGTCAATAGGTGCGTCCTCAGGTTTGAGACCTTGACGTCAGTAGGGTTTCCACCAGGCGGTCAATGTTTTCCGGGAGGACCCTGGTGTCTTCCCGTTGCCTGGCCTCGCTTGTCTTCAGAGAGGGAGACCCAAGAGAGCACCAGGAGGAGATGGGTGATGGCCCGGTTGTTGGGGCTCAGCGCGGAGCAGGTGGCCCGCATCCGCCCCTTGTTTCCCAAGGAACGTAGGTGTGAGCGGGTGGAGGACAGGAAGGCGTTGAGCGGCATTATCCCTGTCATTCGGAAGGGGCTGCGCTGGGGGGATGCCCCGGCCGCCGCTGGCCCCCACAAAACCCTCTACAACCGTTGCCGCCGCTGGTGAGGCAAGGGTGTTTTGATCTGATCTTTTCCGAGTTGTCAGCATCCGACTCCGCAGGGCCGCCTGATGCCCCGGAGCCAGCGGTCCTGATGATTGACGCCACTGACATCAAAGCCCATCCCACGGCGTGCAGCCTCAACAAAGGGGGGGTGCCCCCGCCTGATTGGGGCACCGAGGGAGGCATGACCAGCAAGCTCCATGGGGTCTGTGACAGCAAAGGTGGTCCCCTGCGACTCCACCTGTGTGAGGGGCAATGCAGTGACTTCGCCGGTGCCGATGCGGCCCATTGCAACCCGCTACGACCGCTGTGCCCACGCCTTCCGTTCTGCCATCCCCCTGGCCGCCACCCAAGCCAGGTGTCAAGGCTTGTCAGCAAGGTGATGGAATGGAGCAGGGGTTTGTCATTGGGGTTATTGGATGATCGGCGGGAGCCTGGCTTGAACCAGGATCTACCATGGTGCTGCGCCACGACCGGATAAAATGTTGTCCTGGACAACGGTCATATCTTACCCTAAGCCAGCACCACCCCAGAGCAATGGCCTTTGTTCAGGCCAATGGCTCCGGCGCTGGTTGCCGCTGCTGGTTGTCTGGCTGGTGGCCACAGGGTTGGATCGGGTCTGGCTGGCGGCGGATCAGGGGGTTCCCGCCTGGGATCCGGCGGACTATCTGAATAGTGCAGTGGACCATGGCCGTGCCCTCGGTCTGCTTCCTGGTGGTGGATGGCCTGGTTGGCGGGAGTTGCTCTTGCTGTCTCCCAAAATCCCCCCCTTGGCCTCTCTGGTCCATGGCGCCGTGATGGCGGTGACGGGTGAGGAGCCGGACCAGGCCAGTTGGGCCTTGGCCCTCTGGCATGGCCTGCTGCTGCTGGCGCTGGATGGCTGGGCCCGGCAACTCCATTCCCCGCGCCTGGCGTTGCTGGTTCTTCCCCTGGCGGCTGTGGCCCCCAGGCTGGTGTCCCTGCGGGTGAACTTCACCCTGGATCTTGCCCTCACCGCGGTCACCACAGTAGCCCTCTGGCAACTCTGGCGCTGGCAGCAACCGGGGTCCCGTGGGGGGGGGCGTTGGGTTCAGGCCCTTCTTGCTTCATTGGGGGTGGCGGCGGCGCTGTTGGTGAAGCAAAGCGCCCTTCTGGTTTTGGCAGCTCCCTCCCTCTGGGCGGTGGTGACTGGAATGGGGCAACCCCGGCGGCGGCAGCAACTCCTGGCGGGAATGGCTTTGGTGCTGGCCCTGTTGCTGCCCTGGCTCCACCAGAACTGGATCACCATAATCGGCGGCACCCATCGGTCGGTGGTGGTCTCTGCTGCCAATGAGGGAGATCCGCCGGTGTTTTCCATGGCCAGCCTGCTCTACTATCCGCGGCTCTGGTGGCAGCAGTTGGGGACTATCGCCTGTATCGGGGCGCTGCTGGGACTGGCGCTCACCCTGTGGCGTGGTTTGTGGGCAAGCCGCTTTCCAAGGTTCCCACGGCTTTCTTTACCGGCGGGCTGGGGATGGCTGCTGGGCTGCACCGTGAGCGGCTGGCTGCTCACCACCATGAGTCCCAATAAGGACGCCCGTTACATTGCGCCGGTTCTGGCCCTGCTCATCCTCTGGCTCAGCCTGGGCTGGCTGGCGCTCATCTCTACCCTGCAGTGGTGGCTTGGCTCCTGGCGGGCCACTGGAGTGGTGGCGGCTTCTTTGGCGCTGGCCACGGGCCACACCGCCGTGGGACGTATCGCCGCCATTCACAGGATAGCGGGACCGGAACCCCCAGTCATCAGCCTGGTGACGTTTCTGCGGCAACACACTGGTGATGCCCCCACCACTTTGGTCATGGCGCCTGGCAGCGCTGACCTCAATGAGTACACCGGAACCTACTACGGCAGGCTGAATGGCGGCCAGCTCTTGGCCCGTGGCCTGGTGGGCTCTTCAGAGGAGCATTCTCTGGTGCTTGAGCAAGCGGAATGGGTGGCGCTGGCCACAGGGGAGCAGGGCCACAGCCGGGAGCGGGCCCGTCAACTGAGCCATCGCCTGGGGGAGCGCATCCGTGGGGATGGCCGTTTTCACCGGGTGGGGCAATGGCCGTGGAGCCGGGGGCGTCGGGTGGAACTCTGGCAACGCCGGGCTGATGGGGCACGGGGTCAGCCGTTTGCGCAGCAGTTTGTCCCCTTGGCCCAGGGATTGGCTGAAGGCCCCACGGGACTGGCCCGTTTCATGGAGCACATCGGGGCATTCCACCAACTGGATGGCCATTTCCTCTATCAACAGCAGGTGGAAGCCTGGGCCAACCAGCGCCGTGCCCGCCACCCCCAGGCCACAGACGCCCTCTGGAGCATGGCTGCGCTCATGATCTTGCGCCAGGATGCCGGAGGGGCAGATCACTGGTTGGCCCAATTGGAGACCGTGCTGCCTGAAAATCCCTGGCCAACAACCTATCGCGCCGCGGTGCTGCTCATTGACTGGCGACCATGGGTGGCCCGACAGGTGGCCCAGGCCCATCCCCGCTTCCGGGAGGAGCCCCTGCTCAAAGCCGTGGGTGATCTGGCGGCTGTGGTGGGTGGTGATCTCACCCGCCTACCGGCGTTGCAAGCCGCATGGCCAAGGGCTGTAGAACAGTTGAGCCCCTCCCCGCCGTAGACGGTGGGGATTCCTTCTCCGCTGATGGAAGTGATCTTCCATCACCCCGGTTCCGGGTCAGTTCAGGGGACACAAGTGTCTTGATCGTGGAGCAGATCCGCCCCTTGATCACTGTTCTCCCTGCCTCCCGCGATCCTGGCCGGCTGGGGCCCGGCGCCCTGGTGGCTGGTGCGTGGGGGACCTGGGGCTGCTCATCCATTCTTTCTTTATCGATCCAGGTGCTGCGACTTCCACCACCGGCCAAGCCTTGAGCCCGAAGGTAGCCCCATGGGAGCAAAGCCCAAAGCCGGTGGCCTGGCGGACCGAGGGGACCAAGCCATCGTGCCGTTCATCCCAGGGAGCCTTGCCAACGGGCTGGCCCTGGGCCTTACAAGCTATAAGCCCTTGTGCCTGTCTCTGTCCCATGCAATCCTGCAGTGCTTGCGTGCTGTGGCGGAGCAGGAGCAAGCAGGAACCAGCCTTGAGGTGGGGAGCTGAAATCATGGGGAAAGCAAGCAAGGCCAAGGGGGCCGCTGCTGCAAGCGGGGGCCGGGGACTTAAGAGAGGAGTGGCGTTTCGGGTTGATCCAGCCCAATGACATGACCACCATAAAAGTGCTAGAATCAGGAATAGAGGATGACCGCCTCACCCTCACCCCGGCAGTGGCGTTGGCCCTCTCCCCCACCAGCAGGAACTACAGTCTCCTATGGTCTTTGGCGCCCTAGCCTGACCAAGCCCAAGCTGATCCTTGGGAACTCTCCCTGGCGGGGGAGCGGCAGGAGCACAATGCCGCTCCATCACCGGTGAACCATTCCCTCAAGCTAACCTTCTCCAGTCTGTTCTGAGGGGGGGTCTCCACTGTCCCATGGGTAGGCTCTCCTCCACACCACGGGCTGCGGCCACCAGTCTTTGGGGCATCTGGGGCTGACCACTCCAGTGCAGGTGCAGCC
>JAJDUS010000071.1 GCA_022826535.1 Prochlorococcaceae cyanobacterium jk18x1bzbins.87
AAAGATCTTCCCTTGCAGAGCAGCGGTCATATCCTCAAGCGGTTTGCGGTCGTCTCTGCTTCCATCCGTCATCCTGAAGGCCATGATCCGGCCCTTGTGATTGATGCGCAGATGGAGCTTGAAGCCAAAGAACCAGCCCATGGTGGTAGGACCACGCTTGGCCATCCCTGGGAAGACCCTGTTCCGGCTGATTCGTACATTGTGGCAGAGCGCCAGCTTGGTACTGTCGGCAAAGTAGATGCCGGTCCTCTCCCCACGGAAATCATGCAACAGCAGGTAAACAGGTAAAACGGCAGCAGCAGTCGAGGCTTCAGGCTCACAAACCGGCTATAGCTGGGGAGTTCTCCGCAGCAGTCCCCATACTCGTGTGAGAGGCCGTAGAGCCGGAAAGGCTTGAAAGCCTTATAAGCTGAGTTGTGAAACAGCTCCATGGTGGACAGCATCTCGCCGAGGGAGAGCTTGCCAGATCGTCGGCGCTGGCGATCAGAGGGGACCAAGTGGTGACGCTCCCAGTCCTCAACCAGCCTGGTACAATCATCGAGACAGCAGAACAAGGCAATGGTAGAATCCGTCATGAGGGGGCCTTCCGTTTGTGTGGTACAGATGGATACTGAATCAGGTCATGCCTGATTGGGAACCTCCCCCTCCCCCCCACCCAAGAGCTGGACAGCCTGAAAGCAGGTCGCAACAGGGTCGCCTCTTCCCCCTCTTCCCTCTTCCCATCAGGCTTCCCACAGCACTCAACCAAGGCAAGAGGATCTTCCCTGCAATCCCCTTATACAGAACTCGGGTTTCAATAGGGACCAAAATCCTGATTGCCAACGGTAAAGAGTGGACTATTTTTCTTAAACCAGAGCCAATCCCGCAATGGAGGGGTTTCAGTCAGCTCCTGCCGACTCAGACCCAGACCAATTTTGTCCGACGCCTGTTGAAGCAAATCAAGCATGGTCTCCCGGTCTGGCGCCTTGGCGAGGGCTTCGTTCCAGCGCCGATGGCCCTGGATGCCCTTCACCAGGGCCCTCACCTTCTGGGCGGAGGAGTACTGGCTGTAGGGATTGGGCTGCGCCATGGTAAACTTTCAAAGGTCCTAAACCTTAACAGGTGCGCCGCCGTAGCCAGGGAAAAGTGCCCATGTTCATCCTTTGATCATCAATCAGTATAAACATCAACCAATACAAAATTGATCAGGGAAACAATTCTCCATGTCAATCAGTGATGGCCTGCCAGGATCTGAACGCAAAGGAGGGACCCCCGCGGGACTGGACCACAACGGCAAGGGCGGCCCATGGAACACTGGGCTGGAACGGGGGAACACTGGGCCAAACGCTTGATGCTGAATCCCATGCTTGCCCATTGTACCAGTGCCGCCATTGTTGGGGTGGAGGCTTGTCCCGTGGTGGTGGAGGCGGACTTGGGGCCTGGCTTGCCAGCATTTCAGATTGTGGGCTTGCCCGATGCAGCGGTTCAGGAGTCTCGGGAACGGATCCGCTCCGCCTTGCGCAACAGCGGCCAGCGGCCCCTGGTGTCTCGCCTGACGGTCAACCTGGCGCCAGCCGCCCTGCGCAAACAAGGTCCCAGCTTTGACTTGCCCATGGCTCTTGCCCTGCAAGCAGCCGCTGGACGCATTCCCGTCACCTGGCTGGAGGGCCTCTGGGCCACAGGGGAGCTGGGCCTGGATGGCAGCTTGCGGCCGGTTCGCGGGGTGCTGGCCATGGCTGAGGCGGCCCAGGCCGAAGGGGCCCGACATCTGCTGGTGCCCAGGGCCAATGCGGATGAGGCGGCCCAGATTGATGGACTCTCCGTGCTGGCGGCGACAGACCTGAACGAAGCCCAGGAACAACTGGGCAATCCCCAGCCTCACCCTGCCCCGGATCACGGGTGTCTGGTTCTGGTGGAAAATGAGTGCAGGTTTGATCTCATGGATCTGCAGGGTCAAAGTCATGGGCGGCGCGCCTTGGAGATTGCCGCTGCCGGTGGGCACCATATGCTCCTGGTGGGACCACCCGGTTGTGGCAAAAGTGTGCTGGCCCGGTGCCTGCCCGATTTGTTGCCACCCCTCTCCATGGAAGAAGCCCTGGCGGTGCGACGGATCCATTCGGTGGCTTTTGCCCAGCCGGAAGCGGGCTTGTGCAGCCAGCGTCCCTTTCGGGCCCCTCACCACAGTTGCACGCCGGCCGCCTTGGTGGGGGGCGGCTCACCCCATCTCTTGCCCGGTGAAGTGAGCTTAGCGCATCACGGGGTGTTGTTCCTCGATGAACTCCCGGAATTTGGTCGCCATTGCCTGGACCATCTGCGGGAACCCTTGGAGCAGGGGGCCATTGACATCGCCCGGGCCGGGCAGCGACTTCGGTTCCCCTGTCAGTTTCAACTGGTGGCGGCGGCCAATCCCTGCCCCTGTGGCTGGTGGGGGGATCCTGTGCATAGCTGCAGTTGTGGCGATGCCGTCCGCCGTCGCTATTGGCGCCAGGTGTCAGGCCCCCTCCTGGACCGCATTGATCTCCATGTGCCGGTGCGACGGCTCTCCCCCACGGAGGTGAGCCGTCCCGTCGCAGCGGAAACCACCGCCCAGGTGCAGCAGCGGCTGGCCATCAGCCGTCAAAATATCAGCCAGCGTTTTGACCGCCAACTGTTTGATAATCGTCTCCTGGATGGCCGTCAACTGCGCCTTTCCAGCCCCCTCAGCAGCGCGGCACGGGACCTGCTGGATCGCCTTGCTGATCGCCTCGGCCTCTCCATGCGCAGCCTGGATCGCCTCATGCGGGTGGCCCGTACCATTGCGGATCTGGCGGATTCCGAACGCATCGAAGCCGAGCAGTTGGCAGAAGCCGCCACCTATCGAAGTTGTGATCTGGATGTCTTCTAACCGGGGGCTAGAGGGGGCAAAAGGCAGGGTCTTCCCCCTCCCCTATGGCCTCCAACGGTTGCTTGGGCCCGCCGTCCAGGGTTTTCCGGGAAAGCTGGCGCCCATTGGGAGAGAGGAGGGCACTGGAGAACTGGTCCTGCAGCCCCAGGAACATCCAGGACTGGACCCGCGGGACAGAACTCTCCGGAGCGGGTAGCGTGGGGGCGCAGTCCCTGGCCATGGCCAGGGCTGATGGGGTCATGGCGCCCAGCAGCAGGGGCAGTAGTGGAACAAAGGAAGCCATCACATCAGCCCAAGACCGGGAGGGGACACGCCCATCACCATCAACCTCCACTATAGAGGTTCCTCCGTCGGCGCCATGGATAGCCAACCCCCTGCTGCGCTGCTGAACCCCCCATCAGCCCAGCGCCGTGAAGCCTTGCAGCAGATGCTGGCCCGCCAAGCCTACAGGCGTGGCAATTTCCTCCTGGCCAGTGGTCAGCGGAGTCAACACTACGTCAACTGCAAACCCGTCAGCCTCAGTGGCGCCGGTGCCACGCTACTGGCGCCACTCCTGCTGGAGCAGGTGGACCCCAAGGCCCAGGCCGTGGCTGGCCTCACCATGGGCGCTGACCCCCTGGTGAGTTGCGTGGCCATGGCCGCTGGCCTGGTGGGTCGACCACTGGATGCCCTCATCGTGCGCAAGGAGCCCAAGGGCCATGGCACAGGCGCATGGATTGAAGGTCCACTGCCGATGCCTGGCGCCCAGGTGACGGTGTTGGAAGATGTGGTGACCACGGGGGGCTCCTGCCTCAAAGCGGTGGAGCGGTTGCGGGATGCGGGCTACCACATTCAGGAGGTGGTGACCGTTGTGGACCGCCAGGAGGGGGGATCAGCCGCCCTGGCCACTGCAGGGTTGCGTCTCAAGGCCCTCTTCCTGCTGGAGCACATCAGCACCCATCCCGCCCCATTGGAGCACCAGCCATGACCCCCTTCCCCCACTGGCTGAGCCAGGCGCTGCCAGAGTCCGATGCATGGCCCGTGTGGACTGTCCGCTCCGTCCACCTGCTGCAACTCACCGGCGCCGACCATCTGCGATTTCTCCATGACCAGACCAGCCAGGACCTGAACAGCGCCCCACCCGGTCATTTGGCGCGTAGCTGCGCGGTGACCGCCACAGGGCGGCTCATGGCCCTCCTGGAGGTGTTGGTGGATCCCCATGGAGCCCGGTTGGTGGTGGTGGCTGGTGATGGGCCAGCTTTACGTCAGCGCTTTGATCGCCATCTGTTTCCCGCGGATCAGGTCACCCTGCTTCCCATGGTTCAAGCCCGACAGGTGAGCCTACTGGGGGATGGCGCGGCGTCCCTATTGGCTGCCGAGGACATGGCCATGGACTTCACCAGCGCTGGCTGGCGACCGGTTTCTTTGGGCAAGGGCCAGGCTTTGCTGTTGCGGGGCACAGATTTTGGTGACGGTGTGCCGGGAGTGCGGCTGCTGCTGCCGGATCCCCTGCCTTTGCCCCCATGGCTCCAAGACCAACCCCAACTCACTTCGGCACAGACGGAATTGCTGCGGCTCCAGCAGGGTCTGCCCATGGGGCCCAATGAGATTAATGGCACCTTCAATCCTTTTGAATTGGGCCTTGCCGGGGCCGTGGCCCTCAACAAGGGGTGCTACTTGGGGCAAGAGGTCCTGGCCAGATTGGTGACCTATGACGGCGTCAAACAACAACTGCGCCTTTGGCGGAGCTCCACCACCCTTGAAGCCTTGCCCCAGGATAACTTGGTGCAAAGCGAAGACGGCGCACGGGCCGGGGTGGTCACCTCTCGGGCGGCCCTGAACACAGGCAGTGTGGGTCTTGCTGTCGTGCGTCGAGCCTGGCTGGGAGCATCCACCCTCAATCTTGGCAACACGACCATCAGCCTCAGCCTCCCTGCAGCGGCACAGTTTCCTCCAAGGGCTTAAAGCGTCCCCATCACCGGCACAGGACGATGGCAGCCAATGGATCCCATCGCCAAGTCCATGAAGCCATTCCAGACCACAGCGTATCATTCTGTAAATCCGTGGTTGTGTCTTACAGACATTGCGAGTTGGTGAAAGTATTTTATTTACTCTAGGTGAAGCTGTTAACCTTGGAATATTCAATACCATAGTCTCTCACCTGATCGCAGGCTAAGGAACTTTTGAACAAGCCAGAGTTGTCCGTCATCAGGCTCCTGCTTCCCCTGTCTCTGCTGGACCTCCCAAATTCTCAGAGCCTCAAGGGGACTTAATTCAGAGGTTCCTTCCTGTCCCTGACTTCAGCTTGGGAAAGAGGGGTTCGATTCTGGACCATTTTCTCAGCAGCAGCTTGTTCACCAGGGGGAGGAGATGGTTCTTCATGGTGTGGAGGATGCCAGTGAGCCGGTGGAGACCCCGCTGCCGCAGGCGCTGCATCAGTGCCTTGGGAATGTATCCCCTATCGCCCCCGTAGGGCAGCGGTCATGGGCTCCAACGGTTGGCGGTCATCCATAGGGCCACAAACCTGCTGGTGCTGGGAAGCTCAGCAAAGCAGTGGCGAAACTCCTGCTCCACTCCATAGCCGCAGAAATGCTTGTTGAAGTCCTTGTCGAGGAAGAGAGGAAAGAGCACCATGATTGAAGCATCTGACCAAGGGAGAGCCTGCCCGGTCGCTGGCGCTGACGGTCTAAGGGGATCAGGTGGTGCTGCTGCCAGTCCTTGAAGAGCTGGGCAAAGTCATCAAGACAGCAGAACAGCGCCACGGTAGAGTCCTTAGATGAGGGGTCTTCCGCTTGTGTGAGCGACACGAATCCTGAATTGGATGATGCACGACTTGGGAAGATCCCCCTCTCCCCGATGGGGGCACCTGGAGACGTTGCCTTGTCCCAGGCTGAGGAGCCTGCTGACCCACAACAGCACTCTCCCACAGAGGCTTTCCCCTCATGGAGGGACTCACGCCGCAGCAGTAACACCTTCCCTGGTGACCCCTGATCCGGAACTGGGGTCTATTGGCCTCCATGGCGGACCATGGACCAGCGGCTGGCCAGGCGGAGGCCCATGGAGCGCCTGGTCCCGGATCCGGCAGCGATGGCAATGGCCACAGGCTTCTTCCCCATTGCCATGGGAACTCCAGGCGGTGGCCAATGGGCTATCCAGCGCCAAAGCTTGCTCAACACTCTCCCGCTTGTTGAGCTGCGGGAGAGGAGGCCGGAGTTTGGGGTGCTGGGCTACATCTTGCAATTGATCGACGGGCACCACGAAAATTGCCCCTTCCTCCCCTGGAAGAGCCTGCTGGCCTAGGCAATTCCTCTCCAGGACTGGCTTTCTCATGGTGAGATGACATCCCGCAGAGGGAAGTTGCCTAATTTTTCGTGGTGGCCCTAGAACGGGCCACGATCATGGCCGAGCAGATGGTGAGTCCCTATGGGATGAGAAGTGTTTTGGGTCCCCTGACCTACGACCGTCAGACCGGTAACCACCTGTACCCCTGTCAGTTACGGTGGCCAGTGACCGACTTGGGGGGCAGACGCTGGATTGACTGCCCAGCAGCACCCAGGTGGGCCGGGGCGAGACCATTGTTGCCGAGACGGCCCGTGTTCTCAGCCGTCATGGGGACGCCCTGGCCATTTGTACCTTTACCCACCATGCTTTTGAAGCTAAGCTGCTGATCTTCCCAGGGCTTGCTCAAAGCAGCTAAAAAGTTCCACAAAGGAGTTCACCCAGTGGCAGACGTGAAACCTTTAACCCGACTCCGTGACCTGCCTGGACCCCATGGTCTGCCGCTGATCGGACATTCGTACCAACTCAATAACGAGCAATTTCACCTGACCATGGAGCGTTGGGCAGAGCGCTACGGTCCCTTATTCCAGATCCGCCTGGGATTGTCCCGAGTGGCGGTGGTCTCGGATAACGAGATGATCCAGCACATCCTGGAACAGCGGCCCCAATCGTTCCGGCGCAACCATGTGATTGAGGACAGATTTACCGAGGTTGGGATCAATGGTCTTTTCAGTGCGGAGGGGGAGAACTGGCGTCAGCAGCGGCGGACCGTCGTTGCTGCACTGAGTCGTACACGACTCGCCAATTTTTTTCCCAAGCTCAAAGTCACCACTGCCCGTTTGCAGCGGCGGTGGGAGGCGCTTGCAGATGGGGGTTCATCTGTTGACATCTGCAATGACCTGACGCGCTTCACCGTTGATGTCACCATGCAGTTGGCATTTGGCGTTGACCCCAACACATTGGAGACGCCGGGTCCCGTGATCCAGCAGCACCTTGAAAAAATCGGCCCAGGGTTACAGCGGCGATTCTTCACGCTTTTCCCCTATTGGCGCTGGGTCCGCCTACCCCCAGACCGGGCCCTTGATCGTGCTGTGAAGGTACTTGAGCAGGAGGTGGAAGCCATTGTCCACGCCACGCGGGAGTCCATGGCGGCCCACCCTGACCACGGGCCCGCCAATTTCCTGGAGGCCCTGCTGACCATGGCAGAGGACAACAGCTCCAAACTCACCAGTGCAGACCTATTGGCTTATACAAGCCAACTGTTGCTTGCCGGAGAAGATACAACATCCTACACCATCAGTTGGATTATTTACTATTGCATCAAGTTTCCAGAGGCATTTACCCGGATTCGCCGTGAGGTGGATGGTGTTATTGCACCGGAAGCAGCCCTGAGCAAGCTGGAACAAGCACATCAGTTCCCTTTCCTTGATGCTTTCTGCAATGAGGTCATGCGACTGAAGCCTGTGGCCCCCAACATGGCACTGGAGACACTGGAGGATACGGAAATCCTGGGCTGTCTGATTCCGAAGCGGACAAGATTATTTGTGCTTCTACGGCATGTGGCCACCAGGGAAGAGCATTTTGCAGGTGGTGACTGCTTTGACCCCGAACGCTGGCTTTCCTCCCCAACTGGCGGCAATAAACAGCCCCATCACCCCCAGGCTTTTGTCCCGTTCGGCGCTGGGCCCCGCATCTGCCCAGGCCGCAATCTCGCCAT
This sequence comes from Prochlorococcaceae cyanobacterium jk18x1bzbins.87, assembly GCA_022826535.1. GTDB lineage: Bacteria > Cyanobacteriota > Cyanobacteriia > PCC-6307 > Cyanobiaceae > Synechococcus_B. Next base: position 7,839 of record JAJDUS010000071.1, read on the forward strand.
GCTGGAAATACGGGCAGTTCTCGCCATGCTCTGCCGGAACTTTGATTTGGAGCCCGTCAAGCCTGACACGGAGGTGAAGGAAATGATGGCTGTGGTGATGCGACCAGACCAGCTTCACCTGCGCTTAAAGCGGCGGTCTGTCACCAGCAATGTCTCCCCTAGGGCCTCCACTGCCATGGCGGAACGTGAGTTCTAGCCACGGTTGGCGGCAAACCAGCGGCTGGCCAGGTGGGGGACTCCAGCGTCATGGAGTGCCTGGTCCCGGATCCGGCAGCTATCACAACGGCCACAGGGCTCCTCCCCATTGCCATAGCAACTCCAGGTGGCGGCAATGGGCACATCCAGTGCCAAGGCTTGCTCAACGATCTGCCGCTTGTTGAGCCGGAGGAGGGGGGCCCAGAGTTTGGGGCCCTGTCCCCTGCGGCCGGCTTTGGTGGCCAGGTCCGCCAAGGCCTGGTACTGGGCCAGGTAATCACCGCGACAGTCCGGATAGCCGGAGTAATCCACCGCATTGACCCCAAGTATCAACCGATGGGCGCCCCTGGCCTCAGCCAGGCTCAGCCCCAGGGCAATAAACACCGTATTGCGCCCCGGCACGTAGGTGGTGGGAATGACGTGGGGCTGCACCCCATCCTGGGGCAGAGGCTGCTGAGGGTCCGTGAGGGCTGAGCCCCCCCAGGCTGCCAGGTTCACCCTCAACTGGTGGTGCTCCACCAGCCCCAAAGTGGTGGCCAGGTGGGCGGCTGCTTGCAGTTCGCGGCGGTGGCGCTGGCCATAATCCATGGAGAGGCCAATGACCTGGTCCCCGTCCGCCAGGGCCATGGCAGCCGCGGTGGCAGAATCCAAGCCGCCTGAGAGCAGCGCAACGGCGACGGGGGGGCAGGGGTCCATGGGGCGGGACCCACTCAGCATGGCCATCTCAAGCGGGGAGAGGGGGAATCAGTTGACGCTCCTCAAGGGTGCCCAGCACCTGGTCAATCCCCTCCTGCAAGGAGCAGTCACCGGTCCGGATCACCAGTTCCGGGCTATGGGGGGTCTCATAGGGGGAATCCAGCCCCGTGAAGTCCTTGATCTGTCCAGCGCGGGCTTTGGCATAGAGGCCCTTGGGGTCCCGCTGCTCGCATGTGGCTAGGTCGGCGGCGCAGTAGATCTCCAGGAAATCACCGGGGGGGGCCAGGGACCTTGCCCGATCCCGATCTGCTTGAAAGGGGGAGACAAACGCCGTCAAGGTGATGATCCCCGCGTCCAGAAACAACTTGGCCACCTCGCCAATGCGGCGGATATTCTCCATGCGGTCGGTATCTGTAAAGCCCAGATCACGGCAGAGGCCATGGCGCATATTGTCCCCATCCAACACATAACCCGCAACGCCACGGCGGTGCAGCTCGCCATTGACCCCATTGGCCATGGTGCTCTTCCCGGAGCCGGAGAGACCTGTAAACCAGAGAATGGCGCTGCCGTGCCCCCGCAAAGCCGCCCGATCCTGGCGGGATATGGTGGCTTGATGCCAGACGATGTTGCTGGCGGTGGGTGGGGGCGTGGTCACAGAACAGAAGAGATGCTGGTCTGGCTTCCATTGTCTACAGCAGCCACAGGCTGGGGACAGGGGGTGTACTTCAGCCCCCGGAACGCTTGGGCTGATACCCTTGCATGGCCAGTTGCTCCAGCGCTGCCGTTACCTGGTCACCTTGCAGGACAATGGTATCCCCCTGCACGGTTCCTCCTGTGCCTGTGGCCGCTTTCAAGGCTTTGGCCAGGGCATTCAACTGATGGGTGGGCAGTGCCAACCCTGTGATGATGGTGACAGTCTTACCGCTGCGCCCCCGACTGCTGCGCTGCACCCTGACTTGCTGCCGGCCTGGCGGCCGCGGCGCAGGGGAGGGCTGCTGGATCCGAGGCGTCCGATCCGGCGTGAATTCTTGCCAACCTCCCTTGCGGGCCATGGGTTCACCTCCTAGTCGTCCAGGGTTTCAGCCTGCACATCAATGGGGGCATTCTTACCCCCATTGCCTTGGGAGGACCCCGCAAAGCTGTAGCCACAGGCGGGACAGGTGGTGGCGTTCATGGTGGCAATGCCGCAACTGGGGCATTGCTTCACCTGTGCTTGCAGACGACGCCACCACAGCCAGCCCGCCACCCCTGCTACGCCTGCCAGCAGAACAGGTAACAGGAGCAGGAGGGACAATCCTCGGGCCAGGCCGAGGAGCAGACGCAGGGTGGGACCCGGCAGCAGGATGAGTGCAGCCAGGGCGCCAATGAGAAGCCAAGGCGGTCGGCGTTGCATGGGAAAGGCTGGGATAGCTGGTGACCTGGTTGATCCTGTTGATCCAGGGGGCGTCCTTGGCGACAACTGATGAGAATTATGGACCTGTCTGACTCGTTTGGATGGGGACAGACAATGGGAGTTGCCCCTTGAGAAACTGCACCTCGCTGGTGAGAGCATCAACCTTGTCATCAACGGCTTGACTACGGGCATCCAGGTGTTCTTCAGGGTGGGCAGGATCCCGGGCAAAGTCCTCGCTCAGAGCGCTTGTCTCTCCATCGATATGGTCGTTCAGCGCATTAAACGTGTAGGACTGGAATCCAACAAGGGGAACCGTACTGCTGGCAAAAACAGTCAAAGCCGAGGGAAGGAGGGATTGAAGGGTGGCGGGATTCATGGCTTTCCCGTCTGGCTTGTCTGGGTTCCTTCAAAGTCTAGGCCAGCCTCCTGGCCCCTGTGAAGCAGGGGAACCGGAAGCGCTTCTCCAGGAGCCGTGGTCCTGTTTCAAGTGGTCTGGCCGTCTTTTTATCAAGGGCCTAAGGAACCAGGTTCACCAGACGACCTGGCACCACGATCACCCGCCGTGGGGCGGTCCCCTTCAGCCACCGCCGGGCAATCTCGCTGCCACAGGCCAGGCGCTCCAGTTCCTCCTGGGAGGCGGCGCTGGGTACGGTCATGGTGCCCCGGGTTTTGCCCTGGATCTGGATGACCACATCCCGCAACTCCTGTTTGAGGGCCTCCGGATCCCACTGGGGCCAGCGCTGGTTGTGAACACTGCCCGGCCCATCCAGTTGTCGCCAAAGCTCTTCCGCCAGGTGGGGGGCAAAGGGGGCCAGCAGCCGCAACAGGGCATCCATGGCCTCAACTTGCACAACAGGGGAGGCTTTGTCCATGTCCCCCAATCCGTTGGCCAGCTTCATGAGTTCAGACACGGCGGTGTTGAACTGATAGGCCCCATCCAGATCCTCGTCAATGGCCTGGATGGCGGTGTGGACACAGCGACGCATCCGGTGGTCAGTGGCGGTGAGCTCCGTTATGGGGCCGGGTTGGGTGTTGTTGAGCCCTCCTCCCCGCTGGCGGAAGCCTGCCACCAGGCGCCAGAGCCGCTGCAAAAAGCGGAACTGTCCCTCCACGTCCGCATCGCTCCATTCCAGATCCTTCTCCGGCGGTGCCTTGAAGAGAATGAACATCCGGGCCGTATCGGCCCCATACCGGGCCACCACTGAGGCCGGGTCCACGCCGTTGAGCTTGGACTTGGACATCTTCTCAAAGAAGGCCTCCAGGGGCTGCCCATCCTCGGGATCTAATGGTTCTTCGGGGTCTTGAACCCGCTCCGGGGCCACATATTTCCCTGTGCGGGGATTGCGGTAGGTGATGGATTGCACCATGCCCTGGGTGAGCAGCCGTCGAAAGGGCTCACGGAACCCCAGGAGGCCCCGATCTGCCAAGGCCTTGGTGAGGAATCGGGAGTAGAGCAGGTGCAGGATGGCGTGTTCCACCCCCCCCACGTATTGATCCACGGGCAGCCACCGGTCCACCTCCTTGCGCTGGAAGGCCTCCTGGGCATTGGTGGCGTCTGCATAGCGCAGGAAGTACCAACTGGAGCACATGAACGTGTCCATGGTGTCGGTCTCCCGCTGGGCCGGGGTCCCACAGGAGGGACAGTTCACCTCCAGCCACCCCTTGGCCTTGGCCAGGGGGCTGCCCCCCTTGCCGGCCAAGGGCAGGTCCCGGGGCAATTCCACGGGAAGCTGGTCCTGGGGGACGGGCACAGCCCCACACTTGGGGCAGTGGATGATGGGAATGGGGCATCCCCAGTAGCGCTGGCGTGACACCAGCCAATCCCGCAGGCGATAGATGGTTTTTTCCTCCCCAAGCTGCTGTTGGGCCAGTGCTGCTGTGATGCTGGCCTTGGCCTCCTGGCTGGACAGACCGTTGAAGTCCCCGGAATTCACCAGGATGCCTGCATCACAGAACGCCTCGTCCAATGCCGGGGGATCCTGGCCATCGGGGGTGATGACCACCTTGATGGGCAGGCCATGGCGTTGGGCGAAGTGGAAATCACGGCCGTCATGGGCGGGAACCCCCATCACGGCGCCGGAGCCGTAGTCCAGCAGGACGTAGTCCGCAATCCAGACGGGAATCGGGTGTCCACTGAGGGGATGCCGCACGTGGGAACCAAGGGGAACACCCCGCTTGGGACGATCTTCCGCCGTGCGCTCCATGGTGCTGGTGCGTCCCATCTCGGTACGGAAAGCTGCCACTGTGGCCTGTTGTTCCGGCCGGGTCAGGCTGTCCACAAGGGGATGCTCCGGCGCCAACACCATGTAAGTGACGCCAAAGAGGGTATCCGGCCGGGTGGTGAACACCTCCACCGCCCCTGTGTCCCTCCCATCGCCGGGGGCCATGGGAGGGAACAACACCTGCGTTCCGGTGGATCGACCAATCCAGTTGGCCTGCATGGTGCATACCCGCTCCGGCCAACCCGCCAACAGCGTCAAGTCATCCAGCAGATCCTTGACATAATGGGTAATCCCGAGGAACCACTGGCGCAGCAGGCGGCGCTCCACCAGGGCGCCGGAGCGCCAGGAGCGCCCTTGGCTGTCCACCTGCTCATTGGCCAACACGGTCTGATCCACCGGATCCCAGTTCACGGCGGCTTCCTTCTGGTAGGCCAGCCCCGCCGCGAAGAGTTCCAGGAAGATCCATTGGGTCCAGCGGTAATAATCCGGCTGGCAGGTGGTGACTTCCCGTTCCCAGTCAAGGGATAGCCCCAGGGCGTCCAGTTGGCCCCGCATCTGGGCAATATTTTGTTCTGTCCAGCGTCCTGGTTCCACGGAGCGCTCAATGGCGGCATTTTCTGCAGGCAGGCCAAAGGCGTCCCAACCCATGGGGTGGAGCACCGCCTTGCCTTTCATCCGCTGCACGCGGGCCACCACATCGGTAATGACGTAGTTGCGCACATGGCCCATGTGCAGGCTCCCCGAGGGGTAGGGAAACATGGACAGGGCATAAAACGTGTCCTGTCCGGGTTGGGGCCTTGGTGTTTGATGCTGCCCACTGGCCCGCCAGTGCTGCTGCCAATGGGCCTCAATCCGGGTGGGAGCATAGGGCTCCTGCAACGACTGGGCCGGACCATGGTCCAGCAGGGAAGCTTTTGAGTCAGAGACGGCCATGGCAGCTTACAGGGCCAGCATTGACTGCCATGGTCCCATAGGGTGGGCGCCGGGGGCACGGTTTGGCAACCCCTGACGTGTGAAGACAAGGCGCCAGGCGGGATCTAGTCGAGACGCCGCCTCCACCGCCCGCCACTCCGCTGGCACGCCACGGAAGGGGGAAAGGCAATGTTCATTGTCCAGCCCTGGCTGCCAGAAGGGTCTCCAACACCCGATCCAGCCGTTCCCCCAGCGCCTGGCTATCCACTTTGAGTTCTGCCCTCAACGCCTGGTTATCGGCCTTGAGTTCTGCCCTCAGCGCCTGGTTATCAGCTTTGAGTTCCGCTTTGGTCTCATCCAGCCGTTCCGCCAACGCCTGGTTATCGGCTTTGAGTTCTGTCCTCAGCGCCTGGCTATCCGCTTTGAGTTCCGCTTTGGTCTCATCCAGCCGTTCCGCCAACGCCTGGCTATCCGCTTTGAGTTCCGCCCTCAGCGCCTGGTTATCGGCTTTGAGTTCCGCTTTGGTCTCATCCAGCCGTTCCGCCAACGCCTGGTTATCCGCTTTGAGTTCCGCCCTCAGCGCCTGGTTATCGGCCTTGAGTTCCGTTTTGGTCTCATCCAGCCGTTCCGCCAACGCCTGGCTATCCGCTTTGAGTTCCGCCCTCAGCGCCTGGTTATCGGCTTTGAGTTCCGTTTTGGTCTCATCCAGCCGTTTCGCCAACGCCTGGTTATCGGCCTTGAGTTCCGTTTTGGTCTCATCCAGCCGTTTCGCCAACGCCTGGTTATCGGCTTTGAGTTCTGCTTTGGTCTCCCTCAGCGCTTCTCTTTGGCGGGTTTCACTGGCCCTGATTTCTTCGGTGAGATGGGCGTTGCCATCTCTGATATCAGCCCTCAGGGACTGGAAGGACCCCATCCAGAGATTGGCCACCAGGGTGGCCACCCCCACCAGGACGCTGATCACCGCCACCACCACCACAGGCTTCAACCATTCCCACCACCAGGACTTCGGCAGGGGAGAGCCAGGGGTTGTCTGGTCCTGCTGCTCAAGTGTTGGCGTTGGTGTTGGTGTTGGCGTGCTGGAGGTCATGGGCAGAAGCAACCCGAAATCATCCTAAGGTCAGCCCCACCCCCCCTGCCGCCGCCCGGATTCTCCCCGCCATTACTGCGAAAGCAGGAATCTGTTCTTCAGAAGCCGCCAGAAGGTTGTTCAACATCCGATCCGGGTTCCCCCAACCCCTGGCCATCGGCCTTGTGTTCTGCTTTGATCTTCCTTAGCGCTTCTTTTTGGCGGGTGTCATGGTCCTGATCTCTTCGGTGGGATGGGTGCTGATCATGACCACCACCACGGACTTCAACCATTCCCACCACCAGGCCCCCTGCAGGGAGGAGCCAGGGGTTGTCTGGTCCTGCTGCTCAAGTGTTGGCGTTGGCGTGTGGGGGTTATGGGGGAAGCAACCCGGAAGAATCCTGGGCCAGCCCCCTCTTTCCTGCCCCCGTCATTCCTGCTGCCGCGGGAGTCCGCGATTTTTTCAGAGCGGGGAACCTTGCCAACGGGTTGCCACGGGGTTAGGATGCTGAGAAGCCCTTGTCTGCCTCTGCCACCCATGCATAGCTCAACAGCGAATGCTACCCCACTCCCAGCGCTTGCCTGCTTTGATGGAGCCGTAACAGGCATGAAGCCTGACCCTGAGACAGGCATGGTGAAGGGGGATGGCCAATTCGCGGCGGCGCACCGGACCACGGGGGCGCTCCCAATGGCTGGACAATCTCCATCATCCGGCCTCCTTGTCTCCCGGCCTGCATCGTCCCGGTGCTTTGGCAGCCTTGCCCCTTCCTTTGTTGCTGCGGGTCTCCGTCTGGGGCGGGGTCTTGTGCCGGCGCTACTGTCCCTGCCGCCACTGGCTGTGGCGCTCCTTCTGTTGCCGGCCCCCGAGGCTGCTGCCCAGAGCCGTGGGGTAACGATTGTCGAAACAGGCGGCTCCACTGAGGTAAGCGAGGTGGCGGGGGAGGATACCTACACGGTGGTGCTGAACACCGATCCGTCAGCCAGTGTTGAGATTGCGGTCAGCTCCAGTAATGAGGCGGCAACGGTCAGCCCCGCCACATTGACCTTTACAGCCGGTGGGGACGGTTCCGGTTCGGTGGGTAACGGCAACTGGGCTGTGGCCCAGACGGTGACGGTCACCGGGGTGGATGACCTCCGCGACAACTTGGGGGCTCGCAGGCCCTCCATCCGCCACACCGCCACCTCAAGCCATAGCAGCTACGATAATATCACCATCCCGGATCTGAGAATCACGGTGCTGGACAATGAGACGTCGTCCGTCATCATCCACGAGTCCAACGGTTTCACTAGCGTGACCGAAGCGGCAGGGAATATGCACACCGATACCTATAAGGTGTCGATCACCAGCGAACCATTCGTAGAGAGTGACCCTGTCAAGATCATTATGACGAGAGACCCACTTGTGACAAACTTCGATTTCAACCCGAAGACATTGACCTTCAACGCCACCAACTGGAGCACGCCCCAGACGGTCACCGTCACCGGCGTGGATGATAGCGTGGACCAAACCAGTCTATCCGAGTCCATTGCCGTCAAGGGCGAGTCAGAGTACAGTGTCAATTACAAGACAACCTTCGACTCGGTGGCAGTCAGGGTATTGGATGATGACAGCGTCGGTGTGGCCATTGTCGAGCCCAGCTACGCCGAGGGCGACGCCGTAGAGGTGACCGAGGCTCCTGGTCGGGACAACACCAATATTTATAGGGTGGTGCTGGAGAGCGCGCCATTAGGTACTGTCAGGATCGCCCCCGAATCCTCGGATACGACAGCCGCCACGGTTAGCCCGGCAACGTTGACCTTCACCCCATCCAACTGGAGCAGGCCCCAGATAGTGACCGTGACAGGTGTGAATGACCGGCAGCCCAATGCGGGCGGTAAGCGCTCCGCCCCTATCAACCACACCGTCACATCAACAGAGGATGAACGTTATAATGGTGTGACACATGAGGAAGGGGGGGATATCAGCGTCCCCCAGGTTAACGTCGATGTGATCGGTGTGGAGTCCGCCATCGTCCTCACCCACTCCAACGGCTCCACCACGGTGACCGAGGCCGATGGTGCAGGCCAGATCGATACCTACACGGTGGCGCTGAACAACGCGATATCAACCAACGTCATCATCGAAATCCCCGAATTGTTTGCTGACCCATATAATAAACTTAATCTCATCAGAGTCACTACCCCCGGCGGCACTCAGGACAGGGATAATAATGACGTAGCAGTAATGACCTTCACCAGTGCCAACTGGGACACGCCCCAGACAGTGACTGTTACCGGCCGCGATAACGAAATCGATCATCCGGAGAATAAATTTGACTTCACCATCACTCACACCGCCGTTTCATCACCCCCGAACTCCTACAATGGCCTCACCGCCGATCTCGCTCTCACCTTCGTGAATGATGATGCTGACGTCGCCGGGGTGACCTTACGAGAGTCCAACGGTTCTACACGGGTGACCGAGGCGCCTGGTTTGCTCCAGAGCGATACCTACACGATCAGCCTCGACTCCGACGTATTGGTAAACGCAGTAAGGGTCATAGTCACATCCAGCGATGAGGATCGGTTACTGGTCGCTAGTGGCGTCGACTTCGAGATCCCAGGTGTAGAGATCATATTCTCAGATCCGGGACCCACGGCGTTTTGTAGCCTAAGTGGTGGACCAGGCGCGGTGGACAATGAGTGTATAGTAAGGGTAACGGCTGTAGACGACACCGTGGACCAGGTTGGTAACAGCAGCGTGAGCATCAGCCACTCGATCTCCCTGCCTCTCCAAATTAATGGGGTAGACTTCCCACTCAGCCCGTACGCAGACGTCGTCATCCCTGATGTCATCGCCACAGTGGTGGACGACGACAGGGTGGGCCTGATCACCAACGAGACCAACGGCTTCACCTCCGTGACCGAAGCAGATGGCGTGACCCGCACGGATCAGTACACGTTGGCTTTGGCCGCCCTGCCAACAGCGGATGTTGAGATCGCGATGGTCTCCGGCAATCCGGCAGCGGCCACAGTCAGCCCCGCCAGATTGACCTTCACCCCATCCAACTGGAACACGGCCCAGGCGGTGACGGTCACCGCCGTGGACGATGCCACCCAGCAGATCAACAATCGCACCATCGCCATTACCAACATCGCCACGTCAACGGATACCCGCTACGACGCCCTCTCCTCCCGTATCGTCGTCACGGTGGTGGATAATGACCATGGTCCCGGCTTAACCATCAGCCAGTCCGACGGTTCCACCGCAGTGACCGAGGCGGCTGCCGGCCGTACCGATACCTACACGATGGTGCTGAATACCCAGCCAGCATCCAATGTGGTCATCGGCCCGGTCTCCAGCAAGACGAGTCCGTCGGGGGCCACAGTCAGCCCGGCATCACTCACCTTCACCCCCACCAACTGGGATACGGCCCAGACGGTGACCGTCACCGCCGTGGACGACAACCTGGTCCAGGGCACCAGCCAAGCTGTCCTCATTACCCATACGTTTATCTCAGGTGATCCTCAGTACAGCACCCTCGCCAACTATTTCCCCAGACTCGTCGTCTCGGTAGAGGACAATGAGAATTCTAGGTGGAGGATTGTGGAAAGTGACGGCAACACCCTGTTGACGGAAGCCCCTGGGGGCCGCACCGATACCTATACGGTGGCGATGATCAGTCAGGATTCGCAGACAAGGACTCTGGAACCTGTCTCCAGTGATCCGGCAGTCGTCACGGTCAGTCCCGCCACCTTGACCTTCACCACCAGCGACTACTTCACCCCCCAGACGGTGACCGTTACCGCCGTGGACGACAACCTGGACCAGAGTTCCCTCCGCACCGTGACCATCACCCACAATCTCACCGTCAATAATCCGCCCTACAGAATCGCCCTTGACGTCCTTGTGTTGGACGATGACACCGTGGGAGTCACCGTCACCGAATCCTTCGGCCCAACTGTTTACCAAGAAACCTTGGTGAGGGAGGGGGGCGACACCGATACCTATGCGGTGGTGCTGGACACCCAGCCGTCACAGCGTGTGACCATCGTGCCCACCTCCAGCAATACGGGAACAGCCACAGTCCGCCCCGCCACCTTGAGCTTCAGCACTGCCAACTGGAATCGTCCCCAGACGGTTACCGTCACCGCCGTGAATGATATCAGCAGCGGTAACCGCAGGGTCGTAATCCGCCACACCGCCACCTCAAATGATGGCGACTACAATGGCATCGACATCCCCTCAGTCAACGTCAGGGTGTTGGATAATGATGGGCTGGTGATCACCTCCACCTCCGGGAGCCGCATTGGCAGCTTCTCATGCCCTCCTGGGGTAAGGTATGAGTATCCTAGTGGTACGCTCGTGTGCCCTTCTAGCGGCGTTCTCACCTTCAATAGAGTCACTCTGGCTGAAAACGATGGCGATGTCACCAGCGAGACCTACAGGGTGGAGCTGGCCACAGAACCAAGCACTGACGTGCTCGTCGAGGTTACCTCCAGTGAGATGGAAGTCGCCATGGCGAGCCCCGCCACCCTGACCTTCACCCAATCCGACTGGAGCACACCCCAGACAGTAACCGTCACCGCTGTGGACGACATCGTAGACCAGAAGACCAACCGCCGCAGCGCCGTCATCACCCACACCGTCAACTCAACCGATGAGACCTACAACGCCATCACCTCTGACATTAACGTCACCGTGATAGATGATGGGGACACTGTGAACCATTTCGGTCCACAACTGAATTTCGTCTCAACCGCCTACACAGGTGGCGAGGCTGCGGACCTTCGCACGGTCAACGTGGCCCTGAGCGTTACCCCAACCTACGATGTAGATGGAGTCGACGTCGAAGTCATGTACACTGTGACCGGCACGGCCAGCTTCAATGAAGACTTCCTGATTCCTTCAGTGGCACCGTTCAATCCACCAGACCCCGTTAGTGAAAACTTAGGAAGAAGATTGGTGGGCGATACTCCGCCAGCTAACACTCTGGTGGGCACGGTGACCCTGTCGGCTTCTGCAGAGACCATTTCCATTCCCGTCACCATCCTGGATGACTCTATGGAAGAGTCCGATGAGACCATCGTCCTCACTTTGCTTTCCGATATTCCTGGCCCCTCCACGGTGGGCCCACAGGATAGCACCACCATCACCATCCTGGATAATGACAGCCCGCCACCACCACCCATCACCACCCCGCCTCCCTCGGCCCCTGTGGTGAGCATTACGGGCGGCCCTGACATCATGGAGGGCGGTGACGCCGTCTTTACCATGACCGCAGCACCCGCGCCCGCAACAGGGGAGACCATCAACGTCAATGTGACCATCAGCGACAGCGGCACCTTTGCCAGAAGTGGCCAGACCGGTAACCGCATGATCACCATCGACGACACCGGCATGGCCCAATTCACGGTGTTCACTGACAACGACAGCACCCAGGAGCAGGACGGCACCATCACCGCCACCGTGCAAAGGGGAAGCGGCTACAGACTCCATCCCAGCGACGCCTTGGCATTGGTCATGGTGAGTGACAATGAACTGGCGCTGGTGTTTGGCGATGCCACCAGCCTGATGGTCCATGGAGGGGGCAAAGACTCCTACACCATCGCACTGGATAACCAGCCCATGTCGGGTGATCTGACCGTGACCATCATCGGCCATGAAAACACGCACCTGACTGCTGATCCCACCACCCTCACCTTTACCAGCTCCAACTGGAACACTCCCCAGACCGTCACCCTCACCGCAGCAAAGAATGCCGATGACGCCCGGATCATCCTGACACATCGGGCCAGGGGCACCAACTATCAAGGCCTGACCGCCACTGTGGATGTGACAGTGGTGGCCGTGGATCCGGTGCCCACAAAGGCGTTGCACCTGCGCTTTGGCCGCACCCTCTCCCAACAGGTGGTGGATGCCCTGCAAGACCGCTTTGCCACCCTTCCCACAGAAGGCGGCCTGCAAGTCGCCGTTGCCGGGGAGACCATCACCGACGCCACGCCGTTGGCGGAACATGAAGGGGTCCTCTCCAAAGCCCTGGGCTTTGAGAACGTCACCACCCGCCAGTTGGTGCAAGGCTCCTCCTTCAGCTTTGCCCCGGAACAGGAGGGGGTAGCCCCCCGCCTGGCCTTCTGGGGCGAGGGGGCCTTCTCCTCCTTCAATGGAGAACAGGACGACTTCTCCCTTGACGGGGACGTGACCACCCTCCTGGTGGGGGCAGATTGGGGAACCGAACGGTGGCGGGCCGGGGCCGCCCTCACCCGGTCCTGGAGCAACGGCTCCTATGAGGGGGACAACGACGCCGATGGGGACGCCAGCAACACCTTGACAGGGCTGTTCCCCTATGGCCACTATGCCCTCTCCCCGCGGCTGGGGATCTGGGGCACCGTCGGCTACGGCTGGGGTGAACTCTCCCTCGAACCCGATGACGGGGAGGACTACACCCCCAGCACCACCATGACCATGGCCGCCTTGGGTATTGATGGGGTGGTCCTGGATGGGGGCAGCGAAGGCTTCAGCGTCAACACCACCGCCGATGTGCTGACCCTGAAAACCTCCTCGGAAGACGTGGACGGGTTGGACTCTTCAGAAGGCAACCTCTCCCGCATTCGGGTGGGGCTGGAAGCCACCAGACCCCTCCCCCTGGACCAGGGCGCCTCCCTCCTCCCCTCCATGGAGGTGGGCATCCGACAGGACAGTGGAGATGCAGAATTCGGCTTTGGCATGGATCTGGGGGCCGGTATCCTCTGGATGGATCCGGAGCGGGGCATCAGTGGCGAGCTGAAGGGACGCACCCTTCTCCTCCATACGGAAGAGGACTTCCAGGAGCAAAGCCTGGCCTTCTCCTTCTCCTGGGAACCCTCCCCACACAATCGCGGCCCCTCCCTCTCCATGGGCCACACCATGGGCGCCGTCCCATCGGATGGCATGGATGCCCTGCTGAACTCCACCACCATCAAAGGGCTGGACATTGCCTCCGGCAACGGGCAGCAGTTTGAAGCAGAGTTGGCCTATGGCTTCTCCGCCTACAACGACCGCCTCTCCTTCATCCCGGCCCTGGGGCTGGCCCTCTCCCCCGCCAGCAGGAACTACAGCCTGCTCTGGTCCTTGGCGCCCTACTCCGACCAGGCCCAGGCTGATCCTTGGGAAGTTTCCCTGGAGGGTGAGCGGCAGGAGAAGAACGCTCCCGCCTCACCGGTGGACCATTCCCTGAAGCTGCGCTTCTCCACCCTCTTCTGAAGAGCAGCACATCTCTATGGCGCAACAGTCCCCATTGGGTCATGGTGGCCCATGGGGACTGTCTTCTCCCGGGCAGTGTATGCAGCCTTCAAGACGAGCCCACCAGCTTTTGTCTTAAGATTCGAATGCGATCCCTCAACTTGGCTGCTTCCTCAAATTTCAAGTCCTGGGCACAGGCTTTCATCTGATCTTCCAGTTGACCAATGCGTTCGGGAAGGGCAGAAAGTGGTATGGCCTCCTTCTCCGCCTCTACTGTTGCGGTTTCCAATTGGTTCTGGCTCAGTTGCCTGGATAACTCCAAATCTGCTAAAATGGGGTTGCCCTTGGTTTTGGTGGCCACTGCCTGGGGGGTGATATTGTGGTTGGCGTTGTACTCCTGTTGCACTTGACGGCGCCGCTCCGTTTCCTCAATGGCCTTGGCCATGGAATCCGTTAACTGATCCCCATACAGGATGGCCATCCCCTGCACATGCCGTGCTGCACGGCCAATGGTTTGAATCAGGGAGCGGTCCGACCGGAGAAAACCCTCCTTATCCGCATCAAAAATTGCCACCAGAGACACTTCCGGCAGATCCAACCCCTCCCGCAGAAGATTGACGCCCACCAGCACGTCATAGGCCCCATGGCGAAGATCCTGAATCAGCTCAATCCGCTCAATGGAGTGGATTTCCGAATGGAGGTACTGCACCTTGACGCCATGGTTGGCCAGGTAGTCGCACAGGTCCTCGGCCATGCGCTTGGTGAGGGTGGTCACCAATGTGCGCTCATCACGCCCACTGCGGTCCCGAATCTCCCCCAGCAGGTCATCCACCTGCCCCCCACTGGGTCGCACACTGATCTCAGGATCCACAACGCCAGTGGGGCGGATCACCTGGCGCCTGACGGCATCCCCAGAGCGCCCCAGTTCCCAATCCCCAGGCGTGGCGGACACAAAGATGGCCTGCTTCACCTTCCTCCAGAACTCCTCCGCCTTCAGGGGCCGGTTATCCGCCGCACTGGGCAGGCGGAAGCCGTGGTCAATGAGCACCTGCTTGCGGGAACGATCACCATTATACATGCCTTGCAGTTGAGGACAGGTGACATGACTCTCATCCACCACCAGCAGCCAATCATCAGTGAAATAGTCCACCAAGCATTCTGGCGGGGTGCCCGCTGGTCGGCCCGTGAGATGGCGGGCGTAGTTTTCCACCCCGTTGCAATAGCCCATCTCCTGAAGCATTTCCAGGTCATACCTGGTGCGCTGTTCCAGACGTTGCGCCTCAACCAATTGCTGGCGCTGGTGTAGAACATCCAGTCGGTCCGCCAGTTCCTCACGAATGGCCACCAACGCAGCCGCAAGGCGCTCCTTGGGTGTCACAAAATGTTTTGCAGGATAGATGCTGATCCTTTCCAGGCTTTTCAAAAGCTCACCTGTGATGGGGTTAACGTAGCGGATGGCCTCAATCTCATCACCAAAAAACTCGATTCTGATGAGACGGTCTTCATAGGCAGGCCCAATCTCCAGCACATCTCCCCGTAACCGGAAACGCCCCCGGCTGATTTCCAGATCGTTACGGTTGTATTGGTTATTCACCAAAGCCCGCAGGGTCTGACGCAGATTAATTGTCTCACCCACACAAAAGGGCACCGCCGCCTTAAGATATTCAGCCGGTATCCCTAAACCATAAATACAGCTAATCGAGGCCACAACAATCACATCCCTGCGCTCAAATAACGATCGGGTTGCCGAGTGGCGTAGCATGTCTATTTCTTCATTGATGGATGCTGTTTTGGCGATATAGGTATCTGTGGAGGGTACATAGGCCTCCGGCTGATAGTAGTCATAGTAAGAGATAAAGTATTCTACGGCATTATTGGGGAAAAATTCCCGCAGCTCATTGCAAAGCTGGGCGGCAAGCGTCTTGTTGTGGGCCAGAACAAGGGTGGGCTTGCCCGTTTGGGCAATCACATTGGCAATGGTGAAGGTTTTGCCCGTGCCCGTGGCGCCCAGAAGGGTCTGATAGGGACACTGACCCTGAACCCCATGGACCAGCTCCACAATGGCCCGAGGCTGGTCCCCCATGGGCTGATAGGGGGCCGTAAGGGCAAACTGGCCCATCTCCAACTAGCAGGGGATGGCCGAGTCTAGGGCGGGTGCAACGCCAGCGGTCAAGGCCTGCCGCAGACTGCGCACCACGGCCACCATGGCCAGGGGATCCTCCAGGCGGTTCACGGCGCGACCCACTCCAATGGCCGCGGCGCCAGCGGCGATGGCCATGGGCGCTGTCACTGCACTGAGGCCAGAGGCGCACACCACAGGCGCCCGCACCGTACGGCTGATGGCATGGGCGGCAGCCAGGGTGGGCACTGCCTTTTCAATGAGTCCCTGGATGCCGGCGCTCCGGGGTCGGCTGCTGGTTCCCCCCTCCGTCTGGATCAGGTCGGCGCCAGCGGCCACCAGTTGCTCCGCCAACCGCTGTTGCTCCCACAGGGGCAGGCGGTGGGGAACAGTCACGGACAGTGGCACATCAGCAAGCAGGGCACGGCTGCGCTGGGTCAGTTCCAGCACATCAGCCCCTGTAAAGTCCTGCCCCTGGTTGTAGAAGCAGTCGAAGTTACCGATTTCCACCAGATCGGCCCCGGCAGCCACCACGGCGGGGAAGCGTTCAGGCTCCACAGCAGAGACACAGACCATGGCCACACCACAGGATCGGGCCAGGCGCACCAGTTGGGGATCGGCGGCAATGTCCACCAGATCGGCCCCACCCGCGACGGCAGCGTTGCACACGTGGCGCACCCGTTCGGTGGCAAAGGTTTGCAGGCCAGCAATGATCTTGAGTCCCTGGCGGGCAGTCAGGCAGGCCGCAAGAGGGGCGGGAAGGGTCATAGAGGAAGAACCAGAACAGGCAGACTTCATGCTAGGCGTTCAGTCTGTAGAGACTGGCCATTCATCCATGGGCCACTCTTTTCCCACCGGGCAACGGGCTCGATCCACCCCATCCTGGAGCCGTTGGCATCACCGCCTCCACAGATCCCTCCTGGCTTCTCCCCATCTGCTGCCGTCCGGAGCGGCCCTGCTGGTGGCCGTATCCGGGGGACAGGACTCCCTCTGCCTGCTGCGCCTGCTGAAGGATCTCCAGCGGCTCCACCACTGGTCATTGCAGGTGTTCCATGGGGACCACCGTTGGCGGCCCGATAGCGCCCTCAACGCTGAGCATGTGCAGTCCCTCTGCGCCACATGGGGGCTCACCTGCCACCTGAAGGTGGCCACCCATCTTCCCAGCGAAGCAGCGGCCCGCCAGTGGCGCTACGCCAGCGCCAGCGCCCTGTGCCGCCACCTGGGCTGCCATCACCTGGTGACGGGTCACACCGCCACGGACCGGGCCGAGACCCTCCTGTTCCACCTTTGCCGTGGCAGTGGCAGCCGCGGTCTCAGTAGCCTCCGCCCCCACCGCCAACTGGCGCCAGGTCTCCGACTTATCCGCCCCCTGCTTCATTTTTCCCGACAAGACACCCTCCAGTGCTGCCAGGCCCTGCAACTTCCCATCTGGCCTGATGCCAGCAATGAAGACCTGCGTTTGACCCGCAACCGCATTCGAAATCGCGTCCTACCTGAGCTGGAGCAGGTGAATGGCGCCGCCGTGGCCCACATGGCGGCCTGTGCCCAACACCTGGCGGAGGAAAGTGACCTGCTGGATCGGTTGGCGCAGGAGGCCTTGGCCGCCATGGGGGGCCACCAATCCACAAGCCTCAGCCCGCAAGCATTGGCGGCCTTGCCCCAGACCCTGGCCAGCCGCTGTCTGGCCCACTGGATTCGGAATCACACCGGCCGTTACCCTGACCGACAGCAACGCCATCAAATTCTCCACAGCCTGAGCCACCCCAGGATCATGGCGGCCCTGGGCCGTGGCTGGCGTCTCCATTGGCGGGATGGGCGCATCCATTTGGAAAGGGGGGAACCCTGGGGGGGCAGTCCCCCATCCCCCCATGGATCCCCAAACCCAGCCGCCCAACGATGACGCACACCTGACTGCTGGGGACGGATTCCCGGCCGGAGATGGGGGCCTGCTGGAACTCCGCCTGCAAGAGCACCACCACCGGATCATCTCCGCCTTTATGGCGGAGAACCAGCAGGACTCTTCCCAAAACAGGTTTTGGAAGAGCAGCTTCGGCAAGGGCAGCCGGCTGCCAGGTTTCCGTGTTCTCCGGAAACTTGCCGGCTGGCTGGGAAAACGGTAAGCTCCATCCCTCCCCGGACCCCAAGCCTCACATCGAGGCCATGGCCTGTTGACGCCTGGCCTTGATGGCTGGAGCAACCCTCCGCAACGCCAGCCTGGCCAGGATGGCGGCGGTCATCTGGGGCGCAGTCAGCCCCAGGTCCCGGAGGCTCTCCTGGGGTTTGGCGTGATCCACCAAGCGGTCCGGGATGCCAAAGCGCTGCACCGGCACCAGGCAGTCATTGTCCTGAAGCAATTCCAGGACAGCCGAGCCAAAGCCCCCCAGAAGCGTACCCTCCTCCATGGTGACCACCTGGCCACACCGTTGAGCCAAAGGCAACAGCAGGACCTGATCCATGGGGCGCAGGAAGCGGGCATTGACCACTGCGGCATGGATGCCGTGCTCCTGTAGCAGACCAGCGGTGTCCATGGCGGGCTTCACCATGGTCCCGTAGGCCACGATCAGCAGATCATCCCCTGCCGCCAGTTGTTCGCCGCGGCCCATCTCCAGGGGCTGCCACCCATCCTCCAGGAGGGGAACACCCACGCCATTACCCCGAGGAATCCGCATGGCCACAGGGCCGTCATGGGCCAAGGCCGTCACCAACATGCGTTGCAGTTCCCCCTCATCCTTGGGGGCCATCACCGTGAAATTGGGCACTGCCCGCAGATAGCTGATGTCGTACTGACCTTGATGGGTGGGGCCATCGGCCCCCACCACACCAGCACGATCCAGCACAAATACCACCGGCAGCTTCTGGATCCCCACATCGTGAATCACTTGGTCATAGGCCCGCTGCAGGAAGGTGCTGTAAATGGCCACCACGGGCCTTAGCCCCTCGGCGGCCATGCCGGCCGACAAGGTCACTGCATGTTGTTCGGCAATGCCCACATCAACGTATTGATCCGGTAAGGCCTTCTGCAGCAGGTCCAGCCCTGTCCCGGTGGCCATGGCGGCCGTGATGCCCACCACCCGGGGGTCATGCTCGGCGATGCGCACCAGGGTGGAGCCGAACACCTTGGAATAGCTGGGGGGTTTGGGTTTGGTGCTGGGCTTTGCCTTGCCGCTGGCCAGATCAAAGCTGGACTGGGCATGATAACCCACCCTGTCGGCCTCGGCGTAGCCATAGCCCTTCCCCTTGGTGGTGGCCACATGGACCATCACAGGGCCCTCACAGTTGTGGGCCGCCGTGAAGGTCTGGATCATGGCGGAGATGTCATGGCCATCAATGGGACCCATGTAGGTGAGTCCCAACTCTTCAAAGACGGCGCCCACCTTGGGCACGGCCAGACGCTTCATGCCCTCCTTGATGCGACTCAACTCCGTGGGAAGCTCCCCCCCCAGGAAGGGAAGGTGGCGCACACTTTCCTCCATGGAGTCACTGAGGAACTGAATGGGCGGGCTCAGGCGCAACTTGTTCAAATAGCCCGACAGGGCCCCCACCGGTGGCGAGATGGACATGTCGTTGTCATTCAGCACCACCAGCAGCCTGGTTTTGGGCAAATGACCAGCGTGGTTGATGGCCTCCAGCGCCATGCCGCCAGTCAAGGCCCCATCACCAATGACCGCAACGCACTTGTGGTCCTCCCCCTTGCGATCCCGGGCCAGGGCCATGCCCAGGGCTGCGGAGATGGAGGTGGAGGCATGGCCCGCCCCAAAATGATCAAAGAGACTTTCACTACGTTTCAAGTAGCCGGCAACGCCCCCCTTCTGCCGCAGGGTATGGAAGCGGTGATAGCGGCCAGTGATCAACTTGTGGGGATAGGCCTGGTGGCCCACATCCCAGCACACACGGTCCCGATCCAGATCCAGGGTTTGATAGAGGGCCAGGGTCAACTCCACCACCCCCAAACCTGGACCCAGGTGGCCACCGCTGGTGGACACGGTCTGCAGATGCTTTTCGCGAATCTGCCGGGCAATCTGCTCCAGTTCCGGGACGGTCAGCCCATGGAGTTGGTTGGGGTGTTGCAACTGGCTGAGGTGCATCCCAATAGTGTCTCTTGGGGCAATCTAAGGTGGCTGGGAAGAAGTTGCCCGGTTGGTCGGCATGGAACGATGAATTTAACTTGCACAGCAACAGACATGGCGGATGGCTTTTGAAGCGTGATGGCCTGGTGATCAGTGATCGGCTGCTGCGCAGTTGGCTGCGCTGCCCCCGCAAGGCCTGGCAAGATCTCCATGGGGACCCCACCCAGCGGGCCTGGCATCCCCAACGGGCCATGCAACTGGGTCATGAGCAGTGGTGTCTCAGCCGTTATGGCGTACGCCATGGTCTGGCCATGGGGCGGGGCGCTGCCGCCGCCATCCGGGGCGCTGCCGCCATCCAGGGCCTACGGCTCCTGGTCCAGGACAAGGGCTTCCAACTGAGGGGGCGGCTCCCCCTCCTGTTGCGCCACCCCCTCAAGACCCGCCTCGGACCATGGGGCTATGGGCCCCTGCTGGTGCGCACAGGCCGTTTCATCAACCGGGAACAACGGCTGTGCCTGGCCCTTTGGGGGCGCCTGCTGGAGGATTTTCAAGGACGGCACCCCCCCTATGGCGTTGTACTGGGCGCCGATGGGGGCTGCCAACAGGTGCCATTGCCTCCCCTGCAGGGCCAGTTGGATGAGCTGCTGGAGGAGATGGCCATGGGGCTAAGCCAACCCCATCCCCCGGAGTTGATTGCAGAGCGCAAACGCTGCGCCACCTGTTGCTGGCGGCGGCCCTGCAATGCCCACGCTGGTGCCACTGGCCATCTGGGGGATGTGAGCGGCGTGGGGGCAGGCCGCCGCCGCCAGTTGATCCAGTTGCAAATCCACACCATTGGGGAGTTGGCCCAAAGCGACCCGTCCTGGCTGGGGCAGGCGCTGGTTCGCCAAGGACACCCCAGCCAGGCGGACCATCACCATGCCCTGGCCACCGCCCTGGTGCTCCAGGCCCGGAGCCAGCAGAGCCAACAGGCCCAGCGTCGCCCCACCCCTGTCACCCCATCTGTCCCGAGCAGCTTGACGGCCCGGCTGCATCAGTCTCCAGGGGTGCTCTTCTACGACATTGAGGCGGACCCCGACGCCAGGGAAAACTACCTCCACGGCTTTCTGAGCCTGACCCCACAAGATCCAGGCTCACCCTGGGGCTCCACTGGGGACTTGACAGGCGCTTCTGCACAACACCATCCCATCCTCTGTTTGCCCCGGCATGGCGATGGCCGCTGCTGGCAGCGCATCCACCGTTTCCTGAACCGCTTTCCAGGCTGGCCCCTGCTGCACTATGGGGAAACAGAGCGGATTGAACTGCTCCGCCTGGCCCACCGGGTGGGGGCCAGCACAGCATCACGGGAGGATTTGCAGCAGCGCTTTGTTGATGTGCATCAGTTGGTGCGGCAGCAGTGGGTGCTGCCCCTCAGCAGCTATGGCCTCAAGAGTGTGGCCACATGGCTGGGGTTTCGCTGGCGGGATCCCAAGGGGGAGGGGGCTCGTGCCGTGTTGTGGTGGCGTCATTGGCGGCGCCATGGGCATCGCCACGACCTGCGCCGCATCCTGGAGTACAACCGGGACGACTGCCAAGCCACCCGTGTGGTGGCGGCCTGGCTTCTGGCCCAGGAGCAGGCCCCATCATCTAAAGTGAAGGGGGCACCATGGGGGCCTAGCAATCTGGTGAATGCAGCGGACTCATAATCCGCCTTAGGCGAGTTCGATCCTCGCGGCCCCCATCCCCACTCCTCAGAGGGCCAGGGATTCGGGACCCCTGTCCAGAAGCTGGGCAAGGTCCTTGAGGAACGCCGCGCCATGGGCGCCATAGATGACCCGGTGGTCGGCGGTGAGATTCACCTGCATTTGCCGCTGAATGGCCATGGCGTTGCCGCCGGTGACAGCCACCACGGGGCGAGAGGCCCCCACCGCCAGGATGGCACCGGTGCCAGGGGGCAGGATGGCGGAGAAGCGATCCACACCGAACATGCCCAGATTGGAAAGGGTGAAGGTGCCGCCAGTGTAGTCCTCCGGCTGCAGTTGTTTGCCACGGGCCCGTTTCACCAGCTCAGCCCAGTTGCGGGACAGGGAATACAGATCTGTGCGCTCCGCATCCCGTAGCACAGGGGTGATCAATCCGCCATCCTCCATGGCCACCGCCACTGCCACATGGATACCGGCCCCCAAGCGGATGCCATCCGGGGCGTAGGCGCTGTTCAACTGGGGATGGCCTGCCAGGGTGAGGGCCACGGCCTTCACCAACAGGGCCGTCATGGTGACCCCCCTGGGCTTCACCTGCCTGTAGAACGCTTCCAGCCGGTCGGTGGTGATGGTGTAGCCCACCTGGAAGCAGGGGGCGCCGAGACTGGCGACCATATTGCGGTTGACGGCCTGCTGGGCTGTGGTGAACGCCACCGCCTGCCCTGGGGCCACCTGGGCCGGCCCGGGCGCCGGGGTTGACGTGAGGGCCTCCCGGGGTCGTTCCCCCTGAACCACCGGACCCAATGGGGCCGTGGAGAGGGGTTGCCCGGCTGCCTGTTCCACGTCATTGGCAACGATGCGGCCATGGGGACCGCTCCCCTCCAAGCGCTCCAGCGCCACCCCCAGCCGCTTGGCCAAGGCCCGGGCCCGGGGGCTGGCGATGATGCGACCTCCGGATGTTGGTGGGGCTGGCGCAGGTGCAGGCGCCTCTGCCGGCCCCCCATCGGCTGGGGTCACCGGCGCTTCCGCCTCTGCCGGTCCAGGGCTCTCAGCCGGAGCCTGGGTTGGGGCAATGTTGCTCCGGGCCTTGGCCTCCTCCACCTCAGCGGCAGTTTCCGCCACCAACGCCAGGGTTTCCCCCACCGGGGCGGTGCCACCGGCGGGCA
Source organism: Prochlorococcaceae cyanobacterium jk18x1bzbins.87 (assembly GCA_022826535.1). GTDB lineage: Bacteria > Cyanobacteriota > Cyanobacteriia > PCC-6307 > Cyanobiaceae > Synechococcus_B. The sequence continues at coordinate 30,555 of JAJDUS010000071.1, forward strand.
GCAACACGGCGGCCAGCGTGCCACTGTGGAAACATTCCACATCCATATCGGCCTTATCCGATTCCACCACCAGCACCGCTTCCCCCTTCTTCACCTCATCTCCAGGCTGTTTAAGCCAGGACACGATCTTCCCCTCGCTCATGGTTGAGCTCAGGGCCGGCATGAAGATCTCATGAATGGCCATTCACTGCCTGATTTGCGCAGTGGTCTATCCTATCCCGCCCCAGGCCCGGGGAAACGGATGGACCAACAGCGTTGGAATGGAGAGGATCTGGCAGCTTTCGTTCTTGACCATAGCGAAGGCCTCCAATCAACGGTCCATTGTCTCCCCATGGACTCTGTTATCAGCTCTGAGATCAGACATCATGTCTGTTCCCGTCAACGCTGAGCTCATCGGTCCGTTGGGCCTTCCCGGCCTGGCCTCGCTGGCTTTGGTTTCCATCCGGACCATGGCCAGGACAACGCTGATGGCTCCCCATGTGGTGGTGGGCAAGCACTCCGCAACGGCTGACGGCAGCACCGGCAACAAGGAAGTGGGCAGTTTTCCTTAGCTCACCCACGGAAACGCCATTCATGCACTGCACCACCCTTCCCTGGAGAGAGTTGCGAGCAGGCCGCCAACAGTCTTCACTGCCGCTAGGATTGTAGTGATTGCTTCCAAGACTCATGTCACGGCTCGCCTTAACGACAGGCACCAGCCCTTTGTGGGGTGCGGTTCCGAGGTGGGAAGTGGGAGTTGGTGACTTATTTAGAGATGTGTCAAAAAGAGCGCTCTGTAGCCTTATAATTTGGCCGGATGGTCCCACCTCCCTGGGGCACTCCTCATCCCATCCGTGCCGTAGTGGGCGCTCTCCATGGCCTGCGCCTGGAGGTAGGTTTGTGCGGGATCACCGCCCTTGGGAGCAGGCTGACATACTGGGCCAAGCCAGGGGACCATGTGCGCCCCTCGCGAATGGGGACTGGCTGGGGCGCGGTCCTCTGGCCTTGGGGTCCACAGGGCAGCCCGGCGGGAAATCCGGGCGGGATGATGGGGCCACCCAGGTGGATTCCGACGCCGGCGCGGAGAGCTCAGGATTCCGGGGGAAGGGGGCGGCCAGGGGATGCGGGGGTCCTGCCGGGGACCGCTGTTTGTTACCAATGGACTCCCCTCCCCTGGGACAATGGAGGCGCCGGGGGACCCCGGGGGCGGCCTTCTCGGCCCGGAGAAGGGCTCCACACGGTTTCCGGTGGGGGGAGCTCTTGGCGAAGGAAGGTGGCTCCCCCCCATGCCTGGCGGCTGATATTGACGGCTGCAGGGGGTTCCAACGACGCTAACCATTCTGCAACAGTGCCCAGGGAGGAACATCATGACCACCATAACCCATCAGAACCGAGGATTGCCCCAAGGCTGGCAGTGGCTCCGCTTCTGGATGGGCCTGACAGCAACACCACCGGTTTTGCTTGCCCTGCTGCTGGCGGGCCTGTCCTCCGGGGCGGAGGCGCAGACATACCCGACAATCTCCCCAATGGAAATCTACGAGGGCGAGACGCTCAAGTTCACGATACTGACAGACGATACGGATAACGATAGTTCCTTGTGGTTAACACTTTTCAGCAACGACGCCGCTGGCGCTTCCTTGGGCTTTGCTGCTAGTAGCACTGCTGACGGGGGAACCGCTGAAACTGACGATTTCAATCTGCGGGATATCGACAACGGTGGCAGCAAACTTCAACTCAATGCTGATGATACAACTTTCCAAATTATCAACGAGCCTTACGAGTTGGACTTTCTTATCCGTGCGAACACAGACAACACTACGGAGGGAGATGAGACGATTGTCATAGAACTTACTAGTTTTCTACACAGCATACAATTGACGGCTATCACCCTCAAGGATGGCGCCCGTCCCGCCGCCAGCGACGGCGTTACACTCTCCGAAACATCCCTGGCCCTGACCGAGCTGGGAACGTCCAGCATGATGGAAAAAACCTACACGGTGGTGCTGAACACGGACCCCACAGCGGATGTGACCATCACGGTGACCAACGGGGACGCCACCGCCGTTGCAGTGGACACTGATTCCGGTACCAGTGGCAATCAGAACACCCTGACCTTCACGGCGGGCGGGAACGGCTCTGGTTCAGGAACGGGGAACGGCAACTGGGCCGTGGCCCAGACGGTGACGGTGCGGGCGCTGAACGACGCTGACGTCGCTGCCGAAACCTTTAACCTCACCCATACGGCCACCGCTGCGAGCGGTGCCTACAACGGCATTTCCATCAATAACATCGCAGTGAGCACCACCGATGCGGGCCATGGGGTGGTGAGATCCAAAGCCAAGGTATCCGTAGCGGAGAACAACGAGACCGACACCTACACGGTGGTGCTGAAGAGCCAGCCCAGCGGCGCCGTGGAGATCCGAAACAGCATTACGGGGACGAGCGCCACGATCTCCCCCGCCACCCTCACCTTCACCGACTCGGACTGGAACACACCCCAGACGGTGACAGTGACCGGCAAGAAGGCGGGCTCCGGACGCGTCGCCCTTTTCATCAGCACCACTGCCGATACCACCAACTACCCCACCACCACCACCATTTATCCGGTGGACGTCACGGTGACGGCAGACCCGCGCCCGACAGTCAATCTGCAGGACCCTGGCAATACCGGAATATACGGGTTTTACACCGTCAACGAAGGGGAGACTGGCCAAATTCACGTGATCCTGTCAGGGGCGCTTGGCGCCGATGTGGAGATCCCGGTGACCCTGACTGGTTTTGCGCGCGGCACAGCGGACGACTACACGGAGCCCAACCCCAGCAGCGTGACCATCCCCGCAGGACAGACCAGAGCCACGCTCAGCATCGTCACGACGGACGATAACCTTGTGGAGGGTCATGAGGGCGTCGGCGTGACGATTGACACCGATAATCTGCCGGGAACGGTGCGGGCCGGGACAACTGCGGCGAGTTTCTACATCATTGACAACGATGGGTTGCTACCTTCCATCGAGACCATGGCCCTGACGGAATTGGGCGGTCCCAGTGAGGTGGAAAAAACCTACTCCATCGTGCTGAAGACCGACCCCGCCGATGCGAATATCACCGTCACGGTCCGCGGCAGCGAAGCCGCACGGGTAAAGATTGGCAGCGGCCCGTTCGGCAGGCAAGCAACATTCACCTTCACCCCTGGCAACTCCGGCAACTGGAACACGGACCAGACGGTGACGGTGC
>JAJDUS010000039.1 GCA_022826535.1 Prochlorococcaceae cyanobacterium jk18x1bzbins.87
CCCCCCAAGGCCAGATAGGCGGTGGGAAACAGGAGCAGGCCGGACCAGCCCACAAAAACAAAGCGGTCGCGCTTCAGCCAGTCATCGAGGACGTCAAACCACCCCCGTGCTGCTGGCGCGCCCCCTACAGCAATGGTCATACGAGAGAGCTCCGGCAGAGCGTTGCATACGGCATTGAGCGTAACAATCCTGACCTGTCCCTGGGCTTGATTGTCACGAGTTCAAACCTGAGACCAGGGGGAGGAAGCATTCTCCAGGGGGCAAGGGGGCAATCTTCTGCCAAACTGCTGGCGGGAGTAAGGATAATTTTGACGTTTGCATTCCATAGGGGGTGCGGCGCACTTGGCTCCACGCCCCAAACCACACCATGACCATTCAGGCCACCACCCACTCCGAGGGGCAAATCCTCCAGACAATCCAGGGATCCCGCCGCAACTCCAATGTCGGGGTTGCCCTGATCACCAGCCTTGGGGGCATCGGCTTCCTGCTGGCCAGCGCATCCAGCTATTGGCAACTGGACCTCCTGCCCGGGGGGCATCCCTCCCAGCTTCTCTTTGTGCCCCAAGGTCTGGTGATGGGTCTCTACGGCATTGCCGGCAGCCTCACGGCCCTCTATTTCTGGATCGGCATTGCTTTGGATGTGGGGGCTGGCGAGAACTGTTTCAACCAGGACAGTGGGCGCCTGACGGTGCGCCGTCGGGGCTTTCGTCAGTGGATCCAGGTGGATCTCCCCCTCGACGAGATTCAAGCGGTGAAGGTGGACATCCGCGAGGGCTTGAATCCACGGCGGCGTCTTGCCCTCAAGCTGCGGGGCCGTCGTGATCTTCCCCTCACCGGCGTGGGGCAGCCCATGGCATTGGCTGAGTTGGAAGCCAGCGGCGCCCGCCTGGCCAGCTTCCTCGATGTCCCCCTGCAAGGGGCCAACTAACCCCCCCTCCCCATCATCAAGACACACACCATGCGGAACCCTCTCCAACGTTTCGGCAGCGCCCTGGTTCTGGCCACTGTTCCCCTGCTTCTCCTGGCAAGCTGTGCAGAAGCACAAAACACCATGACCCAGAATCCTGGTTGCGCCAACAGCCCCGTCTCCTGCCTCGATGGCAAAGCCGCCATCACCATCTCCACCAGTCAAGGGGACTTCACCGTGGAAGTGGATGGCACAGCCGCTCCCCTCACCAGCGGCAATTTTGTGGATCTGGTGAAGCGTGGCGTCTATGACGGCACCATCTTCCACCGGGTAATTCCCGGTTTTGTGGCCCAAGGGGGTGATCCCGCCAGCGCTGATCCCCAAACGCCACCCAATCGCTTGGGGACGGGGGGATTTGTGGATCCCGACACGGGACAGCAGCGGCAAATCCCCCTGGAGATTCCCCTTACCGGTGAGGCGCACCCCCGCTATGGCCAGGTGCTCACCGAACCGGGCCTACGGGATCGGCTCAAACTGCGCCATGGGCAGGGCGCCCTTGCCATGGCCCGCTCCCAACTGCCCAATTCCGCCAGTGCCCAGTTCTACGTTGCCCTTGAGGACTTGCCCCAACTGGATGGCAGCTATGCCGTATTTGGCCGGGTGACTGCTGGCATGGATGTGGTGGCCCGACTGGAAAATGGTGACCGGCTGGTGCGGGCGGTGGTGACGGGTGCGTCTTAAGGAGGAGGGGCATTGGACTCATTCATGGAAACTGCAGCAAACGCGGCGAGGGCTCTGGATGCCGTCATTCCTGAGCTGGAGCGGGTGGTCTGGTTAGGCGTTACAGGGCTGAGCCGCGCTGGGAAGACGGTCTTTATTACATCCCTGATTGCCAGCCTGAAAAACCCTGGGACCATGGTGGAGTTGGTCGCCGCCCATGAGGGACGAATCAAGGCCACCGACCTTCCCCCTGACCTGAAATCCACCATTCCCCGTTTTCCCTTTGAGGATCGCCTGCGCACCATGATCTCGGAAGATGACCCCGCCTGGCCTCCAGGCACGGAAAGCTTGAGCAAGTTGAGCCTCTCCCTCCGCACCCGGAGGACTTCCAGGGACTGGCTGGGAAGATTTGAGGAGACGATTCATTTGTATATTATTGATTTTCCGGGTGAATGGTTGATTGACCTGACCATGATGGATAAGAATTTTATATCTTGGTCTGGTGAATGCCTGGAAAGAATATCTCTTGAGGCATTGGATGGTCGAGAAGAGGCCATTGCCTATCTTAAACACCTTAAGCGAATCAATACCGAGGCGAAATTCAATGAAGAGGATGCCCAGTCCCTGGCCAGGACATTCACTGCCTACCTGAATGCACGGAGAGCCGAAGGCTATTCCAGTTGCACACCCGGGCGGTTTCTGCAGCCAGGAGAGTATAGCAAGAATTCTGCAGTTTTAACCTTTGCGCCCCTGTATCGGCGCAATCACGCAGATGGGAAGTCTCTCTACAAAATATTTGAAAGCCGTTTTGAGGAGTACAAACAGAAAATAATTCAACCCTTCTTTAAGAATTATCTCAGCAAAATCAACAGGCAAGTGGTCCTTGTGGACGTCATGGCAGCCATCGAGGCCGGACCCGGGCCTTTTGAGGATCAGCGTAAAGCCATGGGGGACATCTTGAGTGTCTTTCAGCCAGGACAGAACCTGTGGCTCACCCAGTGGTTTCAAGGTCGCAAAGTGGAGAAGATCCTTTTCGCTGCCACCAAGGCGGATCATTTACATTCTTCCCAACATGGCAAGCTCAGCACGTATCCAGATGGGGTTCTTAGACAATCGGTCCAAAGAGCTGAAGATGAGGGCGCCAAAACAAAAGTCATGTCCATCGCTGCTCTGAGAGTAACGGAAGAACGCACCTATACAAAGGATAATATGAATTACCATGGCGTTTGTGGTTATCTGTCTGGCAAGGAGGACAGCCGGCATCGTTGGTATGAGTATCCAGGTGAACTCCCCGATATTGGTGAGCTACTTAAAGAGGCAAGAAAAGGTGAAAAGGAGTGGCGGGATGGTCCCATGTCCTTTCCAAAATTCCTACCGGAGCCCCGCAGCAGGGAGCGACCGCTACCCCATATTCGCCTCGATAAGGCTTTGCAGTTTCTCATTGGAGACTTGCTCTAAGAGCAAGGACAACACACCGGCTATTCTCTCATTCTCCCCCTAAGCACAATGACCACCGACACAGCTCGACGATTTTCCACTGCTGAAGAAGGTTCAAAACCTGACCAGGAAGAAAACGGTAGGCCAAGAAGGTCTTTACGGTTTCCGATCCCGGAAGAGGAGGGTCCACAACCTGGCCTGGCGGTAGGGGACAGATCGCTGTCACCCCATCCAAAAGCATCTTCCCCATCGACGTCCGGTCCTGAAGATCCAGGCCAGAGTGCAGAACAGCAACGTTCGCGGAAAGAGACCCCCTCCTGTCCTGTGGCAGAGAAATTAGACCCTGAGAAAGTGGGAGAGGGGGGGCCTTTACGGTTGCCAATACCGGAAAGGGAGAGTCCACAACCCGCTCTGGAGATCAGGGACAGGTTGCCGTCACCCCATCCAAAAGCATCTTCCCCATCGACGTCCGGTCCTGAAGGTCCAGGCCAGAGTGCAGAGCAGCAACGTTTGCGGAAAGAGGCCGCCTCCTGTCCTGTGGCAGAGAAACTGGACCCTGAGAAAGCGGGAGAGGGGGGATCAGGACGTTTATTGATTCCAATGCCGGAGGAGCCAGAAGATGTTCCGCAGGCTGTTCCGGGGGCAAAGCAGTCCCACCCAGGCGCCGCTTCTTTGCCATGGTTTACCTGGCTTCTTGGACTACTGGTCATCACGATCTTATTCTTGTGTGGAATTTCCCTATGGGACACCCTGAACGAATTATGGGAACGCTCTGCCATTTTTGGCATGGCAGGCCTTGTCCTGATGGGGCTTCTGGTGCTTGTGACAACTGCTGTTGCCATCCAGGAGTGGAGCGCCATTCAAAGGATCAATGCGCTTGAGGAGATCCGTCAGAAGGCTGAGCGCTCCCTGGCGCCATCCAATGATGTGGGTGATCTGGATTTGGCGAGAAAGGTGATCAATGGGCTGATTGCCGTCTATGCAAGCCGGGAAGACACGAGTCGGGGAAGCCAACGGCTGGCTGAGAGACAGAAGGGGATCTTTGCCGCCAGTGGACTGATTATCCTGGCGGAAACCGAGCTATTAAAAACACTGGATGATCGTGCAGAAAAGGTCATCAGAGACACCGCCTTGAGAGTTGCAACGGAAACAGCTTTTATGCCCTGGCCTTTGGCCGATGTTCTGCTGGTCTTTCTCAATAGCATGCAAATGTTCCGCCGCATTGCGGAGATCTATGGCAGCAAGCCTGGTGTTGTGGCCAGTTGGACATTAAGCCGTAAGGTACTGGCCCAACTGGTGGTTGCTGGAGCCCTGGCTGACGGTGGCCAGTGGTTGGATGCGGTGGTGGGCAATCGCCTGCTTCACTTGGCCCGCCCCATCGGGGAAGGGGTCACCAATGGGGCCCTGATGGCCCGATCCGGCGTGACCGCCATGGAGCTATGCCGTCCCCTGCCGTTCCATGCTTGCCGAGGCCGCACCCCATGGATCATTGACTTCACCAAGGAGAGCCTCTTGAGAGCATTGGGAAAGCATGACCATGCCACTTGAATTGTTGAGAAGATTGGCTGAGGACCAGCCTGCATCATCAGGCCGGCACTTCCCCGTTCTCTCCCTTTAGTGTGTCAGCAAGAGACGATCAGTGACCACTTCATGCTCCAGTGTTTGCCCACCCATTTGGAAGCGTCTGAGCATTGATCGACCACAGTTCATGGCCACATCCCGGGCAAAGAAGCCGGATGGAATAGGGTAGTTAAAACTTGTATCTCCAGATTTCTTGGATGCATTGAGGCTAAGGGCCACAAATACTCCCCGCCGCTTCGCTGCTTCAATTTTGCGGAACATCTCATCAGGCGAAAATCCTTGAGCCCCATACAGGATCGCCTGGCTATGGCTATAGGGGGGATCACAATATACAACATCTCCCTCTCCTGCACGATCCAAGGATTCTTCATATTCTCGATGATGGAATCGGGATCCGCGAATCCTCTCTGACCACGCATTCACACGGCAGCTGAAGGATCTGTAGTGAATGGGTTGGTGTACCCCGCAAGGCGTTGACATATGGCCGTCTGCTTTGCGGAAGCGGACAACACCACCGTAGGCTGCCCGCACCAGGAACAGAAAGTCCGCAGCATTCGCTTTCTCATTATAACGCGCTTTGATCTTCTCATACTTCTCCACCCTGTCGCCCTCTTGAAATTCCAGCCAGCGACGACGATACCAGTCCTTGACCACTTCGGGATTGCTTTGGAGCATCTGCCAGATATCAATGAGCGGCTTGAAGCTGTCGGATGCCTCCGCATACTTGGGGGCCAGCACGCCAAGCACAGCGCCGGAACCGAGAAATGGCTCATGGTACACCCGGAATCGATGCGGGAAGAATGAGATGATGATGGGGGCAAAGCGCTGCTTGTTCCCAATCCACTTCAGGAGCTGCGAACTGAAGGGGACAACATCATCAGTCGTGTTCTCCTCAGGCGTGAGGATCGATTTGCTCAGGCTCAAAGGTAGCTGCATGGCGCTTCGCTGATGACTGAATGGTACGAGAGTACCATGAACTGGTGTCCCATCTCGGGATACTCGCATTCAGGTCAGAAGTAAGACAGATGGACAATGTCAAGCATGTGGGCTTAGGAGCAGGACTCATCATATGAGGAATGATCCTGTCGCCAGAGAGGGATGTCCAAGAGAGGAGCAGGAGGAGATGGGTGATGGCCCGGTTGTTGGAGCACAGCGCGGAGCAGGTTGATGGCATCTGCCCCTTGTTTTCCAAGGAACGGTGTGGGTGTGGAGGACAGGAAGGTGTTGAGCGGCATCATCCCTGTCATTCAGAAGGGTCTGCGCTGGGTGGGTGCCCCTGCTGCCGATGTCCCCCACACAACCCTCGACAACCGTTGCCGCCGCTGGTGAGACAAGGGTGTGTTTGATCTGATCTTTTCTGAGTTGTCAGCATCCGACTCCGCAGAGCCGCCTGATGCCCCAGAGCCAGAGGTGCTGATGATTGACGCCACTGACACAAAGCCCATCCCACGGCGTCCAGCCTCAACAAGGGGGGTGCCCCCCGCCTGATTGGTGTACCAAGGGGAGCATGAGCAGCAAGCTCCATGGGGTCTGGTCTGCCACAGCAAAGGTGGTCGCCTGCAACTCCAACCTGGGTGAGGGGCAATGTAGGGACTTCACTGGTGCT
>JAJDUS010000124.1 GCA_022826535.1 Prochlorococcaceae cyanobacterium jk18x1bzbins.87
GAGCGATTTCCAGACGTTCCAACTCTACGATCTGGACGAGGGGGACACCGTGGCCTTCCCCCTGGCTGAGCTGCCCGGCCATGTGGAAGCCTTTGGCTTCATCCTGGGGGTGCAACGGCGCACCTTCCGGGATCAGGACCCCGTCAACATCAAAGCCGCCGAGCTGGTGGGGCTGCTCCATGACCAGTTGGCGGCGGCGGGGCATGGGGGCCATGACCTGGAACGGCTCCTGGTGCGGATCGTGTTCTGCCTCTTCGCTGACGACACCGGCATCTTCGAGCCCCGGGACAGTTTCACGGAACTCATGGAGACCCGCACCAGTGAAGACGGGGCCGATCTGGGGCCGTGGCTGGCCCAGCTTTTCCAGGTGCTGGACACCCCGGCCCAGCAACGCCCCACCACGTTGGATGAGGACCTGGCCCGCTTCCCCTACATCAACGGGGACCTGTTCGCAGGGGCTCTGCCCATGGTCGCCTGCAACGGGGCCATGCGCAGCGCCCTGCTGGATGCCTGCCGGTTTGACTGGTCCCAGGTGTCCCCGGCGATTTTCGGGGCGTTGTTCCAGTCGGTGATGGACCCGGCGCAACGGCGCGCCCAGGGGGCCCACTACACCACGGAGAAAAACATCCTCAAAGTGATTGAGCCCCTGTTCATGGACGACCTGCGGGCCGAGTTTGAGCGGCTACAAGCCCGTAAGGACAGCCGACGTCAAACAGCGCTGCGGCAATTCCAGAAGAAGCTGGGGGGCCTCACCTTCTTTGATCCAGCCTGTGGTTGCGGCAATTTTCTGATCATTGCCTACCGGGAATTGCGATTGTTGGAAATCGATGTTCTCAAAGCTCTCTATCCCAGGGACCGGGATGGGAGCCGGCAACTGAAAGGGTGGGCAGCAGACCTTTCCCAACTGAACGTGGATCAATTCTACGGCATTGAACTGGGAGAATTTCCAGCCCGCATTGCCGAGACGGCGTTATGGATGATGGACCACATCATGAATAACCGGCTCAGCCTGGAATTTGGAGAAACCTTCGTACGGATCCCCCTGGAAACATCACCCCATATTGTCCATGGGGATGCTTTGGAACTGGATTGGGAGGGGGTGTTGGCAGCAGGTGATTGTTCGTTTGTGTTTGGTAATCCGCCGTTTGTGGGGGCCAAATATCAAACGACAGGGCAAAGGGAACAGGTGCGCCAGATTGCAGGACTGGGAAAAAGTGGCGGCACTCTGGATTACGTCAGCGCCTGGTTCATCAAGGCAGGCTACTATGGACAAGCAGGGAAAATTCGCATCGGTTTCGTTGCCACCAATTCCACCACCCAAGGAGAACAAGTTGGCCAACTCTGGCCGCTTCTGTTTGATCGCTACAAGCTGGAAATTGCCTTTGCCCACCGTACCTTTGCCTGGGGATCAGACGCACGGGGCAAAGCCCATGTGCATGTGGTGATTCTTGGCCTTGATCGCCAGGAGGCTGCACGACCGCAGAAGCGCCTGTTTAGCTATCCCAATATCAACGGCGAGCCGGAGGAGATCCGTCACGGGGTGCTGTCGCCTTACCTGTTCGATGCCAGTGGGCTATCCGATCCGCATTTGGTGGTGCGGGAAGAAAGCGCGCCCATCAATGGGATGGGGCGGCTGATTATCGGCTCCAAACCTATCGATGGTGGCAACTACATATTCACGGCAGAGGAGCGGGAGAGGTTTCTGGATGCAGAACCGGATGCAGAGCCATTCCTTCGCCCTTTCATTGGGGCACGGGAATACTTGCAGGGCAGTGAACGTTGGATTTTGGCGTTGCACGATGCGCCGCCGTCAACCCTTACACGACTGCCGCAGGTGCGGAAACGAATCGCCGTCGTTCGTGCCTACCGTGAGGCCAGCAAGAGTGCGCCGACACGGAAACTTGCGGCAACACCGACGCTTTACCACGTCAATGTTATTCCCACCGCTCCGTTTCTGGTGGTTCCAAAGGTGAGTTCGGAGCGGCGCGAGTATGTACCGGTGGGATGGTTAGAACCGCCAACTATTCCAAGTGATCTCGTCTTCGCTCTTCAAGAAGCTAGTTTAGCAGATTTCGCCCTGCTCACCTCAGCCATGCATATGGCCTGGCTGCGCCATATCGGTGGGCGGCTCAAGAGCGATTACCGTTATTCCATCGGCCTCGTCTATAACACCTTCCCCATGCCATCCAAAGAAGCCAATCCGTCCAAGTTGGAACCACTGGCCCAAGCTGTGCTGGATGCCCGCGCTGCCCATCCCGGCGCCACCCTGGCTGATCTCTATGACCCCGATACCATGCCCCCCAATCTACGTAAAGCTCACCAAGCTCTTGACCGGGGTGTGGATCGGCTTTATCGGCGTGCTGGCTTTCTCTCCGAGCGGGAGCGGGTGGAGCATTTGTTGATGGCTTATGAGGGGATGAAGGGGGTGTTGGGGCTTGCAACGCGGGATAAGAAGAAAGGCAGGCGGTAGGGGGCTGAAGCCTAGAATGGACCTTGTCCGGGGCAAGGCTGGGGGAGCATCCCATGGAAGCCATCAAGCTCTATGGGGCGGACCAACCCACCAGCCATTGATAGATCGGGAATGATAAAGGTGACCTGATCTCTCCGATTCGCGATGAACTTAAGGGCACCACGAAAAATTTCCCTCCTCACGTGGCAAAGCCTGCTGTCTCATAAAACCCTCTCCACAACTGGCTTACTCATGGTGCGAGGCATCCCACGTGGGAAGCTCGTCCGATTTTTCGAGATGCCCCTAAGCAGAATTTGCCGGTCTGCCAGCCGATCCCCACTTTACCATCCTCCCTCATCCCCACAACAACCAACTTCTCCCCTCCCTTGCAAGCTCGCCTTGCTATTCTGAAGACTCCTGATGGAAGCGATTCCGACCATGACCAACCTGCTGACAATTCCTCATAACGTTGGACGCCTCATCGTGGAAGATGGCGCCATGCTCTGCTGTCGGCTGCTGGGCACTGATCGTTTCGTGCAATTCTGCCGTAAGCGCGGCATCACCATTGACCGCAGTCGGCTCATTCGCCTGGAACGACTCGGTTTATTTGCCCCCGTATTTCGAGTACGCACACCTCAGCAGCCAACCGATAAATTCCACATCCCTCCAAGAGAAGGCAATAACTGGTTCGCCAAAGGATTGGCAGAGGATACGACTGCCGTACCCTCAAACCATGTGGTACCGGCACACACAGATCAGAATTGCGAGGGATATTATTCTGTGTTTCAAATTAATCATCTGCATCATGTTCTATCTCGGATGACTACTTCTTTTCCGCTTGATTACTATCTTGAACAGTCCACATGCAGGCCAATCGACTGGCAGGAGAAACTCGATCAGAGAATGGAGATTGCTAAAATGGGCGCTTCGAAATTGCGCGATTGCCAATACTATCGCGCAGTCGCATTGCTCTGCCAGCACATATCAAACCGATATTTCCCGGAAACTCAGACTGATATGCGCACCAGACGAACTGGGGGGTGTGAGCCTTCCTTCGATGCTTGGATCACCGTCAGCTCCCCTGATTGGGATTGGCGTCGGGAGGCGCAGCGCTGGGATCCCAAGAGAATCAAGACGCTCTACAGTCTTACGCCGGAGAAGCTACGTCACGCATACAAAAGGTTGGCCATAGATCAATCTGATTGTGACCCGATAGAGGCCTGGTACCAACTCACTCAGTTCATCTCTATTGACGAGCGCAAGAAGCTCAAGGGTGCTGCGCTGCGTAGTGAAACCATACGCTACGGCGCACAAATGCTGCGCCTCCTGTATAAGAATCTGTATGGAGATAATCTTCCTAACCCTAACGAAGTCTCCAGAACCATCATCACTCCTGTCCCTGAGCTAGAAGTCCGCAAGGACACCCGGCGTTACCTGGAGTTTGTCGCCAACCGCTTTGGCATCAACCCCCAGCCCCGGCTTTGCCTCTTTGTTGAGGGTCAGACCGAGGAAATTGCCGTTACACGCATATTTGAAGAGTACTATGGCTTACATCCCGGCACGTGCGGTATTGAGCTCATCGACTTAGGTGGTGTGGACAATGCAACCGGAAATCAGGCGGGTTCCGGCGGCATTATCCGCCTTATCGACTACTTGCATCATCATCAGACAGTTTCGTTTGTAATTCTTGATAACGAAGGTCGTGCGGAGAAATTCGAGAAGGATTTGCTCAAGGCAAGGTCGATTCACAGTAATCAACGATATGTGACACAGCAGAAATATGTCAAAACTTTGAAGAATTCTTTCGAGTTTGATAATTTTTCTTGTGAAGAAATTGCCGATGCACTTACGAAACTAGCACAAGACAAGGTAACTTTTAATAGTATCGAAATTTCTGATGCCAGGAAAGATAACAAGCCTGGCGCTGCTCTTAAGAATTTATATAAAGAAAAAGTTGGATCTAAACTTGAAAAAACCAAGTTAGCTGGAATTCTTATTGATACCATGATGTCACTAGAATTGAGTCATAAAATCGAAGATCGACCCATCGTCGAAATCCTGAATGATGTCGCACGCCTCGCGGTCGGCAATTGTCTGCCAATAATGCAAGAAATCAGAGATGCCAACCAAAGGTTAGGGTTTTGCGGTAAAATCAAATCTACATAGAGAAAAACTGAAAAACTCTCCTTGCCCTGGTTTGGTCTTGTGGAAATCTTCTGTGGTCTGTTTTTGAGGTTTTCCAGGCTTCCCCTGGTCCCTTCCCACTTTGGTTTCTCCATGGCCAAAGGTCGTCCTACAGGGAAAGATTGCTGGGTTTTCCAAGCGCCCTACCGTAGAACACGCCCAAATCCACCCACCGCAGTGCTAGGCTCATCATGCCTGCCCCATCTGACACGATGGAATCTTTGATTGCTCACAGGTGGAAGCCACTGGACGATTTACCGCCGGACTGGAGGGACCTGTGCCGAGAGGACCTTGGCGCGGTCCGCAAACAGTGGATGGATGACCGCGATCTCATTCGAGATGAAACGAAGATCCGGAAAATCCGTGAAAAGCTCGCGCTTCAGTGGGCAATTGAGACGGGAATTATCGAGCGTCTATACACGGTCAACCGTGGCATCACGATTCAGATTCTTGAAGCGGGGATGGAGGCACTGGGCAATTTCCATGCACAAGGTCGCATTTCCAGCAATGCCCGAGCACTGATCACGGACCAGCGACAAGCCCTTGAGATGGTGATGGACTTGGTGGGCGGTAATCGCCGCTTGTCTGACTCCTACATCAAGGAACTTCATCATTGTCTTACGTTCAGCCAGAAGACATGCGAAGCGAAGGATTCCGATGGGAACCGCACGTCCGTCCCGCTCCTGAAGGGGCAGTGGAAGAAGCAGCGCAACAACCCCACCAGACCAGACGGTTCGATTCATGAATACTGTCCCCCTGACGCTGTACAGGACGAGATTGACCATCTGCTGATGTTGCATAAGGCACACTCTGATGTATGCCCCGAGGTGGAAGCGGCATGGCTCCACCACCGGTTCACACAGATTCATCCATTTCAGGACGGAAACGGCCGTGTTGCACGCGCCCTCACCGCCGCTATCTTCCTGAAAGCTGATTGCCCCTCGTTCTTGTGGTTCGGGATGAAGACCACAGGGAACGCTACCTTGATGCCCTGGAGTCTGCTGACCGTGGCGACCTGAAGCCGCTGGTTGACCTCTTTGCTGATATTCAAATTAGCGATCTGAATGAAGCGATTCGCTCCGTGAGAGAACTCCGTGGTCAGCCGGTCGTCCGCCTTGCAGAGACGATTGCGGAGCGAGCACGTCGGCGCAGAGTTGCCTCGCAGCAGCAGGCCAACCAGGTCATGGAACATCTGATCGGTGTCGCCTGCACTCGCCTTGAGGAGGTGTTGGGTGAGCTTGAGCGCGCTTTCGGAAATATTGGGAACCAAGGCGTCCCCTTCCTGGAGGCTCGTGTTCTGACCGACGAGCCGGACAAGCGAGACTGGTGGACTTGGCAGATTATCGAAGCCGCAAGGTCACAGGAATACTACGCCGACCTCACCCGGTCACGTCGTTGGGTGTCGCTGTCTCTCCAGAGACCCGAACTCGAAGACAGGGTAACCAGGTTCGTCATCTCGCTACACGCGGTGGGCCGGGCCGCAGACCTTCATGCAGCGGCTGCTTTTCTGACATGGCCGTTAGAAAGTCAAGATGGATCCGGCTCCAGGGACTGGCATTGTGACGTCGTGGCTGAACCCCGTTTCCGAGTTCGAGTTGAGACGGTAAAAATTGAGGTGGCCGAAAAGCACTTCCGAGATTGGCTGGAGCGGGTAATCGAGAGTGGTCTCAGCGCATGGGGAGAGAATGTGTAGGCTAGACAAAAAATCAGGGGATTTCTCCAGAGCTCTTCTAATCGCTATCCTATGGAAGTCCCTATTACAACCGGGACAGCCCTGGAATTAGTGGAGTTGAAGGCAATGTAATTTGATCTGTAAGCTTTAGAAGCCTTAATGATCTTGAACGTGCTTTGCCATTTGCGTCTAAAATGTCAAATTCTCCTTCTTTCACAAACTGGAGAATAGTTTTATCAAGATCAGAGAAACGTGCGGCTGTCTGATTGGCAAGGGCATGGTGTATTGCATCAATTGTCACAGGTTGCTCACTGGCAAGACTAAGCAGCTTTTCTGGTAGCATTTTGAGAAGTTGTTCTTGCATTGCCTCTTTATCTAGTTCTCTGAATTGAAATAAGGGAAGCGTTTCAGAATCCTTCAATGTGTCCCATCCAAGCATCCCAAATCCACCGGTACCATAATGTTCGAATGTATTTTGAATATTCCAGTGTTGCTGAATCATCACGTCACGCGCTGTTGGATGCCTGGAAAGATGAATAAACCACAGAGCACGTCGTGAGACTTCAGGACGAATAAAAAAAGGTGTATCATAGGCTGCTTGCGTGACGCTACGGATCTGATTCCGCAACATCCTTTGAATAAGAGCCCTCCCTCCACTCCCACTACGACGCTGAATAAGATCACAAATATGAGACTCAGTTAGTTCTATTGGTGCAACCATCTTAATTACCTGAGGAGTTTCTGCCAGATGATTAACAAGAGCGTCAGCCGCAAAGGTAAGGATGACCTCTGCAGTAGCCAACGCGCTAAAAATACGACGAACAAGATCTAATTTAACGCTGGAGAAACCAGTTTGATCAAGGAGGAAAATTGCACGACCAGCACGAGGCTGTTTTTCACGGATTGATCGGATAATCTTTTCTACGTTATCTTCAAAAAGTCCAGTCTCTATTTTTATCTCTTGACCGATTTCATAGCCCCGCTCTGTCAGTGCCTTGTGAAGATGATCTGTATGGGACTTTTTCTTATCAATAAAATAGAAACCGCACTTGATCTTAAGCGTTTTGTTGCGTCTTCTGTTTAGTCGTTCTCTGGCTGCTTCTGCCTCCTCAAGCATCACCAGCGGCGATCCAGACAAGACCTTGTCTCCATCTTGAAACGTTCCTCCGCCAGCAAAGCCATCCACAAGATCCAATTTGATCTCCTCCCGTTTGGGATTGAGAGCCATTCGATCAAAGTAGGCGCGCAGGTAGTGCCGCAACACCTCCAGCTTGGCCTTGCTATGGGGCTCAATCTGGGGAGGCCGCTCGTCAGGATGCCATTGAAAGGATGCCAAGGTTGCTTTCCGCAAAGGCTTTGGGAATCTTATCGTACTCCACCCCTCCCAACAGCCGATCAGAAGCAATGGCCTTTGATCTTGCCTGTAGAGAAAAGATCTTAGATCGGGTCATTGCCGCAAGCCTCGATCATCAGCTCGCTGACAGTCTTATCGCAACTGGGAAGATTGATCGGATCTCTGAAGACTGGCTTGCGCCCAACCTGCCTCACCAGCCCGGAGCCAATGGCTGGCCCCAAGGCTCCCTGATTGCAGTTGTCCCGTGGCCAGGCTCTAGGGCTGATCTGGGTTGCCAGCCCTACAAACACGCTGAGGAGCATGAGTGCTTGGGTGATTCTCATGGCTGAACTTGCTCTTCGGATTGTTCCACATTACTATTTTGCCCGGAATCCAGCCGGTAGCCACAGGCCCAGGCTTCAACCCATGGTCCAGCAGTTGCCGTTGCCCTGGTCACGGATCACGGAAACACCACGCCAGGTGTGGGGGCGGTGCGATTTCCGCATCTGCCCTTGAGGTAGTCCCGCATTCGCAGGCTGCGCTTGGTGAGCACCTGGTAGACGTGGCGCTCCACAGTTTCCATTTGCGCAAAGACCCGATCAATGGCTTCTGCATAAGCCCCGGAGAGACTGGGGATGCTGATGGTGCCCATGTTGCCCTTAGCTTGCGTCAGGGTGCAGCAGGAGTTTGTCCAGCAGCCTAATGTGGGGTTCCCCATGGTACGCGAAGAAGTAGAAGGTAAAGGCGCCCTTATCCAAAACACGGGTTTCTTACTCTGTTCTGTCTTGGTATGAGATTTTTAGATAATGTCCAATCGTCTGGCTGCTCCACACAGGTACACCAACACTAAAGAAGTCTTTGTCGTCAGTCCATACAGGACAGCCCAGCTTGAGCACCAAAGCTAACGTGGGCCAGTCTTTGGGATCCCGATGACCGATGCGAGCCAAAGCTTCCTCTTTCATCAATTCCAAGTCAGAATTGTCTACGATTGTCGTGATTGATTCTAAATAAGTAAATGTATCTCCCCAAGAAGCTATAGTGTCCAAAAATTGAGAGAGACTGGATAGATCTTCAATATGTCTTGACATGAAATTCTTGACTTCAGAGAAGACAGATTCCGCAACGTAGATTTCAATGTTTTTCAGGTTTTCCAGGTTATCTATTACGAGCTGTTTGAGTTTCTTGCCGAGAAATAGACTGATGAGTATGTTGGCATCTACAGCGAGAGCCTTCATTTCTTTGGGCACTAGACCAGTCCTCTCTTGCTTTGTTCATAGCGTTGTTGTCTCCAAGTCTCAAAGTCACGAAGTACTGTTTCCTCCGTTACACCGAGTTTTTCCAGTTCCGCTTGCAGGTGACTGGCAGATTCCAGGAAGCGATAGATCGATGAGCTGTTGGGAAACGAAAGGACGGGGGGTGTGGCCAAAGCAGCCGAGATCAGGAGCAGACCTGGACAGAGGGCTTTAGGAAAGGGTCGTTTCATGATGACCACCTGGTAGGGCTGATGTTTCGATGCTAGCCCCTTGATGCCAGGGCGGGGAAGGAGTGTCCACTTCCCACCAGAAACTGGGGCAGAGGGGGCATACCATTATATTCCACCCCCTCCAATAGCCGACCACCAGCCTTGGGTGTGTGCCCACCCCACTGCTTGAAGAAAAAGGGAACGGCGGCGGCAGCGCATTGATCCCGGATTTGGCGAACCCACTCCGGCTGCAGGGGGCGGGCATGGGGACCGCTTTCGCCACCGACGATGACCCAGGAAATCCCCTCCAGGTCCATGGCTGGCAGGGGTCCCAACAGGGGTTCAAGGGAGAGGAAGCGAACAGACGCCGGCGCCATGGAGAGGTGGCGGATGCGGGAGCACACCCTGTGATCCTCAACAGAGACGCCACACCAGATATGGGGCGGTGCGGTGTGGTTGGCATACCTGCCCTTGAGGTAGTCCCGCATCCGCAGGCTGCGCTTGGTGAGCACCTGGTAGATATGGCGGTCCACAGCTTCCATCTGTGTAAAGACCTGATCAATGAACCCGTCGGAGATGCTTTTGTGGAAGAGATCCCCCATGGAGTTGACGAAGATCATCCGTGGCCTGCGCCATTGCGCCGGCTGATCCAGCCGTGATTTCCATAGACGTAGATCAAAGCCCTGCTCGTAGGGATGTCCAGGAATGCCCCGCCAACGCTCAGCGAAGCGCTCCGCATAGCAGTGGTCACACCCTCGCGAGACCTTGGTGCAGCCGGTCACCGGATTCCAGGTGGCATCGGTCCATTCGATTGCTGAGTTGTCGGCCATGGCGCCTGTGTTGAGCGCTTCCCCAGCCTACCCCCCAGTTCCGGGTAGCATGAAAATTCAGAGAGAACCGACGCAGGCATCAGGATTGAAGCAAGCACCCAACCAAGCCTCTCGCCAATGGTTGAGAGTGGGCAGTGGAGGCAGATGGAAGAATGATCCCACTCAACAGGCCCATCCTGAAGACGCCCTCCGAAGGAGCTTCTCCACCATGGCCCCATGGGCTGTGACCGCGACCCATGGAGATGGCACCAACTGGACCCTCGTGGCAATCCTCATTGCATCAAGCCCAACAAGAGATGTCCATGACCCTAGCCCTCATCTCTTGCTTCAGATCAGCCCTCAGACTACGGAAAGCATGACAATGAGCAGCCCCACTCCGCCACAGCCATAGCCCCCAGAGCACCGGGCCATGATCAGATAGCCAAGAGGATGGGAGGCGAGGATAACATCAATCAAGGGGCAGTTTTGCACCACTATTCAGACACTTGTGGGACCCTCTGCAGAGGGGACCGGCAACGGCCCTGTCGTGGTGGAGGGTGGTGGGGTCCTGCTTTCGCTTTTCCGCCCTGGCGTTTTATCCGGAGCCGGGGCTAGCAGAGGGGAAGCCGTCCTGAAGGGCAGGGCTTGTATCCCACCACAGCCGGTGGTCAGGCCGTTGCCCCCAAGCCTGGGGCTGGACTGCCTCCAACCGCCGCCAGTCGGGCCAGATCATGGACCACAGCCTGACCCGGACCCCCTTCAAAGCCACTGGAGATGACACAGCGACCGGGCCAGGCCTCCAGGAGGCGGGCCAGTCGGCGGGGATCCCCCAGTTGGGAGGGCTTGATCACCAATAGCGGCCTGCTGGGGGGAGGGGCCTGGAGCAGGTCCTCCACCTGATCCAGATGGGCAAGGGACTCATCAAGGGCCAACTGCACACCGGGGATGGGTGGGCGGCGCAGCAGTTGCGGCAGGAGAGGATCCGTTGGGGCCAAAGGTTGCTCCAGCCAACTGATGTGGGGATCGGTGGCGGCGTCCAGCCAGTGGGAGAGCGCAGCAGCATCCAGGCGGCCATTGGCGTCCAGCCGCAGTTGACCATCCACAGGGGTAGCCATGGCCAACAACGCCGCCAGCAGCGGCTGCTCCTCCCGCCAGGGGAGGGCCCCGATTTTCCACTTCCAACAGCGCCAACCACGGTCCAGGCCCTGCTTTAACACCGTCAGTGCCATGGGACCAGAGGGCAGGAGGCCCACCGTTGGCCAAGGCCCCCCAGGTCCGGGATTATCTCGGACGCCGCCCTGCTGCTCCAGACGCCACAGGGCACTGCCCAAGGCAAAGGCGGTGCAAGGGTGGTGATGGGCCTTATGGCGAAGCCAGTGCTCCATCTGCTGGCGTCCTGCGGTGGCATCCAGCTGCTCCAATTGGTGTTGCAGTGTCTGAAGGTGGCCCCCGTGGAGGGGATCAGCGCCTGGCCGGTGGCGTTCAGGCAAGGGGCTGATCTCTCCGACAGCCTGCTGTCCGTGGGGATCATCCAACTCCAGGCGCAACCCCCGATCCTGCCGTTGCCCCCCATCACGCCGCCAGCGCCTCAGAAGGAGAGGCCTCCAGCGCAGACGCCAATGATCCGCCATCATTCAACTGGACACGGTCAGCCCTCCCAGGGCTAACCCACAGGTAAATAACACACCATTCACCATCTGGAAGCGCAAGGCCAGAAACTTGCTTTGACGAATGCGATCAGGCTGGTTGTGGTATCGCCCCAGACAACGGATCAAGGGAACAGCCACCGGCAAGCTGGCCATGGCTAACAGGGCCGTAGGGGGCCATGCCCCCCAGACAACGGGAATCGCTTCCGCCAAAAGCACAAGGGCCACAAACCAGGGAACAAGGGCAGCAGCCCGTGCCGTCCCCAATCTCTGCACCGGTGAACGTTTGCCATGGGCCAAGTCGTCCTCCACCTGGTGAAAATGGGAGCAGAACAACACCAGGGTTGTGGCCAGGGCAGGCCCACACCCCAGTTGAGAGGCCAGGACCGGATCCAGTGGTCCGCCCCCCCCAGACCCCGGAGCAGGGGTCCCGAGGCCCACCAGGGCCGCGGCTGTGGCCAGAGGGCCAAAGGCCAGCCAGCAGAGGGGCTCCCCCAACCCTCGATAGCCCCAACGAAATGGAGGCCCCTGATAGAGATAGCCACAGCAACAAGCCGCTAGCACCAGCACCAGCAGCCACCAACTGCTGGCCATGGCCGCCTGGGCCATGAGCAGGAGACCGAGCAGAAAGCAAAGCTGGGCACCAGCGAACACCACCCTCGGTGTGCCAGTGAGCTGGATCAAGGAGTGGGGCTTGTGGAGGTCAATTCCGGTTTGGGCATCAAAGTAGTCATTGCAAAGATTTTCCCAAGCCAGTAACAGCACAGCGGCCAGCAGAAAGAGGGCCAACTGCTGGGGTTGCAGGCGCCATGCGGTGCGGCCGGGTCCCAGGAGCCAGCCGGCGGCCACAAGGGCTGGCATCACAGCCACCGCGTACATGGGCCACTTGATGGCAGCCTGCCAGAGATGCTGCCGTTGCTCTTGCATCTCCTCGGTTTTCACGGGCTTCAGCTTATGGCGTTAATGGATAAATTGTACAATTTTGCGTAACCATTCATCCCTGATCCGCATTCCTCGATTGGCTGCCATGTCCTTCCGGAGCCTACTGACCATGGCCCAGGAGGGTGCCCAGCGCTTGGGGGAAGAGGGGGTGCTCTGTCTTGGCATGCCCATTGCGCCACTGGATCCGCTTCCGATGTTGCCCCAGCTTCCGCAGCGGAACGACTTCACCTGGATCTGGGATGGACAGCCAGGGCTCACCTTAGCGGCCACAGGGGTGGAGCAGAGCCTGGAGTTGCGGGGACCACGGCGGTTTGCATTGGCCCAGCGCTTTATTGATACAAGCCTGAGTCGCCTGGTCTGCCCCCATGGAACCTGGCAGGCCGTCCAGCGCCCGAGGCTGGTATTGGCCTTCAGCTTTTTTGGTCACACCGATGGGGATGGCGTACCAGGCGTAACAATTGTGCTGCCCCGTTGGCAGTTGGGGCGCCAGGGGCGCCACTGCTGGCTTCTACATCAGCGCAGCCTGGGGGGGTCCATCACGGCCCGGTCCGTGGCGGAAGCCCTCTGGGAACAGGCCCAAGCCCTGAGGCAGCCCCCACCAGCCCCCCTTTGCCTGCCAACGTTGGTGGCCAGCAGTGATTCCTGGCAGCACCCTTTCCAAAGCAGCGTCAAACAGGCACTGGCTCTGATCAACCATGGGGAGCTGTGCAAATTGGTGCTGGCAGCCCAACAAGACCTGCTGTTGAGCACCCCCTTGAATCCCATTGCGCTGCTCCGTAGCTTGCGGCGCCACCAGCCGGGCAGTTGCCGTTTTCTCTGGCAATCCCCCAACAGCCATGGGGGAAATGCTGTTGTGGGCGCATCACCGGAGCGACTCCTGGAACTGCGCTCAGGTCGCTTGCGCTGTGATGGCCTGGCCGGGACCACGGGAGTTACCGGGAACGGAGCGGAGCAACTGCTGAGATCCAACAAGAACCGCCATGAGCACGAGTTGGTGGTCAACGCCATCGTTCGGTCTCTCCGCTCCCAAGGGCTCAACCCCCAGCGCCGCCCCTATCCCCGGCTGGCGCGCCATGGGAACTTGATGCATTTGCATACCCTCATCCAGGCCAACGCCCATGGTCACCGCTTACTGGACCTGGCTGAGGCCCTGCACCCCACTCCAGCAGTGGCTGGCTTGCCACGGCGGGAAGCTCTGGGTTGGCTCCGCAGCCTGGAAGGGTTCCCACGAGGGTACTATGGGGCGCCCCTCGGATGGGTTGACCACTGCCGGGATGCAGATTTGCGGGTGGCCATCCGTTGTGGTCAATTGCAAGGACAACACCTGAAGCTCACCGCCGGGGCCGGAATTGTCATGGGCTCATCCCCAGGGCGTGAGCAGCAGGAGGTGGAGCTGAAGTTTTCTGTTCTGCAACAGCAGTTCGCCATTGCCCGTGATCCTCAGTTGCAGCCCCTGGAGCGGTGAGCAGGGGGAAGATATCAGTTGCGAATCTGAACGGGCATCACCAGATAGGTGAACTTCATCTCCCCCCCATGGGGTCGCAGAACAACGGGATTGGTGGGGTTATTCATCTGGAACTTCACGTCCGGTGTGGAGAACGCCTTGAGGCCATCCAGCAGGTAGCGCACATTAAAGGCCACATCAACGTCGCTCCCCTCCCCATCCTGGAGGGGAACCGACTCATCCCCACGGCCCACGTCCTGCACCTCGGCGCAGATGCGCAGTTGCCGTTCAGCCATGGCAACGGAGAATTTCACCACGCCGTTTTGCTGATCCGCCAAGACCGCCACCCGCTCCAGGGCGGTGATCATGAGCACACGATCCACAGTGAAGAAGCGGCTGAAGGATTCGGGAATGAGTTGGTCGTATTTTGGATAGGTCCCATCCAATGTCCGGCTGGTGACCACTTGATCGGCCCGGAGAAACACAACCTGGTTCTGGTCATGGTAGAGGTCAATGGTCTCATCAGCATGGGACGGCAGGAGATGCTCCAATTCCCGTAGGGATCGTGCAGGGATGGTGACGGCAAAGCCCTCGTCCTGCACGCTGCTGTTGCCATGGGACTGGGTCAGCACAGCAAGGCGGTGGCCATCGGTGGCGGCAAATTCCAGACTGGATGGGGACACCACCAGATGGACGCCCGTGAGAATCTGCTTGGCCTCATCGGAACTGGTGGCAAAGAGGGTGCGGGCCAGGCCATCCCGCAGGGCCACCGTCGGCAGCGGAATGGCCACAGGGCTCTGCACCATGGGCAACTCGGGGAAGTCCTCCGACGGCATCCCCCTGACGGCATAAGCGCCAGTCCGTGCCGTCAGTTGGAACGACAGACTGTTCCCCTCCCCATCGCCGGATGAATCCGGGCCGGTGACGCTGGAGGACTGGAGCGATAAGGGGCTATCCGTAGACAGACGGGAGACGATGTCCCCCAGGAGTCGGGCGGGCAGGGTGATGGCACCGGATTGCTCCACAGCGGCCGCAAACGTGGTCTGGATGCCAAGGCTCAGATCAAAACCGGTGAGGCTTACCCTGTCGGTTCCCTCATCAGCGGTGAGCAGCACATTGGCCAACACAGGATGGGTGGGGCGGGTGGCCACAGCACGGCTGACGCACTGAAGGTTGCTGTTAAGGGCAGCCTGCGAGCAGGTCAGCTTCATGGGGAGCAAAGGGGAACCACAAAAAGGGTAGGGGACCAATGGCAACAGGTCCACCATGGGGCCCAATGCCCCACGAAGAGATGATGAATCAAATCAATCAACAACAAAAACAGCCGTAGTAGAGCCTGTGGAAACTGTGGAAAACCCACCAGATCCCCATGTAAATCCCTGTCATATCAAGGCTTTTGTAGAAATCCCACCTGTGGAAAACTTGTGGAAACTGTGGACAGGCTTTTGTGGAAACCGAACCCGTTTCTCGGTTTTCCACAGGTGGGGCATCAGTTTTCCACAGGGTTTTCCACAGAATCCCCCGGTTTTTCCACAGCCCTGTCCCCTGTGGAATTGGGACAGTTTCTTTTTCGTCCATAGACCATGGGCCATGGCCCGGATTGGGGAATTACAGCCCCATCACCTGGGCCACCACATCTACTTCTGGCGCCAAGTCCCTGTAGAGATTGGCCTGGTTGTTTTCCAGGGCTGTGGTTGGGTCCTTCAGGCCGTTTCCTGTGAGCACGCAAACAACCTGTGCTTCCGTGGGAATCGCGGTGGCGTGCTTGAGCATCCCGGCCACGGAGGCGGCGCTAGCCGGTTCACAGAACACCCCCTCTTCCGTGGCCAACACCTGGTAGGCTGCCAGGATATCCCCATCGCTCACGGATGCAAAACGCCCGCCACTCTCTTGGCGCACCTCCAGGGCTTTCCCCCAGTTGGCCGGGTTGCCGATGCGGATGGCTGTGGCAATGGTTGCGGGATTGGCCACAGGAGATCCCAAAACCAATGGAGCGGAACCGCTGGCCTGAAATCCACACATGAGGGGAAGCTTCCGACTCAGACCAGCCTTCCTGTACTCCTGAAAACCCATCCAGTAGGCACTGATATTGCCAGCATTGCCCATGGGAATGCAAAGCCAGTCCGGAGCATCCCCCAGGGCATCCACCACTTCAAATGCAGCCGTTTTCTGCCCCTGCAGGCGGTAGGGATTGATGGAGTTCACCAGGATAACAGGGTAGCGCTCTGCCAGGTCCTGGGTAATGGCAAGGGCCTGGTCGAAGTTTCCCTGAATGGCCAGCACGTCAGCGCCGTAAAGCAGGGCCTGGGCCAGCTTCCCCTTGGCCACATAACCATCCGGGATCACAGCAAAGGCCCGCAGCCCCCCACGCCGGGCATAGGCTGCTGCCGCTGCTGATGTATTGCCTGTGCTGGCGCAAATGACAGCCGTGGCCCCTGCTTCTTTGGCCTTGCTGATGGCCATGGTCATGCCCCGATCCTTGAAGCTGCCTGTAGGATTCAGACCATCCACCTTCAAGAACACCCGCACGCCACGGCCAATCCGCTTCTCCAGGGCTGGTGCCCGCAGCAAGGGTGTGTTGCCTTCCAGCAGGGTGATGATGGGGGTGCTCCCGCCAACGGGTAGCCAGGGCCGGTAGTGTTCCACCAGACCGGGCCAGCATGTCTGTGCCGGTCCCCCGGTCCGGGCCGGTTGACCGGTCAGAAGCTGCTTCAGTGAAGTTACCCAGGTCACGCTGAACCTACCCTTATCGCGGCTGACTCTAGGCCAGCCCCAATCCCCCTGCCGCCCATGCCCAGATTCTCCCCGTCATTGCCGCCTCCTTTATCCTTCCCCCACAATCCGGGAATCCACTACCCTTCCCCATCGTCCTGGCACAGGCCAGCTTTGCCCCCACCAGGTCCCCAATGCTTGCGTGGGGGCAGGGTGGAACGGGTGGGGCTGCTTCAAGCTTTCCTGGCCGTGGTGACGGCCTCCAATACCTGGCCTCCAATACCTGGCCTCCAATACCCGGCCTGATTTTCTGCCCAAGGGCTCTGTTGTCAGCCCTCATCGCTGGCCTTTGGCTCATCCCTCACCTCACTGGCTCTGACGGCTCCCCATGCGGTGGGGGCCAACCATTCCCCAACGGCTGACGGCAAAGACGGTAACAAGGTAAGCTGAGGGGCTTTTCCAGCTTACCCGCGCAAACGCCTTCGATGCACATCCCAGGATTCATTCCCGCAAAAGCGGGAATCCACCGTCTTTGGACATCAGAAACCTTGCCAATGGACTGCCAAGGACTTAAAGCAGCCCCCAATCCCCTGCCAGCCCCTGTCCCGTCCATTGCTTGACGGCCCAGGGGCTGCTATTATTCTCTTCTGGTGATGAGTCCTGACCATCATCACTGATGGAGTGCTCTTCGATGACCCTGACCAGGGCGCTGAGCACCTTGACCATGATGATCAGCTCTCTCATGGGTGCTCCACCGCGGCTGCTGGATACAACGGCAGCACCCCTTGCCAGTGACCAGGGTCACCCAAGGCGTGACGCTCCATGAGCACCCGTAACAGTTCCACCACATCGGTGGCCGGCTCCACCAGGGCAGGGTGACGGAGCCATGGCGCATCCTTTCCAGGGGCCATGGCGGTTGTCAGGAGTTGGGGCGCCTGCCGCTCCTCCACGCTACCATCGGCCGTGATCCGGTAACGCCCCCGGATCCACCCACGTTTCCGCAACGTTTGCTCCAGTTGAATGGTGCAGCCTTCAGGGTGCTCCTGGAGCAGATGTTGGGCCATGAGAACAAAACTGCCGCAACCAAACAGGGGGATTTGTAAATTCCGGGCCATGGTTCGGGCCAGGACCACCCCCAGGCGGTTACCTGTGAAGCCCCCGGGTCCAGTGGCCACCGAACCATCGGAGTGGAATCTGGCGCGACGGGAGCGTGAAGCCCCCGGGTCCAGTGGCCACCGCCAGGGCCGCCAGCCGACGCCATTGGTACACTGACAAGAGGGTCTGCAATTCCTGATACAGCACATTGGCCAGGCCTGTTCCGTTGCCTTGCAGGAAAGGGACAGGGGCCCATCCCCTGACCAGGGGAACGGCGCCAACGCCATGGCCAGATCAGGACTGGAGGTGTGGATGGCCAGCGCCAGATCCGGGCCCATGGGCTGGCCCTCCACGGCAGAGTCCATGGTCAAGTGGGTACGGCCTCCTGGGGACATGAACGCTGCCAATGGCCCAGGTCCGTCAAGAAACTGTTGCAGGCCACAACATCCCTTCCACCGTGGTGGTGGACCCTTGGGGGCGCAGATGGACATTCATGGGGGGATGGCGGGGCTCAAAGTCCG
>JAJDUS010000088.1 GCA_022826535.1 Prochlorococcaceae cyanobacterium jk18x1bzbins.87
CGCAGGATCTCTGATGAGCACTCCTCCGGGGTCATGGTGATGCCGGCTTCCTCAGAGCTGTCAGGCAGCTTGGCCTTGGGCAGCTTGATGGGGGTGCTGGTGCCCATGAAGCGCTTGAACAGCATGGCCACGTTCTCCGGATTGCGGGGCGCCGAGTCGTACGCACGCCTCCCCACATACTTGTTGCCCCGAGGGCCGATGTAGATGGCCGATGGGGTGACGTCATTCTGCTCCGGGCTCTTCCAGATGCGGATTCGGCCATCCTCGTAGGAACAGATGGCACTGTTGGTGGTGCCCAGATCAATGCCGACGTAGCACTTCATGATGATGCCTCCTTTCTGAGCATTACGGTTCCCGGGCGCACAACGCCGTCCGGTCCCATGATGATGGGCTCGATCATCCGATCAATGACCAGCGCATCTTCAGCGCCAAAGTCCCCACCGTTGAGGGGGGTTGCCGCCACGCCAGGATCAAACCGTTGACCCTGCACATCCACAATTTTCAGGCCTGCGTCCTTGAGCGCCTCTTCAAGTCTTCCCTGAAACCAGGATAGTTTCCCCTTGTACCTGCCCGCCTCCCCTGCGTCCCATGCGCCCAACTTCTGCAGAACCTTGGCAAACACCTTGCTGAAGCGCCATGACTCAACGGCGAGATCCGCAAGGGACTTGTTCAAGACCTGTCCGGTCTCAGGGCTTGCGGCCTTCTCCGACTCCAAGGCCTGGCTGGGCTTAGACCTTTCGGGCTTCTCCGGCTTGAAGGCCTGGCCTGGCTCAGAGCTTGCGACCTTCTCCGTCTCCGAGACCAGGCTGTGCTCAGGGCTTGTGACCTTCTCCATCTCCGAGACCAGGCTGTGCTCAGGGCTTGCGGCCTTCTCCATCTCCACGGCCTGACCGGACTCAGGGCTTGCGGCCTTCTCCGTCTCCACGGCCTGACCGGACTCAGGGCTTGCGGCCTTCTCCGTCTCCACGGCCTGACCGGACTCAGGGCTTGTGACCTTCTCCGAATCCGAGACCGGGCCAGACTCAGAGCTTGTGGACTTCTCCGGCTCCAAGGCCGGGCCAGACTCAGAGCTTGCGGCCTTCTTCGGCTCCAAGGCCTGACTGTGCTCAGAGCTTGCGACCTTCTCCAACTCCGAGACCGGGCCAGACTCGGAGCTTGTGGACTTCTCCGACTCCAAGGCCTGACTGTGCTCAGAGCTTGCAGCTTTCTCCCCCATTTCCTCTGGCATCAACCTACGCTTTCGAGATCCACTGCGCTAACGATTCTACCACGTTGTCCCTTTTGTATCTCCGGGAGCATCCCTTCAGCGCTCCATCTCTTGGAGTTCCTTCAGGGCTGCCGCCGTCAACACCTCATGGCCGGTGGCTGTCACCGCCACATCATCTTCGATGCGGATGCCGATCCCTTGCCAGTGGTGGGGAATCTCGGGTTGGCCTTCCGGAATGGGCAGGCGGTTGCTGATGTAGAGCCCTGGCTCAACGGTGAGCACCATGCCGGGTTCCAGGGCGGTGTGGTGATCCCCCAGTCGGGATGCCCCCACGTCGTGTACGTCCAGACCCAGCCAATGGCCGGTGCGGTGGGGATAGAGGTGGCGATAGTCATGGTTGGTGATGATGGCGTCCCGGTCGCCCTGCAGAAGGCCCAGTTCCAGCAGCCCATCCACCAGCACCGCCACCGCCGCGTTATGCACCCTGGCTGAACTGCTCCCCGGTTGCACAGCGGCAATGGCCTGGCGCTGGGCGGTGAGCACCAATTCGTAGAGGGCCCGCTGCTCCCCGCTGAAGCGTCCATTGACGGGGAAGGTGCGGGTGATGTCGGCATTGTAGTAGTCCACCAGGCTGCAACCGGCATCAATGAGCAGCAGCTCCCCATCCCGGAGCGGGTCCTGATTGCTGGTGTAGTGGAGGATGCAGGCGTTGTCTCCCCCTGCCACGATGGAGGGGTAGGCGGGCTGGCGCGCCCCGGCATTACGGAAGTGGCCCTCCAGCAGGGCCTCAATCTGGTATTCCCCCATGCCCGCCTGGGCCACCTGTCGGGCTTGTTCATGGGCCCCACAACTGATGCGGGCCGCTTCCCGCATCCGCTCCAACTCCCCAGGCTCCTTACGGAGGCGCATGGCATGGATGGCGGCGCTCACATCGAAGAGGCTGGCGGTGTGCCCCCCCTGCCGCTGGCTCCGCTCCAACTGCTGGGCCCAGACCCTCAACACCAGCGGTTCCACATGGGGATGGCGACCCACCCGGAAGCCGATGCGTCGTGCGCCGTGGAGATAGCCGTCCAGGTGTTCAGCCAGCTCCCCGATGGGATGGGCCGCCTCGGCGCCGAAGTGCTCCATGGCCCCTTCCACGCCCCAGCGCCGACCGTTCCACACTTCAGCCATGGGATCCCGTGGCTCCACAAACAACACAAAGCGCGGATCCTGGGCGCCCCCTGATCCCTGGCCGCGGAGCACCGCCACGGCATTGGCTTCGTCCAGGCCGCAGAGATAAAAGAAATCGCTGTCTTGTCGGAAGCGGTGATGCACATCAGCGTGGTGGGTCACCAGATGGGCGGCGGGCAGCACCACCGCGGCATCCTCCTCCAGGCTGGCCAGGAGACGCTGGCGGCGCTGGGCATGGGGGGAATGGTCCAGGGGAAAATTCACGATGTGCAGGGATGGTGGGAAACGGTTAAATAAAAAGTGTGTGTCAGGTGCAGTGTGACCCGGTCCAATTCATCTGCGGGGAGGCCAGGGGAAGGGATGGCCAGTCTGAGGTGGCGATGGTGAATGCCCTGGGTGGACTTCTCCTGATTGCGGTGGGGCTGGTGCTGGGATCTGCCGTCTGCTCCGGCAGCGAAGCAGCCATTATGACCACCACCCCCCTCCAGGTCCAGGACCTCTGCCGCCGCGGCGTCCCTGGCGCCACCAGCCTGAAACGTCTGCGGCTTCAGTTGGGGCGGACGCTGACGACCGTGGTGGTGATTAACAACATGTTCAATATCTTCGGCAGCCTCATGCTGGGCAGCTTTGCCGGCTGGGTGATTGTGGAACAACTGGCGTGGCCCAGCCAGTGGGTGGCCATCTTTTCCACACTGTTCACCCTGTTGGTGATTCTGGTGGGAGAGATCCTGCCCAAAGCCCTGGGGGCCCGCTTCAATGTGCAGGTGTCCCTGGTTGTTGCCCCCATCCTGCTGCACCTGACCCGGCTGCTACTGCCGCTGGTGTTCATTCTTGAGCGGCTGGCGCCGGTGTTGACGGCCCAGAGCACCCACGTCACCGATGAGGCGGAAATCCGTCTGCTGACCCGTCTTGGCCACCAGCAGGGCCGCATTGAGGCCGACGAGGCGGCCATGATCGGCAAGGTGTTCCAACTGAATGATTTACGGGCCAGTGAACTGATGATGCCCCGGGTGGCGGTTCCCACCCTGGCCGCTTCAGAGCGGTTGACCAATGTGGAAGCCGTTCTCCTGGAGCGGGATGACCCCTGGTGGGTCATCCTGGGGGAGGCGGTGGACCATGTGCTGGGGGTGGCCAGCCGGGAAGCGCTTCTGGCTGCCCTGGTGCAGGGCCTTGGGGGGCGCTCCCTGGCGGAACTCAGTGAGCCCGTGGTGTTTGTTCCGGAAATGATCCGTGCCGATCAGTTGTTGATGGATTTCCGTCAGCACAGCAACCGGGTGCGGGTGGTGGTGGATGAGTTTGGCGGTTTTGCCGGTGTGATCGACGCTGATGCCGTCCTGGCTTGGCTGGCCGGCTGGCGTCCCCTCCCCCAATCCCAATGACCATGACCCCACTGGCCACTGGTGGCGACACGGCGGACCAGGTGCTGGCCCTGCTGGAGCACTGGCGGCGGCGGTTGGTGCTCTCTCCACGGGAGCAAAGCCGCCTGGGACCCCACCTGCAGGCGGTGGATCGCCAACTGCAACGCCTGGCCCGGCGGCGCCCCCGTCTGGTGGTGTTCGGTCGGGTTGGGGTGGGCAAATCCAGTGTGCTCAATGCCCTGTTGCCCGCCCCCTGCTTTGCCGTGGACGTGGCCCATGGCTGCACCCGCCAGCAGCAACAGGCCCTATGGGCGCCCCCTGCACCCATCCCCGGCCTGCAGGCTGTGGACCTTGTGGACACACCGGGGTTGGACGAGATCCAGGCCGCAGCTCAAGGGCGTCTGGCCCGCCGTTTGGCCATGGGGGCTGATTTGGTGCTTCTGGTGCTCGGTGGGGACATCTCTGCCCCGGAGGCCACGGCGTTAACGGAGCTGCGCCGTTGCGGAAAACCCGTGCTCCTGGCGCTGAACCGTGCCGACACCTGGGCCACGGCGGAACGCCGGCAGCTGGTGGCAGCCATCAGTGGTCGGGTGCGGCAGCTGCTGGGTGATGGGGTGATCCGGACCGCCCCCTTGGTGATTGCCGCAGCGCCCCGCCAACCGCGGCAACTCCCCGATGGCAGGATCCGCAGCAGGGCGGCGCCACCCCAGGTGCGGCCCCTCCAGGAGGCGTTGCTACGGCTGTGGCAGTCCGATGGCACTCGCCTGTTGGCGCTCAACAGCCTGCAAGCCGCGGCCCGCTTCCAACGCCAGCTCATGGGTTGCCGCCTCCAGCAGCGCCGGGCCCGGGCCCAGCAGTTGATTGGCCGCTATGCCGCCGCCAAGGCGGCGGGCCTGGCCATGAACCCGGTCATGCTGGTGGATCTGGCGGGCGCCGCCACAGCTGATACGGGCTTGATTGTGCAGTTGGCCCATCTCTATGGTATCCCCCTTCCCAAGGCCGGTCCCCAGCGGCAAGCCCTGCTACGGCAACTGGGGGCCAATCTGGTGTGGGTGGGTGGGGCCCAGTTGGGCTTGCAGGGGATTTTGGGTCTTGTGAAGCACCTGCTCCTGGTGGCAGCACCACTCACAGGAGGTATCACCCTGGCCCCCGCCGGTCCTGTGGCCTTGGCCCAGGCGACCCTTGCGGTGCAGACCACCCGTCTCCTGGGGCGTCTCACGGCCCACAAGCTGGTGGCAGGAGAGATCTTGCGGTTGTCCCCATCGGCCACTATGGCAGAGCGGCTGATCCAACAGCAGCGCCCCCATCCCCCGTGGCTGTGCTGGCCCCAGGAGGAGGAACTCCATGGTGAGCCCTTCCCCCGGAAAGACGCCGCCTTGCTGCCATGAGTGCCCAGTCTCCGCCCACCACCATGGCCCTGTTCGGCA
Organism: Prochlorococcaceae cyanobacterium jk18x1bzbins.87; assembly: GCA_022826535.1. Classification (GTDB taxonomy): domain Bacteria; phylum Cyanobacteriota; class Cyanobacteriia; order PCC-6307; family Cyanobiaceae; genus Synechococcus_B. The sequence goes on from JAJDUS010000088.1 coordinate 5,166, forward strand.
CCAGCGCCGATCCGCCCACCATTGGTCACCAGAGCATTCTGGCTGGTTTGGGCCGGCGTTACCCCATGGTGGCCACATGGGCCAGCAACAACCCTTTGAAAAGCCATGGCGCGCCCTTGGCGGTCCGCTGCCAACTGCTCCAGACGGTTGTGGATGGCCTCAAGACCCGGCGATGCCAAGGGTGCCGCCTGGAGTTGCGGCAAGACTTCAGCAGCCGGCGCGCCCTGGAAAGCGTCCAGGCGGCCCGGGCCTGCTTCCCCTCCGCCCGTCTGTTGTTTGTGGTGGGGGTAGACCTGCTGCCACAGATTCCCGGCTGGTATCGGTCTGCCGAGTTGTTGCGTTGCTGTTGTCTGGCTGTGATTCCACGGAGCAACTGGCCCCCACCGGAGGAGGCCATGGCACGGCTTCAGGCGTCTGGCGCCCACCTGGAGGTGCTCCCGTTGTGCATCCCACCGGTCGCCAGCTCCCAGATCCGCCAACAGCCCAATCCAGCCCTGGTGCCGAAGGAATTATTGCCCATCCTGGTGTCCCAGGGGCTCTACGGATTCACGCCCCATGATGTCCAGGCCCATGATGCCCAGCCATGACCATCCTCAATCCCAACCACAGCCTGGGCATCAGCCCATTGGGGTCAAGGTGCCTGTGAACATGGGGTTGAACCTCTGCATCGGCCTGGCGCAGCTCAATCCCCTGGTGGGTGATCTGGAGGGAAACAGCCGTCAGGTGCTGGTGGCTGCCCGGCAGGCCGCCGCGGCGGGTGTTCAGGTGCTGGTGGCACCGGAGTTGGTGCTCTGGGGTTATCCCCCCCGGGATTTGCTGCTGCTGCCCAGTATGTTACGGCGGCAGCAGAAGGTGCTGGATGCCCTGGCCCAGGCATTGCCCCAGCACCTCTGGGTGCTCATGGGGGTGGTAACCCCCTTGGCGGATGGGGGGGATTGCCCCCTCCACAACAGCGCCGCCCTGCTGGGGGGCGGTGGCTGGCGAGCGGTGGCCGCCAAGCGACTCCTCCCCAGCTATGACGTGTTCGACGAGCGACGCTATTTCCGTCTGGGGCACCAGCCATGTCTGGTGGAGATTCCTCTGGCGGGGCGGCCCCTGCGGCTGGCCATCACCATCTGTGAAGACCTCTGGACTGATCCGCAACACCCTCGCCACCCCACCTACGACTGTGATCCTGTCGCCGAGTTGGCGCCTCTGGCGCCGGATGTGATGGTGAATCTCTCCGCTTCCCCCTTTGCGGTGGGCAAGCAGGTGCTGCGCCAGCAGTTGGCCACCGCGGCTGCCGCCCGCCTGGGATGTCCGGTGGTCTATGTAAACCAGGTGGGGGGCAACGATGAACTGGTGTTTGACGGCAACAGCTTTGTGGTGGATCCCCAGGGCACCATTGCCTTGCAGTTGCCCTCAACCCATCCGGCCACCCATTGGGTCCACTTGGCACTGCCCCATAGTCAGATGCCCCATGACCGGGCGGCACAAGGGGGCGCCCCCCCCATGGCCGTCACATCCCCCCAGGAGCAACTCTGGGAGGTGCTGGTATTGGGGCTTGGGGACTACGCCCGCAAGTGTGGTTTTCGCTCTGCGGTGTTGGGGCTCAGTGGCGGCATTGACTCCGCCCTCGTGGCCTGTGTGGCCGCCGCTGCCCTTGGTCCCCGGCAGTTGCGCGGCCTGCTGATGCCCTCATCCTTCAGCTCCCCTGGTTCTGTTGCCGATGCCCATGCACTGGCCCGGCGGTTGGGCATGGGTACCACCACGGCACCCATCACCCCCCTGGTGGATGCGTTTGCCCAGGCGTTGCACCCTGCTTTGGGGAAAGACCCTGACGGGGTGACGGCGGAAAATCTCCAGTCCCGGATTCGCGGCACCCTGCTGATGGCCATAGCCAATGCGGAGGGTCGTCTGTTGTTGTCCACGGGCAACAAGTCGGAGTTGGCGGTGGGGTATTGCACCCTCTATGGCGACATGAACGGCGGGCTGGCGGTGATTGGCGATCTCTACAAAACCGACGTTTACCGCCTTTGCCGTTGGCTCAATAGCCCGGCAGCCCAGCAGCAGCGCTGCAGGGCGGGGTTACCAGGCCAGGGACCGCTGATTCCGGAGGCCATCCTCAGTAAACCCCCCAGTGCGGAGTTACGCCCCAACCAGAAGGACAGCGACTCCCTGCCGGATTACACCATTCTCGACCCCATCCTCAAGAAGCTGGTGGAGCAGCACCACACCCCGGACCAACTGATCATGGGGGGGGACGATCCAGCGCTAGTGCAACACATCTGGTCCCTGCTGCGTCGGGCGGAATTCAAGCGGCGCCAGGCGCCACCGGTCTTGAAGGTGAGTGGCCGGGCATTCGGGACGGGTTGGCGGATGCCCATTGCCACCTGCTGAGCCTCCCGTACTGAGCCCCCTCAGGCTGACGCCACCGCCGGAGCCCCGACGTCAGGGTGCTGATTCTGCTGGTCCAGGTGTTGAAGCAACTGGTGCAGCATGGTCATCCTGGGGGGCGCCACCCCCTTGCGACGCGCCACGGCAAGGGGATAACCGAGGATGGCGTCCAGCTCCAAAGGCATCTTGTGATCATAGTCCCGCTTCATGCTGGTGACGTAGGGGGCCATGGTCATTGTGCTGCGGAGCATCTGCTCCAGGTCCGCGGTGGGGATGACCACCCCTTGGCTGGCGGCCGCCTGCTGAACTTCTTCCATCAAGCCCCTGGCCAGGGCACGGATTTGGGGGTTGGCCATCATCTCCGTTGTGGTGGCTGAGAGCACCACGGAGAGACCATTGAATGGCACATTCCAGAGCAGCTTTTTCCAGCGCGCATAGCCCAGATCCGGGGTGATGACAGTGTCCACACCCGCCCGGCGCCAGTGGTTGGCCATGGTCTCCAGCAGGGGGGTCACCCCCTGGGGTTTGTACTTGTCCCCATAGGCGCCGATGGTGAGGGAGCCATAATCCTGGTGGTGGATTGTACCCGGCCCACTCCGATGGGAGCAGATAAAACAAAGCCCCCCAAGGATCAACCGGTTTGGGTGAACCAGTTGAGCAAGTTGTGGTTCCACTCCCAAACCATTTTGCAGGGTCAGGAGAATGCCCTGGTCTACCACCCACGGCGGCAAAAGATCCTTCAGCCGATCATTCTGTGTTGTTTTAAGGGCGATCAACACCACATCGCATATCGGGATTGTGGCTGGTTCGGCGTGAGCATTGATAACAGGCAGGCAGAAATCACCATCCTTGGAGTAGACCTTTAGCCCATGGCGCTTCACGTGGGCATAGTCCTTGTTCAGCAGAAAGTGAACCTCCAGCCCGGAGCGTTGGAGCTTTGCCCCATAAAAGCCACCGATGGCTCCCGTCCCGATCACGGCATAGCGCATGTGTTGCCGCAGCAGTGGAGACAACTTATCACCTGGGATTCTGCCCAGGATGGGGTGGTGGCGGTAGGGATTGCTGCTGGCAGAAGCAGCAGTGCCCCCAGCGTTGCAACTCCCCTTGGGGTGTGGGTGTTTGACACCGCTGGCAGATGTCTTTCCCCTTCTGGCTGCGGCTGGGATGTTGTTCCCAGCTTTGCTGCTGCTGCCGCCAGTCGAGGCCCGCCAGGGGTTGGGGCGCCCGCTGCTGCAAGCACAACTCCGTGATGGCAAAGCCGGCAGCCTGCAAGCGTCCCAACAGTTGGTGACGACTGTATTGAACCGCCTGGAGCCAATGGTACTCATCCACAGCCACCACCAGAGTACGCCCGTGGAGGTTGAGGGGACGGCTGTGCTCAGCCAGGGTGGGGCCAGCCCAGCGGGACCACTGCTGGCTGAGCCGGGCGATGGGGCCCCTCCACTGCTGCTGCTGCACCGTTTGCAGGCAATGGCCCAGTGGCTGCGGCGACGGGCGCTGGGGTGGCCTCAACACCTGCGCTGGCCGCACCCTAACGCCATCACCATCTCTGGATACCCTCATCCCTGCACCCATCGCCACTCCCCGAATTCCAACACAACCAGCTTTAAACCACCACGCTCCCTGCAGGGTGGGGTTGAGTGGCGCCACTCCGCCCCATGTGGTCTTTCAGCGAGTCTTTTCCAGCGGCTGTTCTGTGTCCCATGCCAGTGGCTAATAGATGATGCAGCAGGGCGCTCCGCCCCTGCGAAGCCGGCGCCTGACCCATGAAGGCAGTTGCCCATCCCGTGACCACTGCGTGCCCATCGTTGGCGGCACTGTCACGGGGAGTCACCATGGTCCACCATCTCCCGCGCCCCATGGATGGTGAACCCGGAGCCGCCAATGGTGGGAAGTCTTTAGCCTGGCAATAACGCCGCCATCCCATGACGTCCAACACCCCATCAATGAGTCCTGAGGCGCAGGTCCAGGCAACGCCCCCGCCTCTATCCAGTAGCAACGGTCCTGGCCGCCGCCCATGGCTGGAGCCTGCCGTTGTGGTGGCGGTGATTGGTTTAGCGGTCACCATCCTGGGTTTATTGCTGTCCATTGTTTTTGGGATCTACGGCATGAACGCCCACATTGATGCCCTTGGGGCGGACCTCAGCGCTCGCATGGACACCCTCAGCACCCGCATCGACGATCTCAGCACCCGCATGGATGCCCTTGGGAGTGACCTCAGCGCTCGCATGGACACCCTCAGCGCCCGCATGGATGCCCTTGGGAGTGACCTCAGCGCCCGTATGGACACCCTCAGCGCCCGCATGGATGCCCTTGGGAGTGACCTCAGCGCCCGCATCGACAAGGTGTACCAACTCCTCCTGCCCAAGCAACTCTGAGTACCCCTGGCCACACTTCAGAGCGCACCGGGCAAACATCTCCTATCTTAAACCAGACGGCCCGGTTTTATACACGACGCCCCATGGGTGGTGGCCACAGATCCGCCAATGGTGGGAAGTCTTTAAAGCCTGGCAATAACACCGCCATCCCATGACGTCCAACACCCCATCAAGTGAGTCCTGAGGCGCAGGTCCAGGCAACGCCCCCGCCTCTATCCAGTAGCAACGGTCCTGGCCGCCGCCCATGGCTGGAGCCTGCTATTGTGGTGGCGGTGATTGGTTTAGCGGTCACCATCCTGGGTTTATTGCTGTCCATTGTTTTTGGGATCTACGGCATGAACGCCCGCATTGGTGCCCTTGGGGCGGATCTGAGCGCCCGCATGGACACCATCAGCGCCCGCATCGATGTTCTGAGCAATCGTATGGATACCCTTGGGAGTAACCTCAGCACCTGCATCGATTAAGGTGTACCAACTCCCCCTTACCCAAGCAGACCTGACATCCGCTGGGCTGGCCCCAACCCCAACCACCCCGTTCAAACCCTGCTAAGCTCGCCAGCAGGTCCACCCCATTGACGCTGCCGTCATGTCTTTCTTTTCACGACTTTGGCGAATTGTGCGCGCCAATGCCAACGACCTGGTGAGCCGTGCAGAGGATCCCGCCAAGATCCTGGACCAGGCTCTGATGGATATGCAGACGGATCTGGTGAAGCTGCGCCAGGCTACGGCCACGGCCGTGGCGACCCAGAAGCGCATGGAGCGCCAGGCCAGCCAGGCCCGGGCCCAGGCGGACCACTGGTATGGCCGCGCCCAGTTGGCTCTCCAGGGTGGTGATGAAGATTTGGCCCGGGAAGCCCTGGCCCGGCGCAAAACCTATGGGGATACTGCCCAGGCATTGACGCAGCAGTTGGAATCCCAAGCGGGCCAGGTGGAGTCCCTGAAGCGCAGCCTGCTGAAGTTGGAGGGCAAGATTGCCCAGGCCAAGACCAAGAAAGGCGCCCTCACCGCCCGTGCCCAGGCGGCCCAAGCCCAGAAGCAACTGGAGGGGGCTGTCAGCGGCATCAACACGGATTCCGCCATGGCTGCCTTTGAGCGCATGGAGGAGAAGGTGGAGTCATTGGAAGCGGAAAGTGCTGCGGTGGAAGAGTTGGCTGGGGACAAGTTGGAAGACCGCTTTGCGGCCATGGAGGGAAGCGATGTGGAGGACGAGTTGGCGGCCCTGAAGTCCTCCATGGCTCCCGCCCCGACGTTGCCCATCTTGCCAGGCGCTAAAAAGACCCCCCAGCAGGCCCAGGTTGACGAAGAATTGGCTGCCCTGCGCCGTTCCCTGGATCTTCCCCCCAGCCCATAAGTGCTTTCTCTTCCCACTACCCCTGCCCCTTTGCGTCATTTCCGCGAGAGCGGAAGAGAGGGAGTCTATTAACCTGAAGGGAAATTTATCTCTGCCCCCGGTTTTAGGTTCCAGCCGGGCTTGGTGACGGCTGCCATAGCCATGCTCTGGTGAAATCAAGGCCAGGGAGGCCAGGCAACCCAAGGAAGACGCCAGCGTCCTGGGGCCGCCAAGCAGCCTAACGGCCAAGCCCAGGGAATGGGAGAAAGGGGCTCCCCCGGCCAGATAAGCGCCCTCTCTCCACCCCAGCGCCACCAAAGTAGACGCCTTCAAAAGTGACCACCTCCTGATTGTCAATCCCGGGAGGCTGCTACAAAATCAGTGCTACATGGCCTTAAATTGGCCTTGTCCTTGTGTGAGGTTCTCAATGAAACTGCTTCAACGTCTGCTGGTTGCTGCTCCTGCGGCTGCCCTTCTGCCCACTGTGCTGGCCCCCATCAATGGTCTGGCCAACGAGTCCCATTTGAATCTGGATGGTGTCCAGGAGTATTCCATCTCCCAGGGTGCCACCATCCGGGATTTTTCCGATGTCTACCCCACAGACTGGGCCTATCAGGCCTTGGCCGAGCTGGTTGAGACCTATGGCTGTGTGGGCGGCTATCCTGACGGCACATTCCGGGGCCAGCAGAGCATCACCCGTTTTGAGGTGGCTGCCATCCTCAACAAGTGTCTGGATGCCATCTCCGCCAAGATGGCCATGATGGAGGGGGATGATGCCTCCATGATAGAGGACAAGGGGGATCTGGATCGCCTGGTGGCCTCCTTTGAAGAGGAGCTCATCACCCTCAAAGGCACGGTGGACGGCATGGACGCCAAAGTGAGTGAACTGGAGGAAAACCAATTCTCCACCACCACCAAGGCGGAATTCGAGGTCGCCACGGACTTTGTCTACTTCTCTTCTGATGATGAAGAGGCTCGGCGCATGATCATGGTGCCTGAAGTGACGAGAGAAGAAAGCTATACTCATACGCTTATTCCCTTCCGTCCCGGGTCACCCGCAGTAGCCCCAACAAGACAAACAGTAGTACTGATCCCTGCGATGCCCGGGATGCCAGAAGAAAGAGAAATGTTGTTTGCTTATGGGATGAACGCTCTTACTGAAGGATCAGCTGCTTCCTGGCATCATTATCTAAACCCAGGACAAATGTTTAGTGATTTTGTACCTGACCCTAATGAGAGAGATGCAAACTTCATGCCCGACGTCATACCCGACAGCAGTACTCTCACAGCACAAAGATTGCATGAACTTTCAGATTATCTTCTCTTGAAAATAGATGACATGGGTAACTATGTAGATGGAGATCTAGATACTCCTGAAATTGATTTAGTTGCAGTTGGATCGCTTTTGACTACAGATTCAAACAGAGATGGGGCGCTTGTACCTGATGATGATCTTGGAAATATGGAAATGGCTCGACTTGAAGAGAGACCCACACACATGGTATATTTTTATAATAATGATGACGACACCAGTAGCCTAGTTGTATTGCCATCATCGTTCTTACAAGCAGATGGCACACCTGATGTAACTGTCGATGGCTACTCTACCGCAGAACAGGAATCGACAATTCTACTAGAAGTTCCACAAACTCTCCTTCAAATTCAAACGAAACTTAATGACGACAATGATACCCTTATGTTAACTCAAGTGGAAATCGTAACCAAAGAAGCCGAGCCTGCCACGCCAGCTCAAACAACAACGATTATCACCAACCCCGGCTCGCCTGCAGTTCCCGACCAGCCTGCCGTTACCGAAACAAGAACAAGGACAGTAGTGGTAGAGGAGGAATCCGAAGTACCCCTCACAGATGACAACTCTGGCATTGCCATGAGCACTTCCGTTAAGATTGCCTTTGAAACCTCCTTCACCGGCTCCGATAAGCTCACTTTCTCCCTCAAAGGTGATGTAGTCGGCATGACAGACCACTACCTTGCCCTGGGCAACTTCTACGATGTGGCCGATAGCGGGAACACCGATGTAGAGTTCAGCGGCTTTGCCTATGAAACCAGCTTTGGTATGGGCGGACTCATGGGGAATCTGGTCTTCGGCACAGACGTGGACGACTTTGATCCCATTGTCGGCATGGACGTCTACTACGGCGGCGGCGGCTATGATGGCTATGGCCCCAATGACTTTGGCGATGCCGGCATTGGCGTCAATATGGAATTGATCTCCGGTGCAGCAGGCACCATGACCGCCTCCGCTGCCTATGCTGTTGACGCTGATGACGCCACAAACCAGAATGGTGAGCATGGCGTCTTCGGGGAAGAAACGGACCGTTCCGGTGTGATGGCTCTGAACTGGAGTGGCGCCCTCATGGGCGGCAATGAAGCCATGTTCACGGTTGCGTATCAGGACATCAAGATGATGAAGATGATGTCCGGCATGATGGACTCCATGGAGATGTCTCAGAACTACTGGCACCTTTTTGCAGGCGCCTACATCACGGATACCATCTCCTTCAGCGGCAGCTACAGCCTTGGCAAGCATGACACCAAGGATGACGGGATGGATGAAGATGACACTGTCCAGTGGATGTTTGGTGCCCAGATTGACGATGCCATCATCCCTGGCAACTCTGCTGGTATCGCCTACGGCACGCCTGAGTACATGAAGGATGACGACGATTCAACCAAAGTGTTGGAAGTCTTCTACTCCTTCAGTATCAACGATAACTTCGAGGTGCCCATCTACCTCGATTTCATCAGCAACATCAACGGCATGGACGACACCAGTGCCTTAGGCCTTGCCATCCGTCCCACCCTCAGCTTCTGATTTCTTCCCAGCGAAGATTCCCCAGAAGACAAAAACAGAAAGGGGCCATCAATGGCCCCTTTTTTATGCCATCCCCATTAGGGCCAATACATAAAAAGCACAATCCACCTGCAACTTTCTCAGGAATGACGAGGGGGAAGGGGAGAAGCGGGCAGGAGTGAAGTGTTGCTCACTTGATCTGGCCGCAGGCCTTGTTCATGGAAGCCAACAAAGGGCAATTCACCTGCGCAGGCTTGGCGCTGAGGCGCAAGGGGCGGGGGGTGGCCCTGTGCCTGCTTGGGCTGCCACCAGCCGTCCATGGAAGCCAATAAAGAGACAACCCCGCCTGCAAGGCTGACGCTGAGACAAGGGGGCGGGGTGAACCTCTTGACCGCTTGATCTGCCACAGGCCTGTTCATGGAAGCCAGTAAAGGGACAACCCCATCTGCGCAGAGCTGACCTGAGAGAAGGGGTGGGGTGAACCTCTTGACCGCTTGGGCTGCCACCAGCCTTGTCCATGGAAGCCAAAAAAGGGCGCCCACCTGCGCAGGCTGGCGCTGAGACAAGGGGGCGGGGTGACCTCTTGACCCTTGGTCAGACCCCAGTCTTGTTCATGGAAGCCAATAAAGGGGCAGCCCACCTGCACAGGCTGGCGCTAAGAGAAGGGGTGGGATGACGTGTTGGCCCACTCGATCTGGTCACACGGGCCTTGTTTGATGAAGCCTTCCGGCTGGCTCAAGGCTTGGCCTCCGGTGAAAGATGCAGCGCCCAGATCAGTAGACCCCTGATCTCCTTCATCTCCTCCTTGGATTCTCGCATCTGCTCCTTCACTTCATCAATACGCCTGTTCACCCTGTCCTCACTGGCTCTCATCTCTTCCTTCAGATCCACCCTGAGGCTACGAAAGGCACTGATGAGCAGCCCCAGACCTCCCACAGCGCCAGCCACCAGCGCACCCGGGCTGTGTAACCAGTTGGCCAGGAATTCCGGGGGCAGAGAAGGTATCGTCAAAATCAGGCGGAGTTCCTCAACAGGCCCTTGGGCAGAAGGGGGCATCCACCTGTAAGACCGTCTTTGACCCAACCCCCAAAGGCTGTTGGCGATAAGAACGAACCTCGCAACACCCGATCCTCGCGGCCACCCTCCCCGCTGGTGACACAACCTCTCCCCTTAAGGATGGGCACCTCACCCGTGGGGAAGCCAATTAGCCAGTGGCCCATAAAAGGACAACCCACCTGCAACAGGCTGACACTGAGGCGAAGGGAACATGGGGCTGACGTGTTGACCCGCTTGATCTGGCCACGGGCCTTATTTGCTCCATGGAAGTCTTGCTGGTCTTCTGACTCAAGGCTTGGCCGCCGCCGGTGAAAACTCTCGTGCTTCATCTCCCTTATTTCTTCCCTCAGACCAGCCCTGAGGTTACGGAAGGCGCTGATCATCAGCCCCAGGCCTCCCACCAGCGCACGGGGCTGTAACCAAGTTGGCCAAGATGGGGACAGGGAGGGCATCATCAATAGGCGACTCCCCCTCACTATAACGGGCTTGTGAGGATCTCTATATGCACCTATGGTACCGTCTTCAGCCAATCCCCCAACAGCTGCTGGAGCAGGTAGAAACGAAACTGACAACACCAATTTCTTACAGTTACTCTTTCTCCCTGGTGACGTAATCGTTCTTCTTGATAATTTTTTTCTACAGCCGCCCAGAATCTTTCTATAGAAATCTGCCAATTGATGAACGCCATTCGGACAGCAAATCTGCATCTGCTGTACACGTTGCAATGAACCATCATAATCAGATTAACCCGAGTTCTGTATAAGGGGATTGCAGGGAAGATCCTCTTGCCTTGGTTGAGTGCTGTGGGAAGCCTGATGGGAAGAGGGAAGAGGGGGAAGAGGCAACCCTGTTGCGACCTGCTTTCAGGCTGTCCAGCTCTTGGGTGGGGGTGAGGGTGAGGTTCCCAAATCAGGCATGACCTGATTCAGTATCCATCTGTACCACACAAACGGAAGGCCCCCTCATGACGGATTCTACCATTGCCTTGTTCTGCTGTCTCGATGATTGTGCCAGGCTGGTTGAGGAC
>JAJDUS010000089.1 GCA_022826535.1 Prochlorococcaceae cyanobacterium jk18x1bzbins.87
TGCTCTGGCCCTGGCCCTCTCCCCCACCACCAGGAACTACAGCCTCCTCTGGTCCCTCACCCCCTACGCTGAACAACTCCAGGCGGATCCATGGGAACTCTCCCTGGCGGGTGAACGGCAGGAGCAGAGCGCCCCTGCCTCCCCGGTGGACCATTCCCTCAAGCTACGCTTCTCCTTGCTCTTCTGATGGAAATTACCTCAACAGTGGCCCATGCCAGTCTGCTGCTTGGGTCAGCCAGGGTAGCGGAAGGCCCCCTCCGTTCCTGCTCCCCTTTGATCTCCACTCCATTGCCCATCAACCGCCAGGGCCAGATCATGGCCGTCAAGCACAGGGGGCAATAGGGATGCCCACCAACCGTTGGAGCCCATGGCTGCTGCTCTACGGGGGCAAAGGTATTTGGTGATAGGGGATACATTGCCAAGTCCCCCATGAAGCGCCTGTGGTAGCAGGGTCTCCACCTGCCTCTGCCGGACCAGCCACTGCTGAGAACGACCCATCATCAAAACTCTCTTTGCCAATTTGCCAAGCTGAAGTCAGGGATAGGATCGGAGCAGAGCCGCCACCGCTCTCCCATCAATGCCTTTGTCCGGATCCTCTCCTGCCTGGCGGCCTGCTCCCTGGCCCCAGCCAAGGTCAACATCGGCACAGTTGCCATCCCTAATCCCTCCTGACCTTATCTGGAATTGGGGTTTTTACCCCCTTACCGGGCGGCGCTAGCAGTACGGCCCAGCACCCCTTGGAAAGCGCTGGGCAGGTGCAGCAGGCGGGGGGGCCGTGGCTTAGCTGCCCACCTTGATGCTCACAGCTTTGACGCTGTCCACCTTGGCAGCCGTGATGTGCAGAACCCCATCCCGCAGTTCAGCTTGAAGCTGGTTGGGGTCAATGCGCTTGCCAAAGTAGAAGCTACGCCGCCAGGTGCCATAGCGAAATTCACTGACGACACGGTCATCGCCCAACTCGGCCTCCGGGCGCTCGGCACTGAGCATCACGCCGTTTTCACTGGCCTTGATGTCAATAGCGTCCTTGGGAATGCCAGGCAACTCCACAGCCAGTTGATAGCGGGCATCGTTCTCCCGGATTTCAGCAACGGGCGTCCTCTCAGCTTGATGAAGCTGCCGATCCAGGTGCTCGAACAGGGAGAAGGGAGATTGGGATAAAGCAAGCATGGATGGTTCCTCCAAAGGGTCGAAGTGTTGGATGGGTGGTGGAGATGTGCTCTCCACACCACCAGTGTTGTCGCCAGGACAAGCCAGCCCCACCCGTGAAACCGACCCTTTGCGTACGGCAGCCAACACCCTGTTCGGCTGTTCCCACCTACGGGGTGGGGGGGACCGCATTCATGGTGCGGTCCCACGGGCGGCGGCCTCCACAGTGGCCATCACCTCCCGCACCTGATCCCCAAAACTGCGGGCCCGCTCCATCACGGCCTCCTCGTCCACGGTGAGGATCTGGCGATCCTGCACCACAATCCGACCATTCACAATGACTGTATCCACGTCGCTGCCCCGGGCGGCATACACCAGGTGGGAATAGACCCGGTAGAGGGGCGTCAGCCCTGGGCGTTCCATATCCAGGAGGACAATATCGGCTCGTTTGCCTGGCTCCAGTGACCCGATCTCATCCTGCAGGTTCAAGACCCGTGCGCCGCCCATGGTGGCCATGCGGAAGACCGTCTCCGCCGAGAGGGCAGTGGGGTCACCCAAGGCGAACTTCTGGATCTTGGCGGCGGCATCCATCTCGTCGAACAGGTCCAGGTTGTTGTTGCTGGCGGGCCCGTCTGTCCCTAACCCCACCGGAATTCCGGCAGCCAGCGCCGCTGTTATCGGGGCCGCCTTCGGGATGCCCAGTTTCATGTTGCTCTCGGGGTTGTGGGCAATGCCGGCACCGCCTGCTGCGATGCGCTCCATGTCCCCATCGGACAGGTAGATGGAGTGGGCCAGCACTGTGCCGGGTCTCAGTGCGCCGATTGAATCCAGGGCCTCCACCACCCCCATGCCGGTTGCTTCCCGGGCGGTGGCATCCTCAGAGGAGTCTTCAAGGATATGGATCTGGAAGACGGCGTTGTAGTCCTCCGCCAACTGGAAAGCGGCCTCCACGGCAGGGAGCGGCGTGGTGTAAAGGGCATGGGCGCTGACGGAAGGCACCAGGATGGGGTGGTTCCGATAGCGCTCCATGAACGCCCCCGCGTCGGCAAGCGAGGCTTCTGGCGTAGGAAAATCAGGTGTGGGGAATCCGATCACAACGGGGCCGACAACTGCGCGGATCCCCGCGTCAATGGTGGCTTGGGCCACTTGGTCACGGAAGAAATACATATCCGTAAAAGTGGTTGTCCCACTTTTCAGCATCTCCACCGAGGAGAGCAATGTCCCCCAATAGACGAATTCGGGAGCCACCAGTGCGGCCTCGGCAGGGAAGATGTACTCCTCCAGCCAGGTCATGAGCGGTAGATCATCGGCTATGCCCCGCAGCAGAGACATGGCAGCGTGGCCATGGGTGTTCACCAGACCCGGAATGACCAGGTGGCCCGCCGCGTCAATGACCTGCACATCGGCAGGGCGAGGCGTATCGGGCTCCAGCAGGGTGGCAATGCGGTCCCCCTCGATCAGCACTGCGCCACCATCCAGGATGGTGCCTTCATCATCCATCACCACCACCGTGCCACCATCAATCAGAAGGGAATGGTCGGGGGAAACGGGGATATTGGGGTCAGCGGCAGCAGGATTGGGCTTCAGGGCGCCGACCACAAGCAGGGCTGCTAGTTTAATGAAAAGATCGGAGCAGTGGCCCATGACCAGGGTTGTTGTTGTGATGCAAAGACCGTAGCAGTGGCCCATGACCCCTCGGCCACCCATCAACGGCGAACGGTTTAGACTGGATCGTCACGTTTCCCGTTGCGGGCAATCCAGTTGTGGTCACGGATAGAGAACGGCAACTGAGCCAGGAGTTCTGGTCGCGCCGGGGGCAGAGGCCCCGGGCCAGGGGTTCATTCTCCCCCCGGCGGCGTGTCCGTCTTCAGCCCAAAGAACGGATTGTCATTGTCCTGGGCATTGCCGCTGCTGTCATGGTGGTGGTGATGGGCGCTTTGCGGTGAAGGCCCCTTGGCCGCCATGCACGTCAAGCTCCAAAGCCATACCCCTGACCCTGAAGCCTTCATGGCCTATGTGGCCAGGGTCAGCAATCCGGCCAACCAGTCCAACCCGGACCATGGCCGCCTGTTGAGTTATTGCATCCGCCACGGCCATTGGAGCGTGTTTGAGCATGCCTCCATGACATTGGAGATTGCCACCACCCTGGATATTGCCACCCAGATTCTGCGGCATCGCAGCTTCTGCTTTCAACAGCTTTCACGCCGTTATGCAGGGGAGGAACAGGTGCCGGTGGCATGGGCCATGCCCCAGTTGCGCAGCCCCCACCCGAAGGATCGCCAGGCATCCCTGGACACCTTGCCCCCCCATGTAGTGCGCCATTGGCAGGCCAAAATCCAGGCCCAACTGGATGCCGCTCATGATCTTTACCGCCAACTGTTGGCGGCAGGCATTGCCAAGGAGTGCGCCCGCGCCGTGCTGCCGCAGGCTACCACCACCACCCTCTACATGACCGGCAACTGCCGCAGTTGGATCCACTACATCGCCCTACGGAGTCAGCCCGGCACCCAGGCGGAACACCGGGCCGTTGCCCTGGAGGCCCAGGCCGTTTTCCGGATGGTGTTTCCCACCTGTGGAGCCGTGCTGGATGCCCTGGACTGGGCCACCTGAAGCCCCTCGCCTTAATCCACCGCCATGTGCAAGATGCGGAGGGCCGCCATAGCGGCACCATAGCCATTATCGATATTCACCACACAGAGACCAGGGGCGCAACTGGCCAGCATCCCCTGCAGGGCCACATGGCCACCAGCGCTAACGCCATAGCCCACGGAAACAGGAACGGCAATGATGGGTTGGGGCAAGAGGCCAGCCACCACCGTCGCCAAAGAGCCCTCCATCCCGGCACAGACAATCAGAATTGGAAACTGGGCCAGGTGGTCCAGCCGGGCCATGAGGCGATGCAGCCCCGCCACCCCCACATCCCCGATCAACTCCGCCTCCACCCCATGGCAGGCCAGGGCGATGGAGGCCTCCGCGGCCACGGGCAAATCACTGCTGCCCCCGGTCAGGAGGGCCAGGCGCCCCCATGGGGGAGGAGCGGATCCTCCGGTGAGGCAGTGGGCTTGGGGGTGGTAGCGCAGACCTGGCAACTGCTGCTGCACTGCTGCGGCTTTTGCCCCATCCACCCGGGTAACCAGTAGCAGTTCACCAGCGGCGGTAGAATGGCGGGCGGCAGCTAAAATCTGGTCAACCGTCTTGTCTGCCCCCCAGATCGCTTCCACCATGCCCAGGCGGCGGCGGCGGTCCAGATCCAGCTTGAGGTTGGCCTCCTCAGGGGGCATGGCTGTCCTCCGGGGCGTGGACCAGCAGCACCACGGCAGAGCAGGAAATCCCCTCCTCGCGACCCTCCGGACCAAGCTTTTCGTTGGTGGTGGCTTTCACGCCCACATGGTCTGGGCTGATGCCCAACCGGGTGGCCATGTTGGCGGCCATGGCGGGAACATGGGGCTGCAAGCGGGGGCGTTCAGCCACCAGCACGGTATCCACATTCACCACCCGCCAGCCCCTCTCCCGCACCAGCGCCGCCACCTGCTGGAGCAACACCAGGCTATTGGCGCCCCCCCACCGGGGATCATCAGGGGGGAAGTAGCGGCCGATGTCCCCCAGGGCCAGCCCCCCCAACAGGGCATCCATCACGGCATGGACCAACACATCCGCATCACTGTGGCCATCCAGGCCCAGGGGATGGTCAATGGTCACACCCCCCAGGATCAGGGGGCGCCCTTCCACCAGACGGTGGACATCATAACCGTGGCCAACGCGAAGGTTCATGGATTGTCCTGGGCCAGGGTCATGGCCTCGGGTGGGCGCCGCAGCAACTCCGGGCGCCGCTGGCGGGTGCGCTGTTCCCGCTGGAGTTGCCGCCAACGGCCAATGGCGCCATGGTCGCCGCTACACAACACCGCAGGCACCTCCATCCCCCGAAACACCCGGGGCCGGGTGTAGTGGGGGTACTCCAGTAAACCCTGGCAGAAACTTTCCTGTTGCAGAGATTCAGCCTGCCCCACGGTGCCCTGTCGTAGTCGTAGCACCCCATTGATGACAGCCATGGCCGGGATTTCCCCACCGGTGAGCACCACGTCCCCCACGCACAACTCCTCGTCCGCCAGGGAGCGGATGCGTTCATCAACCCCCTCATAGTGGCCACAGACAATCACCAATTGGTCGTAGTTGGCGGCGAGGCGTTGGGCATCCACCTGGCCAAAGGGGGATCCCTGGGGACACATGAGCAGAACCCGGCGGCGACGACCCACGGGGATGGACTCCACCGCAGCAAACATGGGTTCCGGCTTGAGCACCATGCCTGCTCCCCCACCGTAAGGAGTGTCATCCACCTTATGGTGCGGACCTGGCGCAAAATCCCGAGGGTTATGGGTGTAAAGCTCCGCCAGACCCGCCCTGAAGGCCCGACCAATGACGCCCAAGGCGTAGAGCACGTGGAAAGTCTGGGGAAACAGGCTGACCACATCCAGCCGCAAGGGCGCCTGTGGTTGCCCCTCATTCATCATCTCTGCAGACGGCGGATTTCAGAGTAGAAAGCGCAGGCCTGCACCGCTGATGGGTCACTGCTGCAGGAGATGGTGCGGCTGCGGAGCCGCAGGTTGGCCTTGCTGAACCAGATTCGCTCCTCAAACTGCAGCGCACCGCTGCGCCAGGTGAGCTGCAGAACATGGTCCCGACCAAACCGCCAGCGGCCGCTGCGCCCATCGTTGCCCTCAAAATGGCCCTCCCGATCCTGGGCCCCACCCGCCATGTGCAATTGAAAGTCTACCTGCCGGGTCCCGTGGAGTCGCAACACCCCCAGTTCAGGCCCCTCCTCCGTCGGCTGCCAACTGAACTCCAGTTGGGCGGATTCACTCTGATCCCAGCCCTCTTCCCCATTGCTGATGGTCACCAGGGTGCGCAAACTCAGCCAGCGACCCCCACAGCGCTCCAGCAGGTCCTCCACAGTGGCGGGCGGTTGGAAGGGGGCGGCGCTTGGAGCAGGCACAACAGAGCTGCGGGGGGATTCACCCACCATCCTCACCCATGGCCATAGCCCAGCTCCGCCAAGCGTCCCGGGTGGCGGCGCCAGTGGTGAGACACCTTGACAAACAACTCCAGGTGGACAGGACCGGCAATCAAGGTCTGCATCTGCAACCGTGCGGCGGTGCCAATGGCTTTCAACATGCCCCCCCCTTTGCCAATGAGAATCCCCTTCTGGCTCCTCCGCTCCACAAGCACCACGGCGGTGATGCGGGTGCAGTGACGCTCTTCCCGGATGCCATCGATGCGCACAGCCACACTGTGGGGCACCTCTTCACGGGTCAGGTGCAACACCTGTTCACGAATCTGCTCCGAGAGAAGCAGACGCTCCGGCTGGTCACTCACAGCGTGGGGCGGGTAGAGATGGGGACCCTCCGGCAGACAGTGGCTCAAGCCCTCCACCAGCTGCCCACAGCCATCGCCCTGCAAGGCGCTGAAGCCAAAGAATGGACAACCCCCCACCAGGCTACGGTAGCGATGCTGCAATTCCGCCGCCCGCTTGGGGTTGACCAGGTCCTGCTTGTTGAGACCCACCACCAACCGGGCGCCACTGTGGCGCAGCAACTGGACGATGTAGGCATCCCCAGGGCCGGGCGCCATGCTGCCATCCACCAGCAGCAACACCAGATCCACCTCGCCAATGGCTGAACGGGCCACCTTGACCAGGTGCTCCCCCAACAAGTGGTGGGGCTTATGAATGCCGGGAGTGTCCAGCAGCACCAGTTGGGCTGTGCCCCGGGTCAGAATGCCCCGCAGGCGGTGGCGGGTTGTTTGCGCCACAGGGGAGGTGATGGCCACCTTGTGGCCCACCAACTGGTTGAGCAGGGTTGACTTGCCTACATTGGGGCGCCCCACCAAGGCCACAAAGCCGGAGCGATACCCTGGAGGGGAGCGGACGACAGCCTGGTGGTCAACCGTCGGAAATCTGGCTGGGGAATTGGACAAAAGCAGCGCATGGGTCTCCCAGTTCCAAGCCTGCCAACAAATGGGCTGCGGTTCACCCACCTTGTGGCATCTTGTGGCAGAGTTGCGATCCCATGGGGTCATGGTGAAAGACCTGCGCCAGGAGCAACCCCTGTCCTTTGCCGAGGCGATCAACCGCACAGAACTCTGGCTGCGGCAATGGCAAGGGGGTGACATCACCGCTGAGGCGTTTGCCCAACAACTGGCAGGCCTGCTGCCCAGCAGCGATGGCCGCCGTGGCTTTTTTGTGGTGGTCCTGGCGGGGCCCAGCCCTCTGCTGGATCACCTGCCCGCCCCCGTCCTGGAGCAACTCCACCGTGGCGGGGAAGCGGTGGTGGATCTGGTGGCACGCAATCTGGCCATGGGGACAGCCATGGCCCTTGCCCATCAGCGACAGGGGCATGGGGAGCAGGCCAAGGGGTCCCTGCAGGTGCAAAGGCGCGCCCGGACCCTTCTGGCTCAACTTGATCCTCCCGCAGTTCGGCAACGCCTCAACCAGTTACTGGCGGCCACCGAAGGCCACGGTGAGGATGTGGCATTTCTGGAGCGCTGGAACTATGACGCTGCCCAGCGCCAGGCCATTGCCCAGGCTGTAGTTGCTACACAGCGCAGTTTGATCTAGGGGCGGGGACCCGCGGCAATCTGCTGGCAGAGTTGGGCAAATGCCAGGCCAGGATCGACGGCCTGGGTCACGGGCCGACCCACCACCAGCCATGTGGCCCCTGCGGCCATGGCCTGGGCTGGCGCCATGGTTCGGGCCTGATCGTCCTGGTGGATTCCATGGGGGCGAATGCCGGGGGTGACCAGGGCCATGGCGGGCCGCTGGCGGTGGAGTCCTGCAGCATCCTGGGGGGCGCAGACACAGCCCCGGAGACCCGCCTGCGCCGCCAACCGGGCCAGATGCTCCACATGGGTTGAGAGGGGGGGTGCCATAGCCAGTTGTTGGCAGAAGGGCTGGGGTTGCCAACTGGTGAGGACGGTGACCGCCAGCAGCAGGGGTGACGGCAGACCAGCAGCCGTGGCCCCCTCAGCGGCGGCTTGCCGGGCCATGGCCATGGCCTCCAGGCCAGCGCTGGCATGAACCGTGAGCAAGCCGACGCCAAGGCCGGCGGCCTGGCGGCAGGCCCCAGCCATGGTGGCGGGAATATCGTGGAACTTGAGATCCAGAAACACCCGCAGGCCACGGCTGCGCAGTTGATCCACAATCCCGGGACCGGCATGGACAAAGAGCTCCAGGCCCACCTTCACCCAGCACAACCCAGGGATCCCCTCAACCAGGGCCAGGGCCCCTTCCCCGTCACACCCATCCAGGGCCAGGATGAGCCGCTCCTGGGGGGCAGCCGGCAAAAGGGCCTCAAGATTCGCCGTGTTATCCATGGCGCCCATCAGAGAACCAGACGGCAGAAGACCTTTTTGCCAAGCTGGAGCACCTTCCCGGCTAGCTCGTCTTTGGTGAAGGTCATTTTGGGGTCGGTGATCTTTTCCCCATCCAGCCGCAGGGCACCCCCCTGGATGCGGCGGCGGGCTTCGCTGGTGCTTTTGAGTCCTGCCTTGGTTTTGAAGACCCCATGCAGCAGTTGATAGGCCGGAATAGGGGCTGACCAGTCCCAGATGGACTCCAGATGCACCACAGGCACCTGGACATCAGAGGCGCGCCCTTGGGGTGTCATCACCAAGGTGGCTGCAGCGGCCTGGGCCCGCTGTGCGGTCTCCCTGCCATGGAGGCAGGCGGTCACCTCCAAGGCCATGGCCCTTTGCCGCTGGCGGGGATCCTTGGCCATGGCCGCCGGATCCAGATCCGTGAGCAGGGTGATGTAGTCGTCCACCACGGCATCCGCCACCTTCTCCAGCTTGGAATAGGTGGTGAGGGGATCCTCCCGAAGGCCGATGGTGTTCCCCAGGCTCTTGCTCATCTTCTGCGCCCCGTCAATGCCCGTGAGAATGGGCATCAGCAGCCCGAACTGGGGCGGTTGGCCAAAATGACGCTGGAGATCCCGCCCCATGGCCACATTGAATTTCTGGTCCGTTCCCCCCAGCTCCACATCCGCTTTGACCATCACGGAGTCGTAGCCCTGCAGGAGGGGATAGAGAAACTCGTGGAGGGCAATGGGGGCCCCCCGCCCATAACGATTGGCAAAGTCCTCCTTGGCCAGCATTTGTCCCACAGTTGCCCTGCCCAACAGCCCAATCACCTGGGTCAGATCCAGCTTGGCCAGCCATGTGCTGTTCCGCTGAATCTCCAGGCGCCCCGGTGTGTCAAAATCCAGAATCGGGCCCAACTGGTCAAGGTATGTGCGGGCGTTCTCCTCCACATCCTGGGGGCTCAGTTGGGGTCGGGTGGCTGATTTGCCTGCGGGATCCCCGATGCGGGCGGTGAAATCCCCAATGATCACCACAGCAGTGTGGCCAGCCTCCTGGAAGGCCCGCAGCTTGCGGTAAAGGATGGTGTGCCCCAGGTGAATGGAACTGGCGGTGGGGTCAATGCCCAGCTTCACCCGCAGGGGGCGATCAGCCTGCTGTGCGGCCGCCAGCCGGGCCGCCAGGGTCTGGTTCCGGTCATCGTCAGCGTTGGGGAACAGGTCCGCCAAGCCCCGTTCCAACCAACTGGGAAGTGTCATCCAGTGCGGTGTGGCCAGGCTGGATGGTAGACCGCCGCCTCAACTGCTTGTCTGGCGGCGCATCTGCTCCAGGGTGCGCTTTGCCTGGTCAAACATTTGATCCGGGGTGATGCCCAACTGGTCCAACTGGGTCCTGAGTTGCTCCACCGTCATGCGGGCCTGGAAGTCATCGGAGAGTTCAAAGCGCTTCATGAAGATGCGATAACGCTCCATGAGGGCCTCCATCTGGGCAATGAAAAGCTTTTTGCCTTCCCGGTCAAATTTGCCGTAGTCACTGCCAAGGTGCATGAGCTGCTGGTAATCCTCAAAGAGGCGCTTCGACTCCTGCTGAACAATTTCCGACTCAAAGAAGCTCATGGCTAACTGTGTGAAGGAACCTCTGGTGTTTTCAATTGTCACCATGAACAACCGGCTTTGGGCTTGCCGTGATTGGCGTATTTGCCACACTTGGGCTTCCTTGATGATGGGTGATTGGTGGCAAAGGGGCACTGGCTTGATCCCCTGGCCCGTCGCCTACTCCAGGCTACGGGTCACTTGCCGCGGCATCCAGGGGCTGCCACGGCGTCCGGAGACCATGGCCATGGGGAGGCTGTGGAGTTGGAATTGCTGTCCTTGAAACTTCACCAAAATCCATGGTTGGCCTTGCCGGATGAGGCCACCGTGCAACGGGCAGCCCGGTTGGGCGTCCGGCTGGATGTGAATCGCGCCCCTGCGGCCCAATGGGGACGGCTGCCCGGCATCCATTGGCAGTGGATTGACCAGTTGCTGCAACTCCAACGCCAAGGGGTCCACATCCGTGATTTGGCGGAGTTGGAGCAACGGCTGGGGGCACCCCCGGCCTTGCCCAGGCTCTGGCGGCCTGTTCTGGTGTTCCAGTCCCATGGGGATCCCCCACGACTGCCCCCGTTGGTGGATGTGAACGGGGCCAATGGACGGCAGTTGTCCAGCTTGCCTGGCCTGGATGGGAACCGGGTGGCCTTGCTGCTGCAGGAGCGCCAGCGGGGTCGGTTTCGGAGTTTGGCGGATCTGCAAAACCGTTTGCGGCTTCCGGATTCAGTGATGGCGGCCTTGGCGGGGCGGCTCCACTGCGGCCAAGGCCCCATCCCGCCGGCTCTTCCCCGGCGACCATTCAAACTGGACCCATCCGTTCCCCCCGTCTCATCTGAGATGTGACCCAGCCAGACCTGTTTTCCGCAAGAGACGACGGCCGCCTGGCTAGCGGTCACCTGTGCCTGCGCCGGGACCAACTCCAGCAGTGGCAAGCCCTGGTGGCCAGCCACCAGAAGGCTGCCCGCCTTGGGGAAAGCGGCCACCAGAGGGAGTTGTTTGCCACGGCACAGACCTCCCTCCTGCCCTATGGCATTGATCCCTTCCAACTGCTTCCCCAGCCCCTGAGCTTTTGGCGCTGGCCGGAGTCCCCCAATCAAGGGGCTGCCCATTATTTTGTGATTGACGATGCTCCCCATCTGCCCCACTCCCTGTTGTTGTACCTGGGGGAAACCGGTCAGGCGGCGCAGCGCTGGAAGGGCAGCCATGACTGCAAGGCCTACCTGGCCAGCTACCAGCAGGTTCTGCAGACGGTGGGACTTGCTGCAACCGTCTCGGTGCGTTTCTGGTGTGATGCCCCACTACAACGGACAGCTCGCCGAGCCCAGGAGAGCCGGCTGATTCAATACTGGCGCCCCCCGTTCAATCGGGAGATGCAGGGTCACTGGCGGACCCCGTTTACCGCACTGGCGGATTGAGATGGGGCTGTTCATCCCGTTTGCTAGGATGAGAAACCAACCTTCCCAAGCTGGACGCCATGATGGAGCTGCATCTCATCCCTGCGGATGCTCCCCTGCCGGGGGAGGCGGCTCTGGCAGTCGGTCTCTTCAGTGATGAGTTGGATGCCGGTTTGAGAGGGCTGGACACACGCCTTGGGCTCCCTCTGGCAAACCTCATCCGTCAGCGGGCATTCAAAGCCAACGCCGGGGAGGCGCTGATCCTCCATCCCCTCAATGGGGTCCCTCAAACTCTGCTGCTCCTGGGATTGGGGGAACAGTCCAACCACGGGTTACAGGGGCTACAAAAAGCTGCGGCCCGGGCGGCCCGCATTGCCCAGGATCAGTCCATCAAGACGTTGGTGCTGGACCTCCCCTTGGCGGCGGTGGAGCCAACTGCGGCGTTACAGGCCCAGGCCGTGGCGGTGCGGTTGGCCGTGTTTCAAGATTTACGCTTCAAGGGAAAGGACAAGAGCGGGGACAAGGCCAACGGGAAGAAGGACGCCCCGAGTTTGGAAGATGGGCGGATCATCTGCCCAGGCGCCCAAGCCCCGGTGCTGGAGCGGGCCGAGGCCATCTGCGCCGGGGTGGAGTTGGCCAGGGAGCTGGTGGCGGCCCCACCCAATGTGGTCACCCCCCTGTCCTTGGCCACAACTGCCCAACGCTTGGCGGAGGACCATGGGTTGGCGCTGAAGATCCTGGAGCGGGAGGACTGTGAACGGCTGGGCATGGGGTCCTATTTGGGTGTGGCCCAAGCCTCGATGCTGCCCCCAAAGTTTCTGCACCTCACCTACCGTTCAGAAGAGCCGGTTCAGCGGCGTCTGGTGCTGGTGGGCAAAGGCCTCACCTTTGATTCGGGGGGCTATAACCTGAAGGTGGGCCCCTCCCAGATTGAAATGATGAAATACGATATGGGGGGCTGTGGGGCAGTTTTGGGAGCGGCCCGCGCCATTGGCCAGTTGCGGCCCAAGGGGGTTGAAGTGCATTTCATTAGTGCAACCTGTGAAAATATGATCAGCGGCGATGGTCTTCACCCCGGCGATATTCTCACGGCAAGCAATGGCATCACCATTGAGGTGAATAACACCGATGCAGAGGGGCGTCTAACGCTTGCGGATGCTTTGGTCTATGGGTGTAGCCTGGAACCGGACGCAGTGGTGGACCTGGCAACCCTGACCGGCGCTTGTCTGATTGCCTTGGGGGATGAGCTGGCTGGCCTATGGAGCTCGGATGATGGTCTGGCGACGGACCTGTTGAAGGCTGCCCAGTGCTCCGGTGAAGGTCTCTGGCGGATGCCGCTGCCGGCAACCTATCTGGAGCGCATGAAGAGTCCCCTTGCCGATCTGAAAAATACCGGCCCCCGCGCTGGTGGCGCCATCACCGCTGCCCTGTTTCTCAAGGAATTTATTCCCCAAGGTATTGCCTGGGCCCATATGGACATTGCTGGAACAGTCTGGTCCGATAAGGGCCATGGGGACAACCCCGCTGGTGCCACCGGCTATGGGGTGCGCACCCTGGTGGAATGGGTCTCAACCCACGCCACTCCTGGGCCAGAGGATTTTTCCGATCTTTCTCTAAACTAAACATTTCAAGGAGGCCTCTTGAGGATTGTAGAAATAGCGGGTTATGGTGCTACCCTCGATCTTCATGACGGCTTGGTCAATGGCGGAGAGGGGAACCAGAAACCATACACGGGGCGTTACGGGACGGCCAAAACGATCTTCCACTTCAAGCTCAACCCGTGCAGATTCAAAAATGCGGGCGACAATTTCCACCTCTGCCATGGGAAGTGTGGAATCAAGCTGTAGGGTCCTGATCCGTTGTTCCACCTTGCTGTTGGTTACACCAATCTTGTGGAGAAGATAGCGATTCTCCACCACAAACGGCAAGGTGGAATGGCTGCGCAGAACATAGGTCGTACCACTGGCTTCATCCGTTTCTGTTGTACAATCTACAAAAAGCGGCCCTGACATTATTTCAGTGATTCTTCTATCGGCTTCATCTTTATACAAAGCACGCTGAAGTGATCGCATGAGCATCCTGTTTTCAGTGCCATTATCAAAAATCACCTGTAGCCTGGCGTCCTTCTTGCCATCCCTGGTTAACCTCAATTCTGGATAAGATCAAGAGGAGGTTGTGATGCTGGGCATGGTGTTGGGGATGCCGATGCTGCCAATGTTGACCTTGGGTTGTGCCAGGGCGTAAGCCGCCAGGGATGAGAGAATGTGGAGGAGGGGGTTGCTGGGGGATCGGTGTCGGGTGTGCGCCAGGCCCATGCTGGACTTAAACTTGTCAAAGAGGGTTTCAATAATGAATCGTTTGCGCACCAGCCCTTTGTCCAGCATGGGTATCAAGTCGTTCTTCATGTTGCGGCGAATGCTGGTGACCAAGTGAAGGCCTCGTTGCCAGAGTTGCTCCAGCAGCGACTTGGGAACATGGCCTTGATCAGCAAAGATCTTCCCTTGGAGAGCAGCGGTCATATCCTCAAGCGGTTTGCGGTCGTCTCTGCTTCCATCCGTCATCCTGAAGGGCATGATCCGGCCCTTGTGATTGATGAGCAGATGGAGCTTGAAGCCAAACGAACCAGCCCATGGTGGTAGGACCACGCTTGGCCATCCCTGGGAAGACCCTGTTCCGTCTGATGCGTGCATTGTGGCAGACCGCCAGGTTGGTACTGTCGGCAAAGTAGATGCCGGTCCTCTCCCCACGGAAATCATGCAACAGCAGGTAAACAGGTAAAACGGCAGCAGCAGTCGAGGCTTCAGGCTCACAAACCGGCTAT
>JAJDUS010000123.1 GCA_022826535.1 Prochlorococcaceae cyanobacterium jk18x1bzbins.87
ATAGCCGGTTTGTGAGCCTGAAGCCTCGACTGCTGCTGCCGTTTTACCTGCTGTTGCATGATTTCCGTGGGGAGAGGACCGGCATCTACTTTGCCGACAGTACCAAGCTGGCGCTCTGCCACAATGCACCAATCAGCCGGAACAGGGTCTTCCAAGGGATGGCCAAGCGTGGTCGTACCACCATGGGCTGGTTCTTTGACTCCAAGCTCCATCTGCTCATCAATCACAAGGGCCGGACCATGGCCTTCAGGATGACGGATGGAAGCAGAGACGACCGCAAACTGCTTGAGGATATGACCGCTGCTCTGCAAGGGAAGATCTTTGCTGATCAAGGCTATGTTTCCAAGTCGCTGCTGGAGCGACTCTGGCAACGGGGCCTTCACTTGGTCACCAGCATTCGCCCCAACATGAAGAACGACTTGATACCCATGCTGGACAAAGGGCTGATGCACAAACGATTCATTATTGAAACCCTCTTTGACCAGCTGAAGTCCAGCATGGGCCTGGAGCACACCCGACACCGATCCCCCAGCAACCCCCTCCTCCACATTCTCTCATGCCTGGCGGCTTACACCCTGGCACAACCCAAGGTCAATGTTGGCAACATCGGCATCCCCAACACCATGCCCAGCATCACAACCTCCTCTTGATCTTATCCAGAATTGAGGTTAGAGAAGCGCAACTTGAGGCAATGCTCCACTGGTGATGTAGTGGAGGTGGGTTCTTGGCGCTCCTCTTCCAGGGAGAGTTGCCAAGGCTCCCTGGTGTCCTGAGCCTGATGGGAATAGGGTGCCAGGGATCAGAGGAGGCTGTCGTTCTTATTGGTGTGAAGAGGGCCAATGCCAGGGCCGGGGTGAGGGTAAGGCGGTCGTTGTAGGCAGGGAAGCCATAGGCCGGCTCTGCTTCAAACTGCTGCCCGCTACTGGAGTTGGCAGCCAGTTCCTCAAAGGTGGCGGGACCGGGCAGGGCATCCATGTCACCCGTTGCAGTGGCGCCCATGGCGTGGCTGAGGGAGAGGGATCGTCTGCGGTTGGAGGGGTCTGGCTCCCAGGGAGAAGGAGAGAGCCAGACCCTGGAAGTCCTCTTCCCCATGGGAGAGGAGGGTGCGACCCTTCAATTCGCCACTGATGCCCCGCTGCGGATCACTCCAGAGGATACCGGCCCCCAGATCCAAGCCAAAACCGTATTCTGCATCACTACGGTCTTGGCGGGAGCGCGGGCACTGGCGCCTCCTGGCGGGATCTACCCCCTGGCTTTGGCAAGGGGAGCAGACCAGTTCCGCCCCTTCCGACAGTGGGCCATCAACGGGGTGTTTGAGCAGTTGCTCAAGGCCCTCGGTGGCCATCCCGATCCGGAGTCTGTGCCCATCGACAGCGCCATTGTCCCGGTTCACCAGAAGGTCTCTGATGCAAAAGGGGGCTCAGCACCAGTTCATTGGTCGATCCCGCGGCGGGCTGACCACAGGGATCGTCGCATTGGTGGACGGGCCGGGCACTCCCATGGCCATTCTCCTGCTTCCGGGACAGACCCACCCCAGCAAGGGAGAGCGCCACTGAGCAACAAGGCGCCCTTTGGCGCTCCGCTGGTGGACAAGACATTTGACAGCGATGGAATTACCCACAGCGTTGGATGCCCGTGGAGCCATGGCGGGCATCCTCCCCAGGACCAGCCCCGCCTTGATCAGGGTGGACCTGCCGGGTTCCGAGGGCAGCAGCCTGCTCCACCTGATTGGTCTTGGGCTAGTCTTGCTGAGGGTCAGCGTCTGTTGTTCAGTGGGGAACCCGTGGGACATGAAGCGTGATGGACTGTTGCAGCGCCACTGGCTGATGGAGTGTGGGTAGAGCGAACCAGTAGCGCTGCTTCACGGGACGTACATCAAGCCCTCCTGAAGGGCGGTGCTTGTCTCCCGGAACAGCCACGGGTCAGGCATTTTCCATAAAATTGGGGAAGAGAATCCGATTGATGTTCCATGGCGCGCCTGAAACGCCTCATGCTGCTCACCCTGCCAGTTCCCTTTCTGAGCGCCGCCATGGCGCAAGTGGACACATCCTCCTCGTCAACGGGCATCACGCGGGAAGACCAGCGGGAAGAGCGCTTCTATAACTTTGACAACGGCCGCCAATCCGGGGGAGGTTTTACAGATCCCTCCGACCTGATCCGCAAGGTCCAGAGCGCCCGTAACGTTCAGTACGCCACAGACCCAACGGATACCCTGGATGCCGCCCTGGATGATTTCGCCTGGCCGGATGAGTCCCCCCCAGAGGACCAGCAGACCGTGGAGCCAGTGGCCAATAACGGCAGTGGCCCCATCCGGATCCACAGTGATCTGTTGCCCGCGTTGACGCCCATCTCCATACAAGGGCCAGCCACGGTGTCGGAAGAGGGGAACACCGATACCAATCCGTCACCGCCCACAACCCCCTGATTTACCCTGCCTGCTGTGGTTCCCCCCCCTCTTGCCTGGTCTGCCATTCACAAACGCTTTGCTGGCACCCTGGGTGCAAATCGCGTCCTCAAGCGCCGTGAAGATTTGCTTGCCTATGATTGTGATGGCCTCACGCTACACCGCTGCGCCCCCAACATCGCGGTGCTGCCCCGATCCACGGCCGAGGTGGTGGCTGCTGTAAAGCTTTGCGCCGAGTTGGGTCTCCCTTTTGTGGCCCGCGGCAGCGGGACCGGACTCTCCGGCGGGGCGATTCCCAGCGAGGGGGCAGTGCTGATCATCACCAGCCGGATGCGCCGCATTCTGGACATTGATGTGGACAACCAGACCGTTCTTGTGGAGCCTGGCGTCATCAATAATTGGGTCACCAGGGCAGTGGCGGGGGATGGCTTCTACTACGCCCCTGACCCTTCTTCCCAAACCGTGTGCAGCATCGGTGGGAACATTGCCGAGAACTCCGGCGGCGTGCATTGCCTGAAGTACGGCGTCACCAGCAACCATGTGCTGGAGTTGGAGGTGGTGTTGCCTGACGGCAGGCTGACCCACTTTGGCGGCCATGTGGCTGAAATGCCTGGCCTGGACCTGCGTGGACTCTTTATCGGCAGTGAGGGCACACTGGGCATTGCCACAGCGATCCGCCTGCGGCTGTTGCGTCAGCCAGAAACCGTGCGGGTGGTGCTGGCTGATTTTGCCGCCATGGAGGCTGCAGGGGATGGGGTGCGGCGCATCACCGCGGCTGGAATTCTGCCCGCCGGGATGGAAATCATGGATAACTTCACCCTCAACGCCACGGAGGATTTGCTCCAGACCGGCGTCTACAACAGGCGTGCGGTGGCGGCCTTGCTGGTGGAGCTGGATGGCCAATCTGCTGAAGTGGAGGCCGCTTGCCGCGCCACGGAAGAACTGCTGACAGCCGCAGGGGCTGAAGGCTTGCGGAAAGCGGATTCCCCCGCAGAGTGTGAGCGCCTATGGAAAGGCCGTAAGGCGGCATTTGCCGCCATGGGCCGCATCAGCCCCAGCTATTATGTGCAAGATGGAGTGGTGCCCCGCAGTGTGCTTCCCAAGGTGCTCCAGGCCATTGCCGCCATCAGCCGCCGTTATCGCCTCCCCATTGCCAATGTGTTCCATGCCGGGGACGGTAATCTTCATCCCCTGATTCTTTACGATCACCACGAGCCGGGCATCCTCCAGCGGGTGGAGCAGGCCGGTGCGGATATCCTGCATCTTTGCGTGGAGATGGGGGGCAGCATCACGGGGGAACACGGCATTGGTGCAGACAAGCGCAGCGCCATGGCCTTGATGTTCAGCGCCATGGATCTGGACACCATGACCCGGGTCCGCCATGCCATTGACCCCCAGCAACGGGCCAATCCCAACAAGATCTTCCCCACCCCAACCGGTTGCGCAGAAGCGTCTCGCCGGCCCCTGCGGGTGCCGGTGGAGGTGTATTGAATCCATGGAGCCACCCTGATGGCCACCCCCTCCCCCTCTCAACTCCCCACCCAGGAGGACCTGACGGATCCCTGTGTTCATTGCGGCTTCTGCTTGAGCACCTGCGCCAGCTACAGGATTCTGGGAACCGAGACCGACTCCCCCCGGGGCCGCATCCACTTCCTCAAGGCGGTGGAGGCGGGCGAATTGAACCTGGCCTCTGTGGCAGACCATTTTGACTCCTGCCTGGGCTGTTATGCCTGTGTCACGGCGTGCCCCTCCGGTGTGCGCTATGATCAGCTCATTGCCCAGGTGCGGCCCCAGCTCAATGAGCTTCAGGTGCGCAGCCCCTGGCAACTGCTGTTGCGCCGGGCATTGTTTGCCCTGCTTCCTTATCCTGGCCGGCTCCGCTGGCTCTTGGCGCCCCTGCGCTGTTATGGGGGCTCATGGGTGCAAACTGTGGCCCGTTGGAGTCGCCTGACCCAGTTGTTCGGGCCGGAGATGGCCGCCATGGAAATGCTGCTCCCCCCCCTCTCCGCCGCCAGCTTTCAGGATGACTTTCCTCTGGTTACCCCCGCCCAGGGGCCACGACGGGCGCGGGTGGGCCTGGTGCTGGGTTGCGTGCAGCGCCTGTTTGAGCCGGAGGTGAATGGAGCGGTGGTGCGGGTGTTGGCGGCCAATGGGGTGGAGGTGGTCATCCCGCCTCGCCAGGGCTGCTGCGGCGCCGTGACAGATCACCAAGGGGAGACCGCCCAAACCAGGGCCCTGGCAAAAGACCTGGTGGCAGCCTTTGCGGGGGTGGTGGGTCCTGGTAAATCTGCCGGCGCCGAACCCCTGGATGCCGTTCTGGTGGCGGCTTCAGGCTGCGGCCATACCCTCAAGCACTACCACCGCATTCTGGAGACCGACACCCCATGGGCAGAAGGGAGCCGTCAGTTTGCTGGCGGCGTGCGGGATGTGCAGGAATTTTTGGCGGAGCTGGGCCTCACCGCTCCCCTCCAGCCCCTGGCATCCTACCCCCTAAGAGCCGTGGTCCATGATCCCTGTCATATGCTCCACGGCCAGGGCATTGCCGCCGCGCCACGACAACTGCTGGCCGCCATCCCCGGCCTCACCCTCACTTCACCCCTGGATGCCGGAGTGTGTTGCGGCAGTGCCGGAATCTACAACATCATTCAGCCGGAGATTGCCTCCCAGTTGGGGGAGGAAAAATGCGCCGACCTGGCGGCCACAGGCGCCCAACTTTGCGTCTCCGCCAATATCGGCTGCACCTTGCAGTTGCGACAGGGTTTTCAGACCAGGGCCACCCCATTGCCGGTGGTCCACCCGGCGCAACTGCTGGATTGCAGCATCCGGGGCGTGGGTCTGTCCCAAGTTAGTCCTGGTCTGGGGTCTCCCGTTGCCGCAACAGTGCCAGGATGATAAAGCACTTTGCCGGGGGCGCCTTCCACTTCCGTCTCCCATTAATGCCTTTGTCCGGATTCTGTACTGATCCTGACCTCTCGCGCTTTTTCTTCCAACTCCTGAGGAGCTTTCTGACCGAGGCGAGGTTCTTGCCCTGTCCAGATACGCTTCATGTTGTCCCGGTGGCGCCAGACCACTAGCACCATGGCCATCAGGGCCAGGAGCGTGTAGGGAAGATGTGTGGAGGACCCCATTGTCCCCCAGGCCATGAGCATGGGCAGGAGCAGGCCAGCGGTCAGGCTGGCCACCGAGACCATGCGGACACTGGCCAGCACCACTAAAAAGCTGCCCAGACAGGCCAGGGCCACCGCGGGGGACAGGCCAAGAAAGATCCCCAAGCCGGTGGCCACCGCCTTACCCCCGCGAAACTTCAACCAGAGGGGCCAAATGTGTCCAGCCAGAGCGCATAGGCCCACCGCCAACTGTTGCCACGCCGTGGCCTCCAAACCCTTGGCCAACAGAATGGCCACCGTCCCCTTACCCACATCCACAAGGAGAACAGCCAAAGCTGGCCACCGTCCCGCCACCCGCAACACATTGGTGGCGCCTGTGGAGCCAGAGCCTTGCTGACGCAGGTCCACACCCTGTAACCATTTCACCGTCAGCCAGCCGGAGGGAATGCTCCCCAGGCCATAGGCTGCCACAAGGCAAAAAAGAAGCCAGGATGCTTCAGGATTCACGGATCAAAGGGGATCACTGTCAAGATCGTCCATGGCCAACTCACGGGCATCCGCCGCAAAGGCGAGCCAGAGGGGAAACTGAAGGATGGGGATATCAATGACCTGCTCAGCCGCGTCAACCAGAATCAAGGGTAGAGCATCCTGACTTTCCAGCCGGTCAGCCCGCTCAATCAGTGCATCCGGTCGTTCAAACAGGCTGATGCCATTGGCGTTGGGGCCAAAATCCTCCCGTGTCAAACCCAAGCTGTCCTGCAGTCCCCGTCGCCACTGACCCAGGCGCTCCGGTGTGCTGGCCAGAACCAGGGTTTGCAGTTGCTCCCCATAAAGCTCCGTCAGAATTGCAATGGCTGCGGCGCCAAGCAGCACATTGCGGCCCCGGCTCCCCAGGCTGTTCTGGGCCCCCCTCCCCTGCTGGTGAAACAACCAGTCGGTGAGCAACCCCCCATGGCTGGCCTCCAGGTGGCGGCGCAACCGCCAGGGGGGCCCGTAGAAATCCGGGGTGTCCTGGAATCCCCGGATCATCTCTTCAATGAGGGGCTGGTCGGCAAGGAAGGGGCTGGCAACGTTGGTGTCCTGGCTGGGGGATGTTGCAGCGGGATGATCCAAAGGGGAAGGCTGAACCATCACCTTCTGGGGGGCCAGCTCCAGGGCCTGGGCCCGGTCGCTCAACTCCTGCAGGGATCCCACGAGATACTCCTGAAACCCTTGCACGCGCCGGGATAACTCGTCACAGGTGCCGGCAAAGTGGCGGTGAATCTCCTCCTGGAGTCGGTCACGCCGTTGTTCAAGGGTGCTGATCTCCGCCAGCAACCGCTGCCGGCGCTCCAGAAGCTCAGCCAGGAAAACCTCCGCCGGGGGGGAAGCCGCCGGGGGGACTTGGGGTGTTGATGGCTCGCTCTTGCCGGATGTCATGGACGTGGATTCAGGGCGTCAGCAGAATGCGTTGCAACACCGACATGACCAAGCCGCTGCTCCAACTGTTGGCGTAGCCCCTGCCCATCAACAATCACCGGCACAAAATGAATGCCATTCACTTCACGGAAGTAGAGGAGAATGGGGAAGGGCTTCCAGAACAGGCTCCATCTGCGCCAGTTTTTGTAGGGGAAACGGCGTAGCACCACGGCTCCGTTGTGCAATTCCAGCGCATCAGGGCCAAACACCAAGCGTAGCCGCAAGCTCTGAAACAGCAAAAGCAGGCCTAATAACGCCACGGCTCCACCAGCCACCAGGTTCGCCAGGCAGAGGAAAAGACCAAGCAGGAGGATGGCCAGAGGCAACCGCAGGCCGGGCACCAACACCACCGTTTCCCCAGCATTCATGGTTCGCCCACCTTTGTAGATGGCAGCCATTCTAAAGGCCGGTTGACTCATCCGAAAAACATCTGGGTCAGCCCCACATTGATCAGAGACAAGAGAACCAGGGTCATGACCACGGCGCCTGTGGTGCTGGTGCCCACTTCCCGGGGTCCCCCCCTGGTGGAGAGGCCCCAGCCACAGGCAATCAACGCAATCACCAGTCCAAAGACCATCCCCTTGCAGACCATGGCGGGCACATCGGCAGGGTCCATCCATGTGGTCACGGACCGCCAGAACACCGTGGGTGGAATGCCGTAGTACTCTGCGCAACTGATGGCGCCAGAGACCATCCCCACCATAAAAAAGGCGATGGTCTGCAGGGGCGTCATCACCAGCAACGCCACCACCCTCGGAACCACAAGATATTCCACTGGATCGGTCCGCAGCATCTTGATGGCATCCACCTGTTCAGTGACGGTCATGGTGCCCAGTTCTGCTGAATAGGCTGTCGCCACCTTGCCCGTGATCAGCACTGCCGACAGGATCGGGGCAATTTCCCGAGCCAACCCTACGGCCAGCATGCCGCCAACCGCTTCACCGGCGCCCAGGTCTGTGAGTTCCGAGGCCACTTGCACATTGAACACGGTGCCAGCGGCAACGCCCACCAGCGTCACCACCAGAAAGCTATCGGGGCCAGCAATGTGCATCTGGGCTAGTGATTCACTGCCACCCCAGTGGCCACGGGCCATGGCGGCAAAGGTTTGTCCGCTGAGCAATAGGCTGCTGCCCAAGCGTTGGAGCCAGCGGGGCATTATCACAGAGGCCATGGGCTGATCAGCAAGGGGGTCAAAGGGTTGAGATCTGTTGCGCACTCTGCCGGGGCCAGTGGCGCACCACCACCAGACCCAAGGCAAGCAAGGTTCCCGGCACGACGCTGATGCACAGACGAATCATGGCAACGGCTTGGGCAGGCTGGTCTACCCCTTGGCTGGCCAGATAGCCGCTCAACTCCAGCCCAATGCCCAGGACAAAGATGCCCAGGCCAATGCCCAGCTTCTGCACCAGCACCATCCAGGCCGTGTAGAAGCCTGCCGGATGGTCGGGGTCGGCATCAATGGCGTCGGGGAGTAAAGACCAGGGGATGAGGAAGGCCGTGGATCCCCCCAGGCCCAGAAGGGTGATGGTGATCCCCAGCAGGGTCAGAAACAACCCTTGCCAAAGACCATCCATTTGTGCGGGAAAGGGGGGCAGCAGCAGGGCCAGAACAAGGGCCACGCCCCAGAGGCCCACACCCCACCGCAGGGCCAGAATCCGCCCCTGCCGCAGGGCCACCTGCCCCCAAAGCCAGAGACCCAGCACCGCCGAGATTTGAAACACCATGGGCATGGCCAGGGCCCAGTTGTCCTCCAGGTGCAACACCACCCGTAGAAAAATCAGGGAGACGGTCTGCATCAACTGAAGGGCATACCAGAGCAGGAGATAGAGCCCCAGCACCATGCGGAAGCGCCTATTGGTGGCAATGCGTTGCAACTGCACCCAGATGGTTTCCAGATGGGTGGCTGGCCTGAGGGCATTGCGGGCAAAGGGGCTGAGTCCAAAGGCACAGGCCAATCCGGACTCTGCGATCAGGGTGCCCCCCAGGATCCCCAGCCGTTCATATCCCACCGCACCTTGGCGCACCAGGGAGAAAGCCATCATCAAGCCCAGGAAACCGGCCATGAGGGATCCGGTGAAGCGGGCCGCATTGAGATTGGTGCGCACGCTTGCACTGCTGGAGAGTTCGCTGGCCAGGGCAGCGTAGGGGAGATTGACGGCGGTGTAGGCCGTCATGAGTAACACCGCCATCACGCTGTAGTAGGCCAGGCGTTGGCCAGGATGCCCAGGGGGCACCCACCAAATGGCTGCAAAACAGATCCCAAGGGGAATGGCAGCGCCCGCGATCCAGGGAAGCCGTGCGCCCCAAGCGGTGCGGGTCCGGTCACTGAGCCAGCCGATCAGTGGATCGCTCAAGGCATCCCACACCTTGATGACCATGAGCATGGTCCCTGCAAATCCTGCTGAGAGCCCCGCCACGTCCGTAAAAAACGGGAAGAGGTAAAAGCCCAGGACGGTGGCCGCCAGCCCCGTGCCAGCATCCCCTAAGCCATAAGCCAAGTAAAGACGAAGCCGCCGCCCCACTGCTGAAGTCCCCCCAAGGGATTAAGCTGCTACAGGCAGCACGCCATAAGCGGACATAGTTTAGTGGTAAAACCTCAGCCTTCCAAGCTGATGATGGGGGTTCGATTCCCCCTGTCCGCTTTTCTGCCATGGGGTGCATGGGGTGTAGAGCCTCAGGCTGGATCAGTCTCCAAAGAGGGGGGGCAGTGGCGGCTGGCCACCATGAGTGCCAAGCTGTGGGATTCCAGGACCATCAGGTCCCGGCTCCACGGGCTGGGGGATTGGGGCAGGTCGTCCCCTGGCGGGAGTGCCGTATCAATCAGACGGCGCCAGCCACTACGACACCTGGGCAAGTCAAATTCAATGGATTCGTGGAAGGCGTTGAGGCCACACCAAAGCACCACATCCCCAGTGGCCGTATGCACACTCCAGGCCAAAGCATGGGACCAGGGACCATAATCCGGCCGGTTGAGCCGTGGGCCGTGCCACTTGCGGTAAGCCTCGAGCGGTTGAGCCACAGCCTGTTCCTGAATGAGGACGGAGGGGTTGAGCCAGCCCCCCAGGGCCGCCCGCAGCCGCAGCAAGCGGTGAACATAGCATCCCATGGCCTGCTCTGCCGGGCCATGATCCCAGGTCATCCAGCCCACAGGATTATCCTGGCACCAACTGTTGTTGTTGCCCCCCTGACTGCGGTTCACCTCATCCCCCATCCACAACAGGGGAACCCCCGGCGCCAGCAGCAGGGAGGCCATCAGGTTGCGCACCTGGCGGCGACGCAAGGCCTGGATACGGTCATCACTGCTGGGTCCCTCAATTCCGCAGTTCCAGGAGTTGTTATAGTTTTCCCCATCCCGATTGCTTTCGCCGTTGGCAAAATTGTGCTTGGAGTTGTAACTCACCAAGTCTTGCAATGTAAAGCCATCATGGGCAGTCACGAAGTGAATGGAACGGCCAGGTTGCACATCTGCTGCGGCAAATAGATCCCGATTGCCGCTAAGTCGTTGACGCATGTCCCAGCAGGTGTTCTGGTCCCCCTTCCAAAAGCGGCGCACGTCATCACGGAAGCGGCCATTCCACACGCCAAAATTCTGGGCGGGAAAATCGCCAAGCCGATACAGCCCTCCACAGTCCCAGGGCTCACCCGTCAACTTGAGATCCGCCAAGAGGGGATCTGCGGCCATGGCCTTGAATAATGGGGCCTCCTTTAGGGGGGCCAGTTTGTCACCGCGGGTTAGCGCTGCGGCAAGATCAAAGCGAAAGCCATCAACTCCCAGCTCCACGGCCCAGCAGCGTAGTGACTCCAGAATCAGGTGTTGAACATGGGGACGGTTGGCGGCAATGCTGTTGCCGCAGCCGCTCACGTCCTGGTGGCGACCGCTGCTGTCGCAGAAGTAATAGAGCTGCTTTGCAACCCCCCGCCAACTGATGGTGGGACCATCAACCCCTTCTTCAGCCGTGTGGTTGTACACCACATCTACAAAAACCTCCAGATCCTGCTGGTGGCAAGCTGCCACAAACGCCCGCATCTGCTGGCGAGCCTGAAGGGGGTCATGTCCCACCACATAGCCGGGATGCAGGGAAAACCAGTTGATGGGGGCATAGCCCCAGTAGTTCTGGATACCGGCGGGCGCACTGCCCGGATCAAAGCACTGCAGCGGCAACAGCTCTATGGCGGTGATCCCCAGGGATTTCAGGTGGGGGAGCAGGGGACGTAGACCCAGGAGCGTGCCCTTCTCTCCAGGGGGAACAGGGGCCCCGCGGCCCCGGGTGAACCCCCCTGGATGGAGCTCATAGATGACGGTATCGCGCCATGGTCGCCGCGGCCGGGGCGCTGCCGTGAAGTCGAACGGCTGACGCTCCGTGACCACACCCTTAAGACAACAGCCGATGTTGGACTGCTTGTCACAGCCGGCCTGGCGCTCATACACCTGCCAGCCATCAACGGCCCGGGCACAGGGATCCAGCACCACCTTGGCCGGGTTGAAGCCCGCCTCTTCCGCCCCATACACCCTGTACCCATAACGGCAGCCAACACCAGCACCCTTCACGAAAACATGCCAGATATCACCGCTGCGATGGGCTGATCCCAGGTGAATGATCTGGCTGGGGGTGGGGCTGCTGCCGTGGTCAAAGAGCAGCAGCTCCATGTGGGTTGCCTGGGGCGCCACCACCGCAAAATTGACACCACCCTCACGAACAGATGCACCGAGGGGGCCAGGACAACCAAGACAAGTCGGAGCCACACTGGGGGAGGGCCACTGCTAAACCCTAAGTCCATGGCCCTGGCATCGCCACCACATTGATGGACCCATTCCCTCGCGATCCTCTGCCAACGGGACGGTCCCCCCAGGAGGTGACTGGGGGACTCTGGGTGTTCGCCCCCAATCGGGAGAGTCGGGGCACTGTCTCCTGGCTGTTTCGCACCAGGACAGGGCCCCTGCTGGTGGATGTGCCGGAGATCACCCAGGCCAATCTGGCGCTGCTGTCGCGCCAGGGAAACGGCCGGATTGTCTTGACCCACCGCACAGCCCATGGCCCGCTGCGGCGGTTGGCGCAGCAACTGGGTTGGGAGGTGTGGATCCAGGAGCAGGAGGCCTATTTGCTGCCCACCATGGCTGTGCAGACGTTTCGCCAGGAGCAGCAGTTGGGGGAGGATCTGGCGCTCTACTGGACACCTGGCCCCACACCCGGCTCCTGCTGTCTCCACTGGCGCGGTCACCAGAGCGTGCTCTTCTGTGGCCGCCTACTGCAACCGCAACCCAATGGCCATGTGGCGCCGGTACATACAGCCCACACTTTCCACTGGGGCCGCTTGCTCACCAGCCTGGCGCGGTTGCGCCAGTGGCTTGGCCCCCATGAACCGGGCCGGATTGCCTGCAGCACGGGCCTGGTTCGCCTGTCCGGGGCTGCACTGGTGGATCAGGGCGCCAGGGCTTTGGCGCAACTGGATCTGGAGGCGCTACACGCTGTGGGCCCCGGTCCCAACTTGCCATGATTGAGGGGCGCCACGGTGAATGCGGCAGCAGCGCCACGCCCTTTGTTGGCAAAGTCATCCATTTGGGGGGCCACTGATTGCTTCTGGAGGCATAATCTCTTAGCGTGATGTTTCCGTGCCTTGGCTGGGCGTTGCCCTGCTCAGCACACCTGCTCCTCTCTTCTCCTCAATGAATAAGGCTGACCTCGTCAACAGCGTTGCTGCTGACCTCTCCGATTTCGACATCAAGCGGGCAGATGTTTCCCGTGTTGTGGAAACAACCATTGACACCATCATCAACTCCGTTGTGAACGGAGACAAGGTGTCTATTCTTGGCTTTGGCTCCTTTGAGCCTCGCGAGCGGTCTGCCCGTCAAGGTCTGAATCCCAAGACAGGCGAACCGATTCAGATTCCAGCAAAGCGGGTCCCCGCCTTCACCCCTGGCAAGATGTTCAAGGACCGTGTGCAGGAGGGAGGCCTGTCCGACTGATTCGGGGACGTTTCGCGCCTACGCCTAGCGGTCCACTCCACCTGGGCAATCTATGCACAGCGCTTCTGGCCTGGCTCCATTGCCGTCTTCAAGGTGGAGCGTTTCTCCTCCGGATTGACGACCTGGACCGTCCTCGGCTCCAGCCGGGCGCGGAAGAAGCCATTCTGAGGGATCTGCGCTG
The DNA here is from genome assembly GCA_022826535.1 of Prochlorococcaceae cyanobacterium jk18x1bzbins.87. Classification (GTDB taxonomy): domain Bacteria; phylum Cyanobacteriota; class Cyanobacteriia; order PCC-6307; family Cyanobiaceae; genus Synechococcus_B. The sequence goes on from JAJDUS010000123.1 coordinate 13,116, forward strand.
GCTTGGTCTTGACTGGGATGAGGGTCCCGATATCGGTGGCCCCCACGGACCCTACCGTCAAAGCGGACGCCGCTGGCGCTATCACAAGGCCCTGTCCAGTCTGCGGCGGCGTGGGGTCCTCTTCCCTTGCCGCTGCAGTCGCCGGATGCTGGCTGCCGTCTCTGCGCCCCATGGCGCCACTCCCTTGTACCCAGGCACCTGCCGTAACCGTCGGGATTGGGGGCCCAAGGAGGGGAAGCTTCCCAGTTGGCGCTGGCGGGCCCCCAAACGCTACTGCCATGTGCCGGAGATGCTCCGACCAGCCCCTGAAGGCTGGTTGCCCACCATGGTGGGGGATGTGGTTCTCCGTAGAGCTGATGGACTCATTGCTTATCACCTGGCCACCGCCGTGGATGAGATGGCCATGGGCGTCACCCAAGTGTTCCGCGGTGGGGATCTGCTCCCCACCACAGCCGTACAAGTGGCCCTGATGGAAGAGCTGGGGGGAATTCCCCCGCGCTATTGGCATGGCCCCCTATTGCTGGACCGCCATGGACAACGTCTTGCCAAGCGCGCAGGGGCCGTTGGCGTCGAGGCTCTTCGCCAGGTGGGCTGGGATGCCCCGGCCGTTGTGGGCGCCTTGGCTGGCAGCATCGGTCTCCTTGATGGGCGGCAGCGCCTCTCGGCCGCCGACTTGCTCAGTGGTCTTGATATGCGCTGCCTGGAAGCTGCCTGCCAAACGGACAGTCACCCACAACCTGAAGGGCTGCCCGTGGGGCAGAACGTCCATCTTCCCCTAGGCTGATGCTCTTTGCCCGCTAGCAAGGAGCATCCCATGACGTTTCACCACGATCCGGGTGGCGGCTTCCCCCAGGGTCCCCCAAATCCTGCCGTGGGGCGGGCTGTCTTCTCATCCGGCCTTGCCCTCTTGGCGGCTGTCATTGCCCCCGGCCCTGCCATTGGGCAGGGCTACACAGACCAACAGATTAAACGCCTGGCGTTGGATGCCCTACGGGAATCCCCTGAGTTGGTGCTGGAGATCATCCGGGAGAACCCCGAGGTGGTCAGCGAAGCGGCCTCCATCCTGCAGGGGCGGGCCCAGGCTCAACAGGCCCAGGAAGCCCAAGCGGCCCTCGCCATCCACCGGGACGCCCTCTTTAACCCAATCGATGGGACCATGCTGGGGAACCCGGACGGGGATGTCACCATTGTGGAATTCTTTGACTACAACTGTGGCTACTGTCGACGCTCCAGCGGCGTCATCCATCGTCTGTTGGAGGCGGACAGTCAAATCCGGGTGGTGCTGCGGGAGTGGCCCATCCTTGGGGAAGGAAGCCGGTTTGCAGCCCGGGCTTCACTTGCTGCCCAACAACAGGGTCAGTACCAAGCCTTCCACTGGGCCTTGATGGGCCTTTCCCATCAGGCCACGGCGGCCAGTGTCATGAGCACCGCCCAGGACATTGGGCTGGATGTGGAACGGCTGCGGCGGGACATGGCTGCACCGGAGGTGGACGCCCACCTTGCCCTTTCTGATCAACTGGCCCGCACCCTTGGATTTACGGGTACCCCCGCCTTTGTGGTGGGCAACACCTTGGCGCCAGGATTCACCAGCCTCGAACAGTTGCAGGACCTGGTGCAGCAATCCCGCTCCGGTGGCCTCCGCTAGGCTGCTCTTGATCTTTCCCCTTCTGGTGCTGTGGCTGAAACCATCTTCAGCAAAATTATTCGCCGCGAGATTCCCGCAGACATTCTCTACGAAGATGAGCACTGCCTGGCATTTCGAGATGTCAGCCCCCAGGCCCCTGTCCATGTGCTGGTGATTCCCAAGGAGCCCATTGAGAGCCTGGCCACAGCCCCTGGGGAATCCGCCACCTTGCTGGGCCACCTGTTGCTGAAGGCTGCCCATGTGGCGCGTCAGGAAAAGCTGGAGGGGTGGCGAACGATCATTAACACCGGCGCTGAAGCCGGCCAGACCGTGTTCCATCTGCACATCCATGTGATTGGAGGTCGCCCCCTCGCATGGCCGCCGGGATAGGCGTGCTTGCCCACGCCTCCTCCACTGAGCCTCCCCGTGGGGGCAAACACCCTATCTGTAGGCTCCTTGTTCATGCCTTTGACCACATCTTTGCGTCATCAGTTCAGTCGCTTTCTCAAGCTCACGCGCAAGCTACAACGCTTGACCCAACCCTACTTCCTTCCCCTGGAGGAGACCGATGGCTGGCAGTTTCTGGGCCTGTTGGTGGCGTTGATTTTCTGTGTTGGCGGTGTTGTGCTGTTTTTGCTGACGGCCCTCATGGCTGCGGTCCACGGCATCCTTCCACAACTGACGGACACCTATCTTGGTGGCGTGGAAGGGTCGTTGAGCACCATCTGGTCCAGTTGGTGGGGCGTGCTGTTCTGTGGACTGTTTGCCGTTGGTTGCTTGTCCTTCTTTGCGCTACGGCATCAACTGCGACGGCGCCGCTGGTTGCCCTGGTTGTTGTTGGGCGTCATTGTCTTCATGCTCTTGGCGGTGAACGGCATTAATGCGGGGATCACCTTCATTGCCCGGGATCTTACCAATGCTCTCATTGGTAAGAACAGGGTAGACAGTTACAGATATCTATGGATCTATGGCATCTGCTTCACCGTGGCACTGCCCATTCGCATATCCCAATTATTTTTCACAGCAAAATTGGGAATCCTTTGGCGAGAGTGGCTTTCCAAAAGCTTAGTCACGGACTACATGACGGATCGCGCCTATTACAAAATCAATCCCAACAATGAACAGGTCACTGATATTGATAATCCAGATCAAAGGATTTCAGATGACACGCGAGATTTTACAGTGGAAGCGCTTAGTTTCGTATTGGAGATTTTTAATTCCATCCTGACATTCCTGTTCAACATTCTCATTTTGTGGAGCATCAGCACACAATTAACACTGGCTTTATTTGCCTATACCTTTATCTGTTCTACAATCCTGATTATTGTTAGCCGAAAACTGGCCAAGCTTAATTTTAATCAATTGCGCTATGAGGCTGACTTCCGTTATGGACTGGTCCACGTGCGGGATAATGCTGAATCCATTGCTTTCTACCGAGGAGAAAAACAGGAGCAGGAGGAAACGGAACGCCGTCTCGGGGTTGTGGTCAGAAACTACAACCTGCTGATCATCTGGTTAACCATTATTGGGACCATGCAACGCTCAACCAACTATGGATCCAACTTTATTCCCTATCTGGTTCTCACTGAGCGTATTTTGAGCGGGGAGATGACTTATGGTGATTTTTCCCAGGCGAATCTGGCGTTCGTCCTGGTGGAAAGCTCTCTTTTCTTCATCATTAACAATATCCAGGGCCTGGCCCGTTTCTCCGCATCCATCGGCCGTCTTGCCGGCTTTCAAACCAACATCGAGGGAGCGATTAAAGAATCTCGTACGGCCCAGCAAGTGATTTCCAGCGGGGACGGCCTTGTGGTGCGCCATGCCACCCTCGCCACCCCCCAGACCAATCGCCTCCTCATTGAAGATCTGAACCTCAGTGTGGGCGACAATGAGCATCTCCTGGTGGTGGGACCGTCCGGCTGCGGCAAAACCTCCCTGCTGCGCATGATTAGTGGCTTGTGGAGTCCACAGGAGGGGACGGTGGAATCTCCCCAACCGGGTGAGTTGTTGTTCATTCCCCAAAAGCCCTACATGACCCTGGGCACCCTGCGGGAGCAGCTTTGCTATCCCCAGCGGCCGGATCCGGCCCTGTTTTCCGACGACCATCTAAGGTCTGTCCTGGAATTGGTGAATTTGGGAGCGTTGGTCCAGCGCTATCCGGACTTCAATATCAAACAGGACTGGCCACGGCTTCTCTCTTTGGGGGAGCAACAACGCTTGGCTTTCGGCCGTTTGCTGCTGAACTCTCCCCGCTACGTGATTCTGGATGAGGCCACCAGTGCCGTGGATGTGAAGACGGAACGCCACCTCTATGCCCTGTTGGTGGAACGCAACATTGCCTTCATCAGCGTGGGCCATCGACCAACGCTCACCGCATTTCACGACAATGTTCTGGAACTGGATGGCTCCGGATCCTGGCGGTTGTTGCCCGCCAGTGCCTATGGAATGAGCCCCGTCTGAAGGACCCGCTGCCCATCCCGCCGCGGCTCGGCACCAACGTTGCCTCCGGCGCCATAGGGTGGGTTCACCCAGCGTCTTCCCCCATGGCAACCTCTGCCCCCGCAGATCCCGACGGCACACCACCGGAGGAGCCTTCACCACCCGGATCCAGCGCCACCACCAATGAGGCGCCAGCGTTCGGATGGAGCAGTTATGCGGAGCGCATCAATGGACGTTTTGCCATGGTGGGTATTCTGATCATTGTCGCCATTGAACTCTCCACCGGCTCCACGGTGGTCTATTGGCTCGGCTTGGGTTGAAGCCTGTTAAGGCCGTGCCCCTTCCCCTGGTGAGACCGCTACCATGGCGTGAGCCCTATGGCGCCGCTCAACTCCTGGCCAGCCATTGGGGCCGTGATGGTCTTGTGCTGCTGGACAGCCATCCTACGGCTTGGGGGGAGAATAAGCCTAGCCATCAACAGGATGGCAGCCGCCACTGGTCGTTTCTGGGCACTGCCCCCATTCGCCAGCTTCGTTGCCAAAGCTGGCCCTCTTGGGAGCATGGCTCCCCCGCCCATGGCGATGATCCCTTCACCCTCCTGCGGCAGGCCCTGCCGGGGCATGGGACCTGGGCACACCCCACTGTCCCCCCCTTCATGGGCGGGTGGATGGGCTGGCTCAGCTACGAAGCGGGCGCCTGGCTGGAGCGTCATCCCCCATGGCAGCGGCCGGACCAGCCCCTTCTCTGGGCCGGACTTCACGACCCCTTGCTCTGCTTTGACCTCCTGAACCGGCAGGTGCTTGCCATCAGTCATGGGTTTACGGGTGAGGGTTGGGACCGCAGCGCTGCCCTGGCAGCCCAGCGCCAGGAGACTCTTCTGGCCCTCTGGGCTGGGCCTGCGCCCCCCAAAGCAAAGGGGCCGGAGCCCCAGGGTACCTGGGTGTGGCGCACCAGCGCCCCGGAGTTTGCCCAACAGGTGGCGCAGCTTAGGGAACGAATTGGGGCGGGGGACATCTTCCAGGCCAATCTGAGTTGTTGCCGCGAGGCGATCCTGCCCAAGCCGCCTGATCCCCTACGGCTTTATGGCCGTCTGCGCCAGGGGAGCCCTGCCCCCTTTGCAGGCCTGGTGATTTGTGGTGAACATGCCCTGCTTTCAGCCTCCCCCGAACGTTTTCTCCATGTGGGTGGGGATGGCTGGGTGGAAACCCGGCCCATCAAGGGAACCCGCCCCCGTCACCAGGACCCTGTTCAAGATGCTGCCCTGGCGGTGGAACTGGTGACCAGCAGCAAGGACCGTGCGGAAAACATCATGATTGTGGACCTGCTCCGCAATGACCTGGGCCGTGTTTGCCGTCCTGGTACCATCACTGTGCCCACGCTGGCGGGGTTGGAGGGCTATCAGCAGGTGCATCACCTCACATCCGTCATCACCGGCCAGTTGCGCGCCGACTGTGATGCCCTGGATCTGCTGCGCAGCGCCTGGCCCGGCGGCTCCATCACGGGAGCGCCTAAGGTGCGGTCATGCCAGCGGCTGGCGGAACTGGAACCCCTGCCACGGGGCCCCTATTGCGGCTCCCTGTTCTGGCTGGGCCTGGATGGAAGCCTGGATAGCAACATCATCATTCGCACCGTGATCCAGAAGGGCTGCCGCTTACGGGCCCATGCCGGCTGCGGCATTGTCTACGATTCGGATCCAGGAGAGGAGACTCGGGAAATGGGCCTCAAAATGGCGCCCCTGCTCCGTCTGCTGCAACCCGTGCCATGAGTGGAGTCCCTGCAGAAACCCTGGCCTGGTTTGCGGGGACATGGGACCAGCCGCACCGCTTGGCCATGCCCCTTGATGATCGGGGTTTGAACTTGGCGGATGGGGTCTTTGAAACCCTGCTGTGGCGTTCCCATGGCCCTGTATTGTGGCCACAGCACTGGCAACGGCTACAGCGGGGCTGTGCTTTGCTGGGCCTGGCCCCTGAACCGCAGAGCCACCAGGTTCAGGCCCTTGCGGCGGAAGGTTTCCGGCGTTTGGGGTCCTCCACGGGCCAGGCAGCGCTCCGGATCACCATGAGCCGTGGCCCGGGCGCCCGGGGCCTGGCGCTGCCTCAACCCCAACGGCCCCGCCTCTGGCTCCACTTCAATGCCGTCACCCCCTGCTTTGATCCGGTGGCGGTGATCACCAGCCGGCTGGTGCGCCGGCATGGGGACTGCGCCAGCAGCCGTTGCAAAACCCTGAACTACACCGATGCCGTCATCGCCCGGCGTGAAGCCCAACTGGTGGACGCCGATGACGCCCTGCTGCTCAGCAGGACCGACCACTACTCCTGCGCCACCGCCGCCAATCTCTGGATTCAGCGGGGGACGGACTGGCTGACCCCAGGCCTGGACCAGGGCTGTTTGCCCGGCATCATGCGGGGGCAACTCCTGCAACACCCCACCAGCCATGGGGCGTCAGTGAGCCGCCAAGACCTGCTGGAGGGCGGTGGCTTTCTCCTCAACAGCATCAGTTGCCGCCCCATCCGCTCCCTGGATGGCCAAACCACCCACCGCCAACTCAGCCCCCAAGAGGCTGGACAACTTTTTGCCCGGTTATTACGAGACCCGAGTTCCAGATAAGAGAGGGAACCTTGCCAACACGCAGTCAAGGTCTTAGGATGTGCCAACCCCTTGCCCCCCTTGATTCCATACGCTGCTTGGCGGCTAACAATTTCTGTACCACCCCCCACGGCGATTGCTTGTTGCAGTGGAGCGGGAGCAAGGATGAATCGAATTTATCTCTGAGGCGGAGAGCTCAATCATGAGGAAGGTAAGCCAGGCCAAGGGCGCCGCTGCAAGCAGGGATTGGGCACCAAGAGGGGAGTGGCGTTTCAGGTTGATCCAGCCCGTTGAAGCGCCCCATGAAAAGTGGTATATTAGATCGCCAGGATTCTAGGGAACCTCTGAACAAGCCAGAGTCGTCCGCCATCAGGCTCCTGCTTCCCCTGTCTCTACTGGGCTTCCCAAAAGCTCTCAGGGTCTCAAGGGGACTTGTTCAGAAGTTCCCTAACAGGAGTCATAAGCCTTGTTGCATGGTCTGATTTGGCTGATTCACCTCAATCAGCACACCTATCCTATGAGCATCATGCCATACAGGATTCCCCAGGCAGTAAATTGGCGAATCCAAGAAGCAGGGCCAGCCGATT
>JAJDUS010000126.1 GCA_022826535.1 Prochlorococcaceae cyanobacterium jk18x1bzbins.87
CCAGAAAACCTGGAAACATTGCAAGATTTCTTCAGACTTATTCACACTCTTTACATAGACTTATTACAAGACAACAGCCGCTCTCCTCTGCGGACACACTCCTAAACTGTTTTGCACTTTTCTTATTTTTCGTGGTGCCCATTAGGGAGCCCCCCGCTTGTGTAAGCGACACGGATACTGAATCGGGTTATCCCCAATTTTGGAAGATGCCCCTCTCCCCGGTGGGTTCCTGGGGACACTGCCTTATCCCAGGCCGAGGAATCTACTGGAGCAGAACGGCACTCTCCACCAGAGGCTTTCCCCCCATGGAGGGGCCCACACCGCAGCGGTTATCCCCTTCTCTGATGGCCCCTGATCCAGAGCTCGGGTTTCAAGTGTAATCAGTGGTCTGCGGTGGGCGCCAGACAGAGTCACCACCGCCCGGCAAACCCGCGCTGTCCTGGGCCTGGCCGTCCCTGTTCGTCACAGGTGTGTTTTGAAGGAAGCCGGGGCGCCGCCAGGCTGGGCTGGAGCGTTAGGATTCCAGTACATAAGATCTAAGGTGCTTAAGTTGATCCACCAACAGAAAGGCAACGGCCATGGCCATTGATCTAGAAACATCCCGATCCCCTGGGTTTGATTTCCCGCATCGCACCTATGGCCGCTCTCTCATGGTGCATGCCGACTGCTTCCATTGGTTGAGGCAGATCCCGGAAAACTCCATTGACGCCGTCGTCACCGACCCACCCTACGGCATCCGGGAATACGAAGCGCAGGAGCTTGCGCAACGGCAGCGGGGCAAGACGGGCATCTGGCGCATCCCACCCTCGTTTGACGGCAGCAGGAGGGCGCCACTGCCCCGTTTTACAGCCCTGGACCACCAGGAACGCCAGGCAGTACGGCACTTCTTCCATGAATGGGCAACCATCCTGCTCCCCAAGCTGAAACCCGGAGCCCATGTTTTCGTTGCCTGCAACACCTTCATGTCCCAACTGGTGTTCTCCTCCCTGATGGACAGTGGGCTTGAATTCCGCACCCAGATCATCCGCTTGGTCCAGACCCTGCGGGGCGGCGACCGGCCCAAGCTGGGGGAGCAGGAATTCCCGGACGTGTGCTCGCTTCCCCGGGGCAGCCATGAGCCTTGGGGCCTCTTCCGCAAGCCCCTTCCCAAGGGAATGTCCCTGCGTGAGTGCCTACGGACCCATGGGACCGGGGGACTACGGCGCAGGATGGACGGCAAACCGTTCCTTGACGTGATCCCCAGTGAGAGAACGCCTCGGCGCGAGCGCTCCATTGCCAACCACCCCAGCCTCAAGCCCCAGTCACTGATGCGCCAACTGGTGTGGTCAGCTTTGCCTTTGGGTGAAGGCATCGTGCTGGATCCCTTCATGGGATCCGGATCCACCATCGCAGCAGCGGAGGCAGTGGGCTGCCGCTCCATTGGCATAGAACGGCACAGCGACTACTACGAATTGGCGGGCGAGGCGGTCCCCCAACTCCATGTACTACCAACCCGTGGGCCAACAGGTGGGCTGCCTTCCCACAACGGGCAAGCGCAGCTAGAGCTTGGGTCCGGGGTTCCTGTAGAGCCAGTTGCTCACCATCTTGCCGTAGCCACTGGGGTTGATGGCGGCTGTGATCGTGCGGCGGCTGGTGGCTGAGCGATCCGAAAATGTCCAGTCCGTCTTCTCAAGACGAGCACCAAAAACTCCTAAATAGTGGAATGGGAAGGGCTGGATTCCTTTCTTCTTATCATCGGGACGGTTCGATGCAAAGTAGAACACCATGAGCCATACACTCTCTGGATTGTGCCCTTGCCAACCCCGATGATAGCGTGAGCCCTTGACTTCTATTCCTTCCTGGGTATATTGCACCGTGTCGTTGGGGAACATTCCCTTGGGTATCAGATCTGGATGACCATTGTGATAACCATTCTTGGCAATTGTCGGACAATGCTTGGGAATCGTAGAGACCATGAACTCTCCAATGATTGAGGAGAAGGTTGCAGGCATCAGCATTGTCTCTAACCGCGGGATTCTGCGATCATGGAGTTGCTGGTTAATAAAACCAACAAAATCAATGAATTCGTTCATCGCCCCGCAGAGATGCTCAATGGTGACCCCGTAAGGCATGGTCGCCGCCAGGTCAAAGCTCTCCATGCCCACTGGCTGAGGATGGCAGGCGCGTAACTCAAGGGATGCACAGTTGGTTGGATGGTCAGGGTTATGGTGCATAAGTTTCGAGAAACGCAAGTCGGCCAAGCCACTGAAAATTAGAGAATGGAGCAGGGATTGATGGGATGCTAACCGGAGCAAAGCAGCTCGACATTGTTACAAAGACCAGCCAGGAAAGGGAACCAGGTTCAGTCCCCACTTGTTGAGGCTGGAGGCTGTGGGATGAGCTTTGACATCGGTGGCGAATCCTTCAGCACCTCGGCCCTGCTGGGGCAGGGGAAGGAGGCTGATCTTTCTTCCTCCGTGCTGAAGGATCACTCCTCCCCATGATTGAGCCTGACCCTAGTGTGTGCCAATCGGGTCGCCAAAGTACATCAGCTCCCAAATGGCCTTGTCACTCACGTGTTTCTCAGCCAAGTGGCCCTTGTGGTAGACATCCAGGGTGACCTTGCCGACCATGCGATAGTAGGCGCTGGTCTTGCCAGTGATCAGCTTGACCAGACTCAGCAGATAGCGATTGTGGATCGCCTTGCCCAGCAGATCCAGCGCAGTAACATTGTGATCCTTCTTCAGAGTCAATACATAACTCACTTCGTCTTCCAGGCTGCCATAGAAATATTTCAGATTGTCGCTCATCGGCTTACCAAAATCCCCCTGCAGCTTGGGTGTGCTGCGATAGCCCTCAATTTTGTCGCGGTCATCTGCTACCACTTTGCCATCTCGTGCGAGATAGAAATTGAACGTGTTGGCAAAACCGTATATTTTTTCCGCAACCATGTCCGCCAGAATCACTGTATAGGGTCCCAGCTCGGCGCGGGCCCAGTACCAGTGGTTACGCACCTCCAGCATGTTGACGTTGCCCCAGTTGTGGTCGTGGTAGCAGGATCCTTCCAACAACTCCTCCTTGCCATTGAGCGCTATGCGTGCTGACACCCTGCCTTGCGGCACCGGCACCAACCAGGCGCCGAACATGTGGCGCTCGGTGCCATAGAACTGGTGCCCCGTATCGCCACGCCAGCTTTCGGCGGTGCGGGTGATGTGGAGCTTCATGTCGATATCCTGGTCCTTCACGTGGATTTCGTAATGCTCCAGATCGCCTCGGAAATAATTCTGCCCTATTCGCACGTCGCATTTGTCCTTTGCTGCTGAGAATGCGTTTGCATCAAAGGTGATATCACGTTTGTAGGAGGTGCCGTCGGGGCGGTCAAATTCGATATTGATCATCGGAGCCAGGCCGGTGCGCATCGGGGCCATCGGCTTTGGAAAGAACGCCACCACCAGGGTCGAGCCATCGTCCAGATGGGCATCAAAATACCACCACTCATAGTTCTTGGCCGTGGGATCGGTTCGTATCCCATCTTCCCATTTCTCCGGCTGGTTACCGGGACGCATGCCCAATCGGGCGAAGTCTTCAGCCGACTTCGAGATCCACTCAAAGGGCAAAGGGGCTGGGGATTTCTGGCTCATTTGGATTGGCGGAGTGGGGTGGGTGGGTAACAATAATATGTTAACCATAGCGTCTTCTCCTTCCGATGGGGCTTCCCAGTGTTGATCTAGGGTCAGGACTCATCACATGAGGAATGGTCCTCTCAGCAGAGAGGGACCCCCAAGAGAGCAGCAGGAGGATGGGTGATGGCCCAGTTGTTTTGGCTCAGTGCGGAGCAGGTTGATCGCATTCGCGGCGGCCGATGGCCCCCACAAAACCCTCTGCAACCGTTGTTGCCGCTGGTGAGACAAGGGTGTTTTTGATCTGATCTTTTCCGAGTTGTCAGCATCCGACGCCGCAGAGCCGCCTGATGCCCCGGAGCCAGAGGTCCTGATGATTGACGCCACTGACATCAAAGCCCATCCCACGGCGTCCAGCCTCAACAAAAGGGGGGTGCCCCCCGCCTGATTGGTGGCGCCAAGGGGGGGCATGACCAGCAAGCTCCATGGGGTCTGCCACAGCAAAGGTGGTCCCCTGTGGCTCCACCTCCGTGAGGGGGCAATGCAGTGACTTCACTGCTGCTGATGTGTTGCGCAAGGACCTGCCGCCTGCGGCAGCCGCAAGAAACCAGTCCATTACAGTCAAGAGAGTGGATCGCAAGCGTCACAAAATTGAGAACCTCTATTTCCCGGCTGAAGGACTGACGGCGTCTTGCAACCCGCTACGACCGCTGCGCCCACGTCTTCCGCTTTGCCATCCTCCTGGCTGCCATTGTCCTCTTCTGGTGATGAGGCCTGACCCTAGGGTGTGGGAAGCCGAGCAGTCTCGCCCGGAATGATCACATCGGCCAGTTCCACCCCCGCTGGCAGCACGGACTCCCCCACACCACTGCATTCCTGCACCGGCGCCTGCCCCCAGAGAAAACGACCACTACGGTGATCTGTTGTCAACAGGGTGAAGCAGGGATGATCCGCCACGGGCCACAAACCCAGGAGTTCATCGCTGCGTTCCAGGAAGCGTAGGCCGATCTGGCCCAGATCACCGCGGCGGTTGGGCGCCAGTTGCTCAACGGGAAGCCGTTTGAGTTGCCCATGGCGCGTGGCCAATAACAACTGCCTCGTGCCTCCGCAACAGGCGGCGCCCACGATGGTTTCATCGGGGAGCAACCGCAAAAGGGGTGCGCCGGCAGGGCTGTCCAACTCCTGCAGGAGGTCTGGGGTTGCCTCCAGGCGCAGCAGGCGGCCGCAACTGGTGGCCACCACCAGGGACACCCCATCGTCCGGGCAGGGCGCCACCCGGCAGAGTTTCCGTCCTGGCCGCAACTTCAACAGGGTGATGGTGCGACCAGAGTTGCGGACCCGGGCCGCCAACTCCAGAACGGCAGCAGCCTTGAGCCAGCGGCAATAGCCATCACAACTGAGCAGGGCCAGTCCTGCGGCTGTCGAGGAGCCGCCCAGGCACACCAACTGGACAGGGTGGTCCACCTGCCCCCCCATCTTCTCTGGAAGAAAGTGGGCCAAGGGTTGGGCTTGGGGCGCTGTTCGCTCCCAGCGAAGATTGGCGACCCGGCCCATGGCGCTGAACACCACCAGTTGGGGTTCAGGACGGACGGGAATGAGGCAACGGAGAGGCTGGGGCTGGCTGGCGAGGGGCGCTGGCTGCATCAGGTGGAGGCGGGACACGGCGAAAGGAGACGCCAGGCGTAGCTGCCCATCAGCCCGCAGCAGCAGCAGCCCATCCTCCGGAATGGTCAGGCGGTCTGGTGGGCGCTGTCCTGAACTGGGTGGTTCAGTGGAGGTGGATGGCCCACTGGCGGCGACCTGGCCCAGGAGCCGCGTGCGGCGGGGTGTGGCGTAGCACTTGCGCAGTTGCTGCAGTTGCTGGATCAGTGCGTCCACCCTGCTGCTGCGGTCCTCCAGAAGCAACTGGAGCCGTGCCTGCTCCGCCTCCAGGTCGTGCCGTTCCGTGTCCAGACCTTGCCGCTCCAGGCCGGTCAGACGTCGGAGGGGCATGGCCAGCACTGCCTCCGCCTGCACTGGGCTGAGACCAAGTTGCACCTGGAGCGCTGCCGCTGCCCGGGCTGCTTCCGATGCCTGGCTGATGAGCAGAATCACCTCCTGCAACCGGGTCAGGGCCTGGAGCAACCCTTTGACCACCTCCAACCGCTGGCTGATTTTGCCCAGTGCAAAGCGGTAGCGGCGGAGGGTGGTCTCCTCCCGGAACTCCAAAAAGATCTCAAGAACACGCCGCAGGCTCAACTGGGTGGGTTTGCCATCCACGAGGGCCAGAAGAATGGCACCGAAATTGCTTTGCAGGGCGGTGCGGCGGAACAGGTTTTGCAGCACCACCTCCGGCCGCCCATCCCGGCGCAACTCGATCACCACCCGCATGCCCTCCCGGTCGCTCTCATCGCGGATATCGGCAATGCCGCTGAGGCGCCCATCATTGACCTGCTCCGCCAGCTTTTCAATCCAACTGGCCTTGCTGAGTTGGTAGGGCAGCTCCGTCACCACAACAGCATTGCGACGGTGGCGACTCTTGCCGGGCTGGATGGCTTCCAGATGGGCCACACCCCGCAAAGCAATGCTGCCCCGCCCTTGCAGGTAGGCCTCCCGTAGGCCATGGCCCATGGAGATTTCCCCACCTGTGGGGAAGTCGGGGCCGGGAATCAACTGCAACAATGCTTCATCGCTCAGTTGGGGATTGCGCAGAAGTGCCACCAGCCCATCCACAACTTCCCCCAGGTTGTGGGGGGGGATATTGGTGGCCATGCCCACGGCAATACCGGTGCAGCCATTGAGCAGAAGGACGGGCAGTTGAGCAGGCAGAACGGTGGGTTCCTGCTGGGAGCCATCAAAATTGGCTGTGAAGTCCACCGTGTCCTCCGCCAACTCCCCCAGCAGGGCCCTCTGGGCCAGGGGCGCCAAGCGGGTTTCCGTATAGCGCATCGCCGCCGCCGGATCGTCGTCCACCGAACCAAAGTTGCCGTGGCCTTGCAGCAGGGGGTAGCGGCTGGTGAAGGTTTGCACCTGACGCACCAGGGCGTCATAAACTGCAGTTTCTCCATGGGGATGGTATTTCCCCAGCACATCCCCCACCACCCGGGCACACTTACGGAAGGGGCGCTCCGGCGTCAGCCCCAGTTCATGCATGGCATAGAGAATGCGTCGCTGCACGGGCTTCAAGCCATCCCGGGCATCCGGCAAGGCTCGCCCCACGATCACGCTCATGGCGTATTCCAAGTAGGAGCGCTCCATCTCCTCCCGCAACGACGTGGGGAAGATGCGGTCACTGACCATGCCACTTGATCACGGTTTCGGCTTACCCTAAGTAAAGAGAAGGCCTGGATCCTTCCCCCTTCAGAGTGGGGCGCCGTTCTCTTCAGGCAGTGGTGCTATACGCTCCTGCTCCAGGCGCCGTAACCTGGCAATGGCCCTGGCCCGTTTCAACGTATTCTGCAAGCGGGAATCTGTAAAGAGATGGCGGGTGGCTACCCGCAGCTTCTCTCCCCATAACTGGCTTTCCTGGAACTCTTCTTCCACGTACTCCGGTTCCTGATCCAGGGCGCGGATGGCCATGCCGATGGTGGATTCTCCCTGATCTCCCTGGTTGTAGAGGGCAGCGGCCAGGGCCAATGCCGGCTCTGCCACCTGGTCGTCAATGGCGATGGCCTGGCGCCAGCGCTCCATGGCTGCCTCCGGTTGATCGGCCTCGTAGAGCACCAGGCCCTGGTTATTGATGGCTGCCCAGAAGTTGTCCTGCTTGGCGGCAGCCTCCTGGAATGCCGCTAAAGCTTCTTCTCCTTCCCCTTGCAGAAAGAGGGCATTGCCCAGGTCAAAATAGGCGTTGCCATTCTCCGGATCCAGCGCAAGACCGCTGCGGATCAAGGTTTCTGCAGTCGCAAAGTCATCGTCAGCCATGGCGAGGGAGGCCTCGGCAAACCAGACCCCGGAATTTTCGGAATCCAAAAGCTTGGCTTGGGCCAGGGCCTCTCTGGCGGCCGCAGATTCCCCACTGCGCAGCCGGGCTTCTGCCAACAGCAACCAGGCCTGGGGATTCGAGGGCAGCAGACGGACGGACAAACCAGCCAGGCTGGTGGCGTCTTCCAGTTGACCGGTCTGCAACACCTGGGCTGCCACCTGGGCAATGCTCAGGGCCGAGGCCTCCAGTTCCTGCCCCTTGGGAATATAGACATAGGGAACGAGGGCTGAAACTGGGGCGGCAAGGCAGCACCCCAAGCTGGCCGCCACAAGCGACAACCTGAATCCCCAGGGAAGCGGGGTGGGACCAGATCCGTAGGCGCCCACAAAAAACAAGGGCAACGCGTTGGTTATTTTAGGCCTTCCGCAATGGAGCGTGTCGTCTGTGTCTGTCGCCCTTGGTTCTCTGGAAGCAGCCCTCCATGCGTTGGACTTGCCGGATCCCGAAACGGATGATCTGAGCGAAGTGGAATTCCTGAGCCAAGTGGATCAGGCCTGGTCTGTTTGTGAACGGTTTGATCTGCAAACGGAGATCTGGCGGGGACGCATCCTGCGGCGCATTCGGGATCGAGGCAAGCATCACGGCCAGAGCCGGGGCAGCACGTTTCTGCAGTGGTTGCGGGAGCGGGACATCAGCAAAAGTCATGCCTATGGCTTGATTCAACTGGCTGACTCCGCTGATGAGCTGGTCATTGAGGGCAGTCTGGATCCCGCCTGTGTCAACAATTTCTCCAAACATGCCTTTCTGGCCACCGCCAAAGCAGCGCCACCGGTGCAGCAGTTGGTGAACAGTGCAGCTAATGAAGGTCAGCGGATCACCCGTCACCAGGTGAAGCGCCTGGATGATGAATTCACCGCGGCCAGCAGCAATCTCTTGCCGGATGAGGTGCGCCAACGCACCCAGGCACAGGTCTTGCCCACCAAGGTGGTGGCCCCCCTTGTGAAGGAGTTGGCCCGCCTGCCGAAGGAGCAGCAGGAGCAATTGCGCCAGGAGTTGGCGTCCGCACCGGAGCTTGATGCTGTGAAAGCCACCACCCAAATTGCCCGCAGCATGGCCAAAGTCCTGGAAGCTGCCTTGGCCCTCCATGCACTGGGGGACAGTTCGCTGAATCTGGATCAAGCCATGGGGGAAGCCCAACGTCTGGAGGTGCTGGGACCCTTGGCGGAAACCCTGCGTCATGCTCAGCAGATTGAGCAGGCTGCCAGCCGGTTGAATTGCAGTTGGCAGCGGCTGGCTGATCTCCACGAGCGCCTCTGGCTGGAAAGCGGCAACAGCCCCCACCTCCGTCAGTTGCTGGAGACATTGGCGTCCTTGGCGGGCAGTCCCCTGCGGGTGTCCCTTGGCGCATTGGGCGGTCAAGACCACCGCCAAGTGGAGATCACCATCAGCAGTGGTTGAGCCCCAATCCTTCACCAGCGCCCTGCTGGTGGCCTTGGGGGCTGCCCCGGGTGCCTGTCTGCGCTGGTGGCTGGTGCGGTGGTGGTCCCCCCAGTGGGCAGGCCGCCACCGGTTGCACCAACTGCCGGGGAAAGCCGGCGCCCCCTGGGCCACCATGGCGGTCAATGCTATGGCCTCCGGTGTTCTGGGCGTATTGGCAGGCTTACTGGTGGGCCATCCCCAGGAAGAATTGTGGCTCTGGCTGGGGGTGGGCTTTACTGGCAGCCTGAGCACCTTCTCCACGCTGATGGTGGACGTGACCCTCTTGCTGAGAACTGACCATCGGCAGGAGGCGTTAGGCCTGGCCGGAGCCAGCGTGGTGGGGGGCTACAGCCTCTTGGCCGTGGGCTTGGCCGTGGGGGAAGCATTGGCCTCAGGCACGCCATGACGGATGAGATGCGGCAGTTCCTGTTGGTGGCGGCGGGGGCCGTTCCCGGGGCCCTGCTGCGCTGGCAGGCTGCTGTCCAGCTCGGCCCCCACCTTCCTCCCGGAGGATCCGATATTCTGGTGAATAGCGTAGGCAGTTGGTTGCTGGGCTGGCTGGTGACCTGCCCCCCCTCCCGTCAGGTGCTCCAGTTGGTTCTGGGGGGGGGATTTTGTGGATCACTGACCACGTTCTCCTCCTGGATGCTTGTCACGGAAAGACTCCAACAACAGGGGGTCGCCATGGGTCTGCTCTGGCTGGGGCTGGGGCTGGCGACGGGACTTCCCATGGCCTGGCTGGGCCAGGTCGTGGGCAAGCTGCTGGGCCAGGGACAGGCGCGCCCATAAACTGTTGCTGCCTGTGAATTCAAGGGGCATGAATAGCAGCGGCCCCAGTGTCTCTGAGCAGGTGGCCCAGCAACTGGCTGTCCTGCTTCAAGCGGGGAGCTACGACAAGGTCAAACAGCTTCTGGAGCCCCTCCAGCCTGTGGATATTGCCGAAGTCATCGGCACCCTGCCCACGGCCCAACAGGCTTTGGGCTTTCGTCTCCTGCCCAAGGACCTGGCCATTGAGGTCTACGAGGATCTGGACCCCCTGGTGCAGCAGGCCCTCTTGGAGACCCTGCGCTCCAACGAAGTGTTGGATGTGGTGGAGCAGATGGCGCCGGATGACCGGGTGCGCCTCTTTGATGAATTGCCGGCCAAGGTGGTGCGACGCCTCCTGCAGCAGTTGAGTCCGGAAGAGCGGCGCGTCACGGCCCAGTTGTTGGGGTATGCCCCCAGCACGGCGGGCCGACTCATGACGACGGAGTTCATCGCCCTCAAGCAGCAGCAGACGGTGGCGGAAGCCTTGAACGTGGTGCGTCGTCGGGCTCGAGAGACGGAAACCGTCTATGCCCTCTACGTCACCGATGGGTTCAGTCGCCTGACGGGAACCTTGTCCTTGCGGGAGCTGGTCACGGCCGAGCCGGAACTGTTGGTGGCCGAGGCCATGACCAGGGAAGTGGTGTCCTTGACCACGGAAGTGGACCAGGAGGAGGCGGCCCGCCTGATCCAGCGCTATGACTTCCTGGCCCTGCCGGTGGTGGATCGAGAAGCCCGATTGGTGGGGATTATCACCGTGGATGACGTCATCGACGTGATTGAGCAGGAGGCCACGGAGGACCTCTACGCTGCTGGCGGCATCCAGACCACTGACGAAGACGACTACTTTCAGATCAACTTGTTGCAGGTGGCCCGCCGCCGGCTTGTGTGGTTGTTGGTGCTCCTGCTGGCCAATGGGGGCACAGCCTCTGTGATTGCCGCGCATGGTGCGGTGTTATCCCAGTATGTGTCCCTTGCAGCCTTTATTCCCCTGCTCATTGGCACCGGCGGCAATGTGGGGGCCCAAAGTTCCACGGTGGTCATCCGTGGTCTGAGCACAAGGCGCATTCAGGCCATCGGGGCTTGGCAATCCGTGTTGCGGGAGAGTGCTGCAGGGGCATTGCTGGGGCTGCTGCTGTCCATGATTGTCAGCTTGGTGGCCTGGGTTCTGGGCTATCAGCAGCAGGTGGCCATGGCGGTGGGGGGGAGTCTCCTGGCCATTGCCACCGTGGCAGCAACGGCAGGTTCCTTGCTACCCTTGCTGTTTCGTCGTCTGGGCTTTGACCCGGCCTTGATGTCGGCCCCCTTCATTACGACAGTGGTGGATGTGGTTGGGGTGTTTGTCTATCTGCAGTTGGCCTCCAGGCTGCTGCTGCCCGGAGCTTGAGGGTCAGCCCCCAGGGACTACAACCCTGTTGGCAAGAGTCTGGAGACCCCAGCCTTTGAGAAGCTGTTCTTGACGCCAGCGGCGGTAGGCCAACTGGATGGCGTCAGACTTGACGTGCAGTTCAGCCAACGGTTCAGAGGGCAACTGTTTGGGCTGCAGGCTCTCCACGATGGGCTGGTCTTCCAGGAAGATCCTGTATGTTCGGCGCTGTGCGTCCCTATCGGCCCAAGCGCCGGTGAAGAACGTACGCAGCATGCAGAATTTCGAGACCGTCCTGTGTTCAGCGAGGGGCACCGCCGCACTGAACAGGCGGAGTTCACCCAGCGCCAGGCGCACAATCAGCATTGACACATTGGGGGGATAGAACCCGACAGTGGTGCGCACCCGTGGTTGATCTCTCCTGGCGATCAATCTCCAGAAACCCGATGGGGGAGACGGTTCCAAATCCACGGAGGCGGTCACCGAGACCACATGGCCGTTGCGGCGCGTGATGTCAAGGTCAAAATCCAGAATTTCCGGATGGTCCGGATTGCCAAACGACCCGGAATGGACGAACGGCGCATGGGAGATGTCCAGGGCATTTTCCAGCACGCGCTCGTAGTTGGCCTTCCAGGTGAAATCACCAAAAACCGGCTTGTATCCCTTTGCCCGCGCCTCACGGTGTGACTCCAAACCGTCCAGCTCGGGTATGGCAGGACACTGCTCGGCAGGAAGGTCACCAAGGAAAACCCAGATGAAGCCGTAGCGCTCAAGGCAAGGGTAAACACGGATCCGGGCGTTTTTCGGGATGGGTACGCCCTTGGAGTTGGCCGGGATCTTCACACAAATCCCATTGGGAGCGTAGCGCCATCCATGGTATGGGCACTGCAGGGCGTCGTCCACCACAGCACCGCCGGCCAGAGAGCACCCCCGGTGGACGCAGACGGCGGACTGGGCGTTGACAGCGTGATTACGGCTGCGCCAGAGCACCATGTCCTGTCCATAAGCCTGTGCCAATACAGGCTGCTGGGCCACACGGTGGCCAAACTCAACGGCATACCAGTGGTTCTTGATGAACATGGACGATCTGCATCCAGTGGGTCAGATCAGTGGTTGGCCGCGTGTTGGCCAAAGACAGTGGGGCGAGGCTATGGGGCAGATGTTCTGCTGGCAAGGCTCAGGGGAACCGGCTGGGGGTGGTGTAGCGTCTTTAAGGCCCATTTCCTTCAGCTTCACCGTGGGGTTTGCTAGTGTTAAAGGCTGATCGACCTGCAGTTGGCGCTCGAGCTGTGGCTGGGCGGAAGGGGGAGGATCTGGGTCTGGCCAGGCTTTTGAGGCCCGGATAAGTGTTTATACTTAAATTTTCTAAAAACGGGAAAATCCATGATCTTCTTTACGCTTCTTAAGGTTAGGATTTGCACACAGTTTGAACCAGCCCGCATCACCCATGGTTCCGGCCCTCTCAATCTCCCGATCCCAAGCCACCGGTGGACTGGCCACCGATGCTGACCTGGTGCATTCCCAGCGACGGGACATCGGCCGTTCCCCTCAGCCCAGCCCCGCAAAAGACATGACCACCGCTTCACCTTTCCTATCCCAGTCCACTGGTCCATCCTCTGCCGATGCTGACCTGGTGCGTTCCTACCTACGGGATATTGGCCGCGTCCCCCTGCTGAGCCATGAACAGGAAATCACATTGGGTCGTCAGGTGCAGGAACTCATGCGGCTGGAGGAACTCGAGGCCCAACTCAAGCAGGACACTGGCGCTGCCCCCACCTGGGAAGAGTGGGCAGAGGCGGCGGGGCTGGGTCCTGCCCAGTTGCAACGCCGCCTTCGCAGCGGTCGTCGCGCCAAAGAGCGGATGGTCTCCGCCAATCTGCGCCTGGTGGTGTCGGTGGCCAAAAAATACACCAAACGCAATATGGAACTCCTGGACCTGATTCAGGAAGGCACCATTGGCCTGGTGCGTGGCGTGGAAAAGTTTGATCCCAGCCGGGGCTACAAGTTCTCCACCTACGCCTATTGGTGGATCCGCCAGGGCATTACCCGGGCCATTTCAGAAAAAAGCCGCACCATCCGCTTACCGATTCATATTACCGAGGTTCTCAATCGTCTGAAGAAAAGCCAGCGGGAGCTTAGCCAGCAGTTGGGGCGCACACCCACCGTGGTGGAACTCTCCGCCGCCGTTGCCCTGGATGAGGAGCAAAGTGGCACTGTCCACGAACTCATTGTGCGTCTCAACAGGGAACTGGGCCACGCACCCACCATGGCCCAGCTTGCCCAGTCCCTCAGGCGCTCCGAAGATGAGGTGAACACCCTCACCAGTGAAGTGAAGGACATCATCTGCCGTGCCCGTCAACCCGTGAGTCTGGACCTGCGGGTTGGGGATGGGGATGACACCGCCCTACAGGAACTGCTCTGTCATGAAGGCCCTGCCCCCAATGAAGTGGTGGATGGGGAATGTCTCAAGAGTGACATTGAAGCCATCCTGGGACAATTGCCGCACTTGCAGTGCGAGGTCATCAAAATGCGCTACGGCATTGGCGACCACGAGCCCATGAGCCTCACGGGCATTGGCCGGGTGCTCAACATGAGCCGTGACCGGGTCCGTAAGCTGGAGAAAGATTGTATGGCCAGTCTGCGGCATCTGCGGGCCAATATCGAGGACTATGCCATGGCCTGAACCATGGCCCACCGTGCCCAGGTGGGGGGTCAGGGCCCATCAAGGTTCATACCCGGTGGTGATGCTGCCATCCTTAAGGCCAGCCGCCAGCGCGTCCAGGGTGTCCCGCATTTCGGTCGTCACCACAGGATCAAAATCGTGGAACGGGGCCAGGCCCACAGTGCCAATGGTGTTGCCGCCGGAAAACCCATCGTTGTGGACTGCGGCCACCAACTCGGCAATGCCGGGCCCGATATGCCGCAGGGCGCTGGTTACCAGGCATGGTCTTGCCCCGGGCAGGGTGTGCCATTGGTCGATATCAACACCAATGCAATGGACCTTCTTCTCCCCCTCTGCCACGGCCAGCAAGGCGCCGTTACCTGTCCCCCCTGCAGCGGCAAAGACCACATCCGCACCCTGATCCAAGGCTTCCAGCGCTGTCGCTGCGCCCCAGTCAGGATCGGTGAACACCACATCCAGCTCCCCTGGGTGGTAGGTGGAGATGGTGGTCACCTGGGGGCTTGTGTGGCGGGCACCCCTCTCCCACCCTTCCTTGTAGGCCACCACCGGCGGAATCTGGTCCGTGCCCAGAACAGCGGCAACGACATTGGACCGGGTGAGCATCCCGGCCAGGGCACCCGCCAGAAAACCGGAATGGTCCGCGGGGATGATGAGTCCAGCCAGATTGGGGAGCACCTCCTGTTGATCCTGGTCAACACCAATAAACACAATGTTCGGGTTGGCTTTGGCCGCAGCAGTGGTTGCTTCCCCAAGGGCAAAACCAACGGTCACAATCACGTCAGCCCCCTGGTCTACGTAGGCATTGATGTTCTTTTCGTAGTCCCTGCCTGATTCGCTCTCAATGTAGCTGGCTTCGCCGCCAATTGCCGCCGCACCCTGCTGGGCCCCTTCCCAGGCGGAATGGTTAAAGCCCTTATCATCAACCCGACCAATATCGGTCACAACGCCGATCCTGAGAGGCTGTTCCTCGGTCGTTTTGGCGACAGGGCGGCTGCAGGCAGCAGCAACCAACCCCGTTGCTGCCACAAGGACAGTGAACACCGCCGTGGTTCTCATCTTGCCCATGGTGTTGCCTCCAGGGGGATGGCTGACGGGAACAATGTAAGCCCCCATCACAAGACAACGGCTTGGCCACAGGGAACAGGAATGACAGCGGTCTCCCGCTCACTCCCCCTCCAGCCTGCCCCCCTGCTGTTGGGCAAATCGGGGAACCAGCACCAGAAACAGCCACCACCAGGCCACAATGGGGCAACCCAACCCCACCACGATCCACCAACGCCGGGTGATCCACCAGCCCCCAACCAGGACGCCAACACCGGTGAGCAGGATGCTCCAGGGCTGACACCACCAAGGTTTCTTCTGCCAAAAGCCTGGAGCCATAAGTGCTGGTGTTGCTGCAACCACCATGACATGGTGGTTCAATGGGGACCAGAGTATGGGGAGCCAGCGCCAATCCGTGGCTGGACAATCACCCCTTAAGATGAGAAAGTCAGCTCATGGGGATTCTGGTGATGAAAAAAGCCGTGGCATTCTGGGATCGTCTTGCCAAGAGCTACGCTGCTTCCCCCATTCAGGATGTGGCGTCCTACACGTTCACGCTGCAGCGGACCCGCTCCCATTTGACGCCACAAGATGAGGTTCTGGAAATCGGTGCCGGCACGGGCGCCACCGCCCTCCTGCTGGCATCATCAGTGGCCCATATGACCGTAACCGACATCTCCCCTGAGATGATCAG
Source organism: Prochlorococcaceae cyanobacterium jk18x1bzbins.87 (assembly GCA_022826535.1). GTDB lineage: Bacteria > Cyanobacteriota > Cyanobacteriia > PCC-6307 > Cyanobiaceae > Synechococcus_B. The sequence goes on from JAJDUS010000126.1 coordinate 15,568, forward strand.
AATTGGCCAGGCAAATGCCATGAAACAGGGGGTCAATACCATTGATTTCCTGGTTGATGACGCGACGGTGGAGACATTGAACGGACCCTATGATGTTATCCTTGCCCATAATCTTCTCCATCTTATTGAGGATCTTCCAAGGGTGCTAAGGAGGGCAAATGAGCTGCTGAGGCCAGGTGGCCTTTTTATTTCCAAGACCCCTTGTAAGCCCCAAGGATTCGGTCCGATCAGTTATCGTCTTATGCAAATTTTCCTACTCATTATGCAACCTCTAGGGAAGGTACCGTTCGTCAAGATTCCCAGCTTTTCCGCTCTTGAACAGCTCATCAAGGAGCAGGATTTTGAAATTATTGAAACCTGTGATTGCCCTGGGAAAGATATAAGAAAATACATGGTGGCGCGCAAGGTTACTGGAAAGCCGGAAAACAGTGGACAATCTGCCCGACCAGTCAATCTTTGATCACCGGCTCTTGTGCCCCTGGCATTGCAACAGGTCTTAACGGCCAAGCAGCGTCAGCAGGGGACGCAATCAGCAACTGGTCTTCAAAGCCATGGCTCCTCATCAGGATTGTGGATCCCGCTGTCCCGGCGGGAAGAGGGCTGGCGATAGGGAGGATGCTCCCAGGCATCCCAAACCTCCTGCCCAGGTCCCCGATCCCCGCTTGGGGAACCGGTGCCACGGGGCATCTCCCCCTGTCGTTGCCGCCCCCTTGGGTTTTGGTCAAGATGGTCTTGGGACAGGGGGCCATTCTGGAGCAAGTCCTCCAGGTGGCGGCCTGCCTGAACAGTGGTCTCCTGCAGCCGCTCCCGCCACCGTTGACCAGTCTGCAGGGCCTGGGTGCGCAGGCCAGCCCGAACCAAAGGCAAGTCATCCAAGCTGCCCACAGCGGCCACCACCCGACCCGGCTGTTGATCCAGGATGGTGTTCGGCTGCAGTTGCCAACGGCTGGCGCCTGGCAGGCGAGGATCATCGCGGGCCACCAAATAGTGGCCAATGGCGCCAGTCTGGGGGGCCACCACAGCATCGACCACGCGCCCCAGGGCCAGGCCGCCATGGCTATAGAGATGGGCGCCCATGATGGTGGGCAGTAAATCCAGGGTGCTCTGCTGGGTTCGGGCCGGGGTGTCGCTCACCACCGCCACATCCCCCTGCAGGTGGCGCAGCTGGTTAAGGCGCCATACAGAGCGGGTGGGTCCGAAGCTGGTGGGGCGGCTGGCCCAACCCAAGATCCGATGAGCCGGTGGATGCATCCATACCTGATGCCCTACACCATGGTCAGCCCCCTGGTGGTCCTGAACCCTGGCCCGCAACAGCTTGCTCACCAGAAGCGCTTGGGGCAGGACCATGGTGGTTCAGCGGCAGGGATGCCCCAGATGGTAGTGGAGTGACGGATTGACAGCCGCCCCGCCCCGAGGGGCAGGGACTCCTTCTCCGCTGAGAGCTTAAGCACTTAAACGTTCAGGCGGGTTGACGCTTCGTCGGCCGCTGCCCGAGCTGGCCTTGCATAATCCCAGTTCCAGATCAGCAGTGTGCCAGGAAGACGAGACCAACCGTTGTCGTGGGAACCCCTGCATGGGGAGCGGAGACCCTACCCAAGGGACAGCATTGCGACTCCTTGCCTTGAGAAGGGTTAAGGATCAGAAGAGTGTGGAGAAGGTGAGCTTGAGGGAATGGTCCACCGCGGGGTTAGTAGTGCTGTGCTGGTGCCATTCCCCCGCCAGGGAGAGTTGCCATGGTTCGCCCTGGAGTTGTTGTTCAGCGTAGGGCGCCAGGGACCAGAGGAGGCTGTAGTTGCTGCTGGTGGGGGAGAGTGCCAATGCCAGAGCAGGGGTGAGGGTGATGTGGTTGTTATAGGCGGGGAAGCCATAGGCCAACTCTGCTGCAAATCGTTGCCCGCTGCTGGGGTTGGTATTGTACCCTTCCATGGTGGTGGGTTTGAGTAAGGCATCCATGCCTCCCTCTGCGGTGGCGCCTATGGTGTGACGCATGGAGAGTGAGGGGCCGCGATTGTCGGGGTTGGGCTGCCAGGAGAAGGAGAGTGCCAGGCCCTGGTCCTGGAAGTCCTCTTCTGCATGGGCCAGGAGGGTGCGTCCCTGCAATGAACCGCTGATGCCCCGCTCTGGGTCACTCCAGAGGATGCTGGCGCCGAGATCGAGGCCAAAACCGGTTTCTGCATCACCGCCATCTTGCCGGATACCCATCTCCATGGCGGGGAGGAGGGAAGCGCCGTTGGATAAGGGGAAAGGTCTTGTGGCCTCGATGCCCAGGCGGAGGCGGGAGAG
>JAJDUS010000141.1 GCA_022826535.1 Prochlorococcaceae cyanobacterium jk18x1bzbins.87
GCCTGCCGAAGAACGAGAATCGGCTGGCCCTGCTTCTTGGATTCGCCAATTTACTGCCTGGGGAATCCTGTATGGCATGATGCTCATAGGATTAGGTGTGCTGATTGAGGTGAATCAACCAAATCAGACCATGCAACAAGGCTTATGACTCCTGTTAGCCAGCTTTGAGGAGCATATGTCACGAATCACAATCCAAGATCTTGAATGCCACGTCCTTGTCGGCTAATTCAGAGGTTCCTTAGCAAGGTTCCCTCTCTGTATCTGGAACTCGGGTTACAAAGGCTTAAATGGCATGAACAATGGCAAAAGAACCCACTGGCGACCCCCGTTAACCTAGCCCAGCAGGTGCTTTGCCAAGTCTTGCTCCAAGAGGGCAGTGGGAATTTTTGTGTGAACCTGCGTTGGGTTTTCCAGGCTTTCCTTGATCCAATGAGCCATTGGAGTCAGGTGATTTATGAGTTCAGTGGTTTGGAAAAGATGGCTGATAAAGAGGAGATGTTGTCTCCATATTGCCACTGGGGTAAGGCATGATGTGCATGTAGCTGACTTCTTGTTCCTGGTCACCACCCCCTGCTCCGCCACTTCGTCCCAGGCAAACAGACTGGCTAATTCAGCATAGGTCATGTCTTTCCGGTACGTGCTTTGGAAAAGTCCGGAATCCACCCATCCCAACCCAGGCTTTCCTTGGGGAAAGGCGGTGATTTGGTAAGGTTCCGAAACTTGCCAATGTTCCGTGGCCGTTCGGGATGTGACCGATGGGGAGTTTGAGGGGGCTGTGCTCCGTGCTGAGTTGCCGGTCCTTGTGGATTTCTGGGCCCCATGGTGTGGGCCTTGCCGGCTGGTGGCGCCCCTCATGGACTGGGCCGCCAAGACCTATGACAGTCGATTGACGGTGGTCAAGATGGAGGTGGATGGCAACCCGGCCACCCGGGATCAATACAAACTGCAGGGGATTCCATCCTTGCTGGTGTTTCGTGGAGGGGAGGTGGTTGCCCGCCATGAGGGGGCGCTCTCCCAAAAGCAGCTACAGACTTTCCTGGATGACCTTCTCTGAGCCACACCCCCCCACGGCAGGGCAACTGCCGGCTGCTCTGGCGCGCCGTTTTGGTGGGCGGGGGGATGTGTTCAGCGCCATGGACCGGGCCAAGGCAGACGCCCGCCGCCGCCATGGCCACCAGTTGATTGACCTCTCCCTGGGATGCACCGATCAACCGCCCCCACCCCAGGTGATGCGGGCCATTGTCCAGCAGTTGGGGCAGCGCTCTAGTGCCGCCTATTGCCTCCATGCCGCCACCCGTCCATTGCGGGCCAGGGCGGCCGCCTGGATCCGGCGCCGTTTTGGTGTGGTGGCAGACCCAGACACCCAGGTGTTGCTGCTGGTGGGCTCCCAGGAAGGGACCGCCCACTTCCCCCTGGCTGTGTTGGAGCCTGGCGACCATGCACTTCTCCTGGACCCTGGCTACCCTTCCCACCTGGGTGGCTTGCAATTGGCCTCTGCCCGTATTCAACGGCTGTCCCTGGAGCCAGAGGATGGCTGGCGGCCCCCCTTCGCCTCCCTGAGCCATGGGGAGCGGGAGTCGTTGCGGCTCATGGTGTTCGGTTTCCCCCATAACCCCACCGCCACCGTGGGGTCCCAGGACTGGTTGGATGAGGCCATGGCCATGGCCAGCCGCCACGAAATCCTGGTGGCCCACGACAATCCCTATGTGGATTTGGCCCTGGAGGGGGAGGCCCCCTGCTTGTTGCGTTCCCCCGGCTGGCAGGAACGGGGCATCGAGTTTTTTTCCTTCTCCAAAAGCTGGTGCATGGGTGGGTTCCGCATTGCTTTTGCCGTGGGGGCAACGCCCCTGATCCAGGCATTGCAACAGGTGAAGGGCTGGATTGATTTCAATCAGTCCCTGGCCATTCAGGCCGGGGCCATGGTGGCGTTGGACAACTTGGAGGATTGGCCTGCCCACCTCCGCAGCCTTTACCGCCGCCGTCGTGACCACATGGCGCAGGCCTTGGCAACCGCTGGGTGGCCCATGGCGCCCCGCCCCATGGCCCTTTATCTCTGGGACCACCTGCCCAGGGCCGCGGGCGCCATGGATAGCCTGTCCTTCTGCCTGGAGTTGGTGCGGGACACGGGAGTGGCCCTCACCCCCGGCAGTGGCTTTGGCACAGCGGGGCGGCACCATGTGCGGCTGGCGCTGGTGGCAGAGGAACCCCGCTTGACAGAGGCTGCTCAGCGGGTGGGGGCCTGGCTCAAGGCCAGAACGTGAAGGTAACGCGCCGCCAGGCTGCCCCCATGGCAGGCCGCTACCCCCTCTTGGGCTGTGGCGCCCTCGCGGCTGCCCTGCAGGATCAGGGGGCAACCTGGCCGTGGCGGTTGCGGGCTGTGGCCACCTGTGCCAGCACCGAAACCTTGTTGCAGCGCTGGGGGCAGGGGGGGGGGCATGGCCCCTGTGCTGTGGTGGCGCGTCAGCAGCGCCATGGTCGGGGGCAATGGGGCCGCTCCTGGTGTGCGCCGCCGGGTGGCGTGTGGTTAAGCGCCGCATGGCCCCTCCCCAATGCAGCGGCGCCACAGGTGCAGACAGAGGGGCTGGGATTGGCGGTGGCGGTGGCGGTGATGGAGTGGCTGGAGCGGCTGGGGTTGACCGTTGCCTTCAAGTGGCCCAATGACATCCTGCTGGGACAGCGTAAGCTGGCCGGGTTGCTGGCCCATCGTCAACTGCGGGGAGGTGTGCCTCAACTGCTGGGGCTGGGGCTGGGATTGAATGTGGCCAATGCCGTCCCTGCCGGTGCTGTGGGCCTGTGGCAACAGTTGGGGACCCGCACCCCCTCCCTGCCCCAGGCCCAGGCTGCAGCGTTGCTCGCCTGTGAGCGGGCCATGGTGTTATTGGAACAGCCGGACGCCCTGGTCCAGGCTGGCCAGGCCAGACTTTGGCGCCCCCCGGGACCACTGGTGGGGCCAACGGGCGCTGTCGTTCATGTGGCGGGGCTTACGGCAGCGGGTGGCTTACGACTGTGTCAACAGGATGGGGCCATTGCGGTGGTGCGCCATGGGCCATGGCGCTTCCCCTCTCCCCGGCCAGCCCCGCCCCAGCCGTCAGCGGCGCCCCCGCCACCCCGCCAGGACTGAGGCGGCCCGGGAGCACACCAGTTGGCGGGCCATGGGCAGGGCGGGATCCAGATAGAGGGAATGAAACGCCGGCAGGGAACAGCGACGCAACCAGGCTCCCCAACGGAATTCGTGGAAGGGCACCAGGGGCTCTGCAGCAATGTAACCCTCCTGTTTGAGGCGCCACACCAGGCTGCGGTAGGCATCGTCCTGCAGGGACTTCAACCGGTGGGGCAAGCGTTCCGGGGGCCAGGGACCCTGGCCATGACGGTTGTAGAGGTAAAGCCAGCCCCGCTGCTGCAGCGCCTGCAGTGTGAGGCGGTGATCCGTTGTGGCCACCTCCAACACCACATACCCAAAGGCCGTGGCCTCCGGATCCACCTGCAGCAGGGCGCGAAGACGATGATGGCGATCCACCATCCACAGACGGCCGGCGCCATTGCGCACCAGGGGAACAGGCTTGCGCTTGAGGTAGGCCCGCCGCTCCTTCAAAGACTCACCCGTAAAATCCGGGATGCGGTGCCGCACCTCGGCCAGGCCCACACACATCTGGGTGGGCCGCAGTTGGGCCACTGGCGCCTCCAGCAAGGGGGAGGCGGGGGGAGGCGCAGGCAGGGGAGTGAAGCCAGGGCGCTGGAGGGGCATCATGGCAGTCTGGCAGGGCCCGTGGCCTGGCCGACAGAGGAGGACCCACCCGCGAATGGAAAGGCGTCACAGGCAGGAGCAGCCCAGCCCACCGGCTCCATGGACAGCCACCATGGCCATGGGTGGCGTCTGTCTGTCTTGCAACGCAGCAGCCCCGGACCCCGGCCCATCTTGTCAGAATGGAATTCCGTCCATTTGGCATCATGGCTCCCTTGTTTTGCCTGGTGAATCAAGCGCTTCTGTTGAAGCTCAAACTCACCATTTTGTTGTTATTGGGTCTCCTTCTCAAGGCCAAGGTGCGGCTGGGGATCTTCTCGGCCCTGGGTGGCCTGGTGACCCTCCTGAACCTGCTGGTGGTAGCAGCAGTGGTGGCGGCGTTGGTGCAACAGCAGAAGCCTTCTGTCACTACAGGTTAAGAACCCTCTGGACACATTTCTTTTTGTTTTGTCCCTGGATTTAGACAACGCGCAGTACATCGACGGGGAGCCACACGTCAGGAACCGGTAACCGCCATCGAACCAAGGCCACATCGGCTTTCACTTGCAGGAGCTCCCCAGGGCCAAGGAAAATATAATCCGGCGGCTCAGGATCACTGGCGGTGCGACTGGGATCCACCAGGTAGGCGGTACGGTCAACCTTCACCAGGCTTCCTTTTTTCAGCTTGACGGGAGGCCGGGCTTTGCCTGCCGGAGATGGGGCGTCTGTTGGTGGCATGGCATGACAACGGCAACTTGATTCTACCATTGAGGACGGGCGCTACACCTTCTAGAGTTCACCCTGGAATCCCGCCCCCTTCCCGGCATGCGACTTTTCCTCACTGGCTGTACAGGGTTCATTGGCCATGGGCTGGTTCCGGCCCTGGAAGCCGCCGGCCATGGGCTGATCCTTGCCACCAGACATCCCCGCCAGGCGCGCCGTCTCTCCGCCATAGCCCAGGTGGTGGAGGCGGATACCCGTCAACCCGGTCCGTGGCAAGAGCATGTGGCCACGGCTGAGGGGGTGATCAATCTGGCGGGGGAGCCCATCGCCGAGAAACGCTGGACTGCCGAGCAGAAGACCTTGCTCCAGCAGAGTCGGATTGCCACCACCCGGAATCTGGTGGAGACCATCGCTGCGGCTGATCCCGGCCCCCAGGTGCTCATCAGCGGAAGCGCTGTGGGCTATTATGGCACCAGTGAGGGGGGTGAGTTTTCGGAAGGCAGCGCCTGCGGCACGGATTTCCTAGCCCGTCTGTGTCAGGAGTGGGAAGCAGCCACCCAGCCCGCGCAAAGCCGTTGTCGTGTTGTGGTGTTGCGCATCGGTATTGTGCTGGGGTCGGATGGGGGCGCCCTAGGCAAGATGCTGCCGGTGTTCCGTTTAGGTGTTGGCGGGCCTGTGGGCAGTGGCCGTCAATGGATGAGCTGGATTCACCGCACAGATCTTTGTCGGCTGATTGTGGCCGCCCTGGCGGAACCAGGATTCCGGGGTGTTTACAATGCCGTTGCCCCCAACCCTGTCACCATGGGGGAGATGGCCGTATCCCTGGGGCGGGTCATGGAACGTCCCAGTCTGCTGCCTGTCCCTGCTCCCTTGCTCCAGGCCCTTTTGGGGGATGGGGCCATGGTGGTGTTGAAGGGCCAGAAAGTGGGCTCCACCACCCTCAAAGACCGTGGCTTCAACTTTGCCTATCCAACGCTGTCCGAGGCCTTGGAGGAGATTGTTCACGTTTCCTCTTGAGGTGCAACACCCATTGCACCCCCCCATTGAGAAGGGCGGCCGCCATGAGCACGCCAATGGCGGGCATGAACAGGGGTTCCCAAAGCCCTTGAAAATAGCCCAGGGGTTGTTCCAGCCCCTGACTATGGAATCCCACCGCCACCCCGAACCAGAGGGCCCCAGCCATCACCAGAAACACATTGACCATCAGGATCCGATCCATCCAGGTCTTGACTCTCTGCAATAGATCGCTGTGCCCCCCCATCAACCCAGGCCCCCGAGAATTGCTTGCGCCATGGCCCTGCTACCGCCTTGGGGACCAATCCTCCCATGGGCTGTGTGCAGACAAATGGCAGGCACATCGCCATCCCGTAGCAGCAGCAGCAGGAGTCGTGCCGTATCCTGGGCGTTGGCCATGGAGCCTGGTGGGCCCATGCCACAAAACACCGCCGGCCCCAACAGGCGCCGCTGGGCCTCCGCAAATCGGGGTGTGAACTGGGGTCCAGCGCCCGGCATCTGCAGGACAGGCTTCTCCAGCCCCACGGCCTGCTCCGTGGCGGTTCCGGCCATGGCCACCAGCAACTGGCTACCGTGGAGCACATCAGCAAAGCGGCCCCAGTAGAGTTCCACCCGCAGGGAGCCGTGGGCCAGTTCCATGGCCGCAGCGCCGGGGCAACGGGGGGACTGCCGCTGCAGGCGCCAGCCCTGTTGAGCCCCCACGGCTTGCAGGTGATCTATGGTGATGTCCTTCACCAGTGCTGCGGCCAGCCCCAAGGCGCCCCTGCCCTGCTGCTGAGGCAGATGTAACAGCATCCCCAGCATAAGCGCCAGGTTATTTAACGCTTCCGGCAAGCGGCTACCGGGCAACAGGCCAACACGGGGATGGGGGAGAGGGGGCAGCGGCACGGCGTTGACGCCCACGGCATCCAGGAAGGGATTGCCAAGAAATTCCACCTTTCGCTGTAGTTGGGCGCTCAGGTCTGTGGCGGTGGCCTGATCACGGCTGAACACACCAAGGAACCGCTTGCTTTGCAGGCTCTGACCACAGGGCCAGGGCAATCTCAGCCTGCCCTCATAGTGGCTGGAGTAGGCCACCAAATAGCAGAATGCCGGGCGGCGGCTCAGACGGGCCACCACCACAGGCACCACATCACCAACGGCCACAACCCCGTCATGGCCGTGGGCAAGACCCGCAGCGATGATGGACTGCTGGAGTCCATGGATGGTCTGACCGTTGCCCAACTCTTGAAACCAGCCCCCAAGCGTTTGATACCCCATGCCATGGGTGGGGAAGCTGCGGGTTGCAATGGCTACGGGGATGCCCAGCCGTTTGTAGGGATCCCCGTGGCCCACCAGCGGGCATGAGACAACATGAGCCCCCAGTTGAAGCAGGGCCTGACCCAGACGGGCGCCGCTCAGGTCTTCCCCGTGGCCATTGCTCACGAGCAAAAGCCTTGGCCCATGGGAGCGGATCATGGTGGCGCAAGAAGGGGGCGGCTGGGATTATTGTTGATCACATGGGAAGGGACGGGAAGAGCCAACCCCTGACCTTACGCAAGGCCTGCCAGTCCCCACGGCGCTCCAGGCCGTCCGCCACGGACTGCTGCAACTCTTTCTTCAGTTCCGGGGCCATGGTCAGCATCTTCTGAATGTGCTGAATCTGCTCTCTCACCCCCTTGGTATTGGTGTCCAGCATGGCCAGGGTGAGGTTCAGACGGGCCTGGGGATCCTGAGGATTGAGGCGCACCGCCATGCGCCCTGACTTCAAGGCCGCCAGGGGACGGCTGGCCAGGAGTTGCAGCCAGCACAGGCAGGTCCAAGCCGGTCCATGGTTGGGAGCGCTACGAATGATGTCTAAAAATGTGGGGAGCAGCGCTTCGGCGCTGCCTCCCTTTTGGTAGGCCGCCACGGCCTGCTCAAATGGGCTCTGTTCCTCATCACCAACGCCCCCGTTGGAGATGGTGTCATCAATCATGCTCGGCCTTGTTGAGATTGTGCGCTCGGAGTCCGAGCGGGATGATACACTGGCTGTTCCAGGATACAGACCCCTCCTTAAGGTGAAACGGACGTGGAGCCCACATTCAGAACTACCTCTCAGGCAGCAGGGATCATGGAGCGTCAAGCCACCTGAACGTTGCGCGCTTAAGCGCCCAGCGGCGAAGGACTCTCTACCCTTCAGGGCGGGAAGACGCAAACACCGGATTCCACTGTTACCATTCAGCGCCATGTTGTGCCTGCAGCATTTGCCCCCATCCAGATCCTTTCCCGTGGCCTGGCTGCTGGTGAGCCTGCTCACCCCTGCAGCAGCCCTAGGCCAGGGGAACCTACCAACCCAGACGCTCCCTGTTCGTGCCCAGGTGTGTGGTCCTGTCGTGGGGAAACCACAACCCCGGCCTCCCGGATCCACCTGTGTGGCCCTGGAAGTACCGGAGACGCCGGAGCAGCATGCCATTGGCTTGATGGGCCGCTCCCATCTGCCGCCAGAGCGGGGCATGTGGTTTCGCTTTGATCAGCAGGACGCCAGCATGTGGATGCGCAATATGTTGATTCCCCTGGATCTGGTGTTTCTGGAGCAACACCACCCCAATGGCCAATCCGGCGACCCTGCGGGCCGGTCGCTCCCCACGGCCCGCATTGTGAAGGTGGCCCATGGGGTGCCCCCCTGCCCTGCCCTGCCCTGCCCCTCCTACAGGTCTGGACAACCTGTTGACCATGTGGTGGAGCTGGCTGCTGGCGAAGCCCGACGGCGCAACTGGGAGGAGGGCATTGTGCTGGGTTTCAACTGGCTGGAGGAACCTGGTGGGGAGAACGACCGCTCACAATGAATACAGGATTGAGGGGCTGAAGACGGGTCTGCCCCCCCACCGGGCAACCGCGACTGATCTGCGCCTGCAGGCTATGCACCTCCAGACCGTCATCCCTGAGTTGGCGCTGCACAGAAGCAAAAGCTTCCAATGTGGCCAGGGGAAGAACAATGCGACCACCGGGCTTGAGACGCTCCGCCGCCTGCTTCAACAGGGTCTGACGATCTCCACCGCCGCCGATGAGCACCCGGTCCGGATCAGGCAGCTTGTGGAGCACAGCCAGGGCAGAGGCTCCGTGGACATGGAGTTGCCGCGGATCACAACCCGCAGTTAAAGCATTGTGCTGGATCAGGGGAATGGCCCCCACCCGCCGCTCCACCGCGTGGAGCTCCAGTTGGGGTCGCAGCCGCATGGCTTCCAACCCTACGCTACCCACCCCCGCCCCCAGATCCCACATCACCCCACAGCGGGGCAGGTTCAACTCGGCCAGCAGCAGCACCCGCACTTCCCGCTTGGTCATCAGGCCTGGATGATCCCCATACTGGTGCCAGATGCCATCGTCCAGGCCAAACCAGGGCAAAGGCGCAACACGGGGGGTGGGGCGGCGCAGCAGCAGCACCAGATTGAGGGGATCCACATCCGTGGGCAGCGCATCAGGCTGCACCTGGCGCAGCCGCTCCGTGGGGTGCCCCAGCCGTTCCGCCACCCAGAGGTCATAACAGTTCATTAGTTGGGTGGAACGGAGGATAGCCGCCACCTCAGCCAGGCCACCCTGGTCCGGATCCGTCAGCACCACCAAGGCACTGGGATGGCGCCGCAGCTTGGCCGCCAGAGGATCGGTGGCGCGGCCATGGAGACTCACCCATGTGGCATCCTGCCATGGCCGCTTGAGCCGTGCAAAGAGCTGCTGCATGGAGGTGGCCGCTGGGGAAAAGGAAAGGTCTTCTGGGGGGAAACGCTGCAGCAGGACACGGCCCAAGCCAAACCAGAGGGGATCCCCGCTGGCGAGCACCACACAATGTTGCCCCTGCTGGTGCCGATGGGTGAGCCATGCCAGCGCCGCATCCAGCGGGTCCATGCTATGGACCTCTTGTCTGTTGGGCCAGGGTTTGAGTTGCTCCAGCACCCGCCGCGAAGCCAGCAAGCAGTCACAACTGCTCAGCAGTTGACGCTGCGGAGCCGCCATGGTGTTGGGTGCTCCCGCATCGCAGCCGATCACATCAATCCTGGCCATTCCAGGGATTGACAAGTGGTGGGAGTTGGAGGGGAGGAATGGGGAGGGGGAAGCAGCATCAGTTGAGCTTCGGTGACCATGACCGTAGCCCGGTGAGACAGTACATCCGGCGTGGGCGGTCTTGCAAAAGATGGAGCGGTGCTGCTGTTCCCAGTGCTGCTGAAGTCACTGGAATTCCCCTATGACCAAGATCCCAAGAGGGAGGCCTCCCGATTCGCTGGAGACGATGCTGCAGCTTCACCTGATGCAGAACTGGCGGCCTCTCAATGTTTCTCGTCCCCTGCTTGTGCAGAGGCAGACTGGAGATCGTCTCCTCCCCGGGACGTGGTGTTCCACAGGGGATGGAAATAAGGTGGCGTAACCTCCGGGTAACCCGCCCAACTGGCGGCTGGAGCCGCCAAGGAGGTCACGCCATGGCAGAGCCTACAGGAGAGGCAAAGCCATGACGCCTTGCATGTGAAGAGGGTTGCGATCCCGTCAAGGTGGCCGGCGGGACCGGCAGCCCCAACTGCTGCAAGCCCATGGGGGCAGCGTAGCGCAGCTCCCAGAGGAACCCTTTACAGGCGGCGTCTTCGCAGTGCCGCTCCCACGTGCTGTGGGGGTCCAGAGGGGCCAAGATGAGGGCGGCCTCCGGACGGGATCTTGAAACTGGGGGCGGTGGATGATGCCCGCCACCGGGACCGGTCCATCTACTCGTAGGAAAATAGCACCTTGGCCCTTGTGGAAGTTCACCATGGTGCCCACAAGGATCAATCAGCTGAGGAAGTGGCCCAGGCAATGGCCAACTGAGATGGGGTAGACCCCTGACTCTCATCTCAGGCGGCAACCTCAGGAGACCCGTTCCCTGGCCTGCGTTCCAGCCCTATGGGGATCAGGGCGTCGTTGCCTCTGGCCTCGTCCATGGTCCGGAAGGTCAGGCAATCGATTGCTCCTAACTGCATCAGGGCTTCCCTGAGTTCATCGTGGATGCTCCAGCGCCTTGACCATCAGGTCATTGACTGTGACCCGGGCTGTCGCCAGACGTGTGGTGGTGCGGTGACCACGTTTTGCTGTGCTGTCATGCTAAGGGAACCTCTGAATTAGCCGACAAGGACGTGGCATTCAAGATCTTGGATTGTGATTCGTGACATATGCTCCTCAAAGCTGGCTAACAGGAGTCATAAGCCTTGTTGCATGGTCTGATTTGGCTGATTCACCTCAATCAG
>JAJDUS010000128.1 GCA_022826535.1 Prochlorococcaceae cyanobacterium jk18x1bzbins.87
AAAGGGGAGCAGGAGTCACGGCATCAAGGCCACAAATCTGCTGCAGGCGGGAACCCCAGCAACGCAGTGACGGAACTCCTGCTCCACATCATAGGGCCGGAAATGCTTGAAGTCCTTACTGGGCCCGAGATGGAACAGCACCATGATGAAAAGCATCTCGCCATTGGGGAGTTCGCCCGTTCCCTGGCGCTGACGGCCTGAGGGGATCAGATGGTGCTGTTGCCACTGGTGGAAAAGCTGGGCAAAGGCATCAAGGCAGCAGGACAGTGCCACGGTAGAGTCTTTGGTGAGGGAGCCTTCCCCTTGGGTAGTGGCTACGGATCCTGAATTGGGTCCTGCCCGATTGGGGAAGATCCCCCTCTCCCCCATGGGCACCCCACTCCCTTGCCCCAGGCTGAGGAGCCTGCTGGAGCAGAGCAACACTCTCCACTCCCCAACAGAGACTTTATTGCCCCCCCTTAGGAAGGAGCTCACACCACAGGGGTTACCCCCCTCCCTAATGGAGCCTTATCCAAAGCTGGGGTTATTCTGGGGAGCAGTTCAACAAGCCAGTCAACGCAGATCCTCTATACTGTACTACCTTACGGCGTTATGAGCATTCCTTTCACCATGGATCTTCACATTGCCAGGATCTTCACATTGGGAAACTGAGTTTGAAAGAGGTTGTTCTCCATGTGCTCACGAAAGGAAGCAACAAGTCCAGACCCTAAGACTTAGAGCTTAACAAGCTACTGTCCAGTAAACCGACCCCGCCTCCGTTTTTTCCTTCCGGTTATCTTCACCCTCAACATCCCCCTCATCCCCTCATACGCCATCAACAAGTGCTCCACTCTTTCCCGCTCGGAGATAAAGCCGGCACGCCGATAAAGCTGATCCACACCCCGATCAAGGGCTTGATGAGCTTTACGTAGATTGGGGGGCATGGTATCGGGATCATAGAGATCAGCCGGCGTAGATCCCGGATGGGCAGCGCGGGCATCCAGCACCGCTTGGGCAAGTGATTCCAACTTGGACAAATTGGCCTCTTTGGGCGGCATGGGGAAGGTATTGTAGACGAGGCCAATGGAATAGCGGGGGCTGCTCCCCAACCGGCCGCCAATATGGCGTAGCCAGGCCATATGCATGGTGGAGGTCAGCAGGGCAAAATCTGCCAGTGTGGCATTTTGCAGGACACGAACCAGATTGCTGGGGATCACCGGCGGCTCCAGCCAGCCGATGGGGACATATTCGCGTCGCTCTGAACTGACTTCAGGAACCACCAGAAACGACGCGGTGGGGATTGACCTTCCCTCCAATCGAGTCGGCGTATCGGCAAGCCTGACGGTGGCAGCTTTTTTGCTGGCCAGGCGCATGGCGCGGACGCGGCGGATGCGCTCGACACTGAGGGGCATTGTGCGCAATGTCTCCGGCTCAGCCTCTTCCAGAAAGAGAATCCACCGTGAAAGCCCGTTGATGTGCTCCCGCGCTCCAATGAACGGGCGAAAAAATCTCTCAGCACCTGGCTCTTGACACAAAAAGTCCTGCCGCTCCTGATCGGAAAAGATGAAGTGTCCGCCGTCGGTTGGCTGCACTCCCCGCTGCATCACAGGGCGGGGTGTCAGGGGCCGGACGCTGTCCGTTACAACCAGGTGTGGATCGGCAAGACTGCTGGCATCGAAGAGATAGGGGGAGAGTGCAGCGTGACGGCTTTCCTCCGGCTCGCCGTTGAGGTCGGGATAACTGAACAGTCGTTTGTCGGGGTGCCCGTTTTCCCGGCAGTCAAAGCCAAGGATCACCACATGGACATGGGCCTTGCCCCGTGCGTCCGATCCCCAGGCAAAGGTGCGGTGGGCAAAGGCAATCTCCAAACCCGAGGCAAACAGGCGGGGCCACAACAACGCCACCTGTTCACCTTGGGCGAGGGAATTGGTGGCAACGAAGCTGATGCGCATGGCTCCTGTCCCATAGCCCGCAGCCTTCAGAAACCAGGCGCCAACATAGTCCAGCGGCGAGCCCCTTCTACCGTGTGGATTGGTCAGTTTTCGCATCTGCTCCCGCTGTTCCTTGGACTGGTAGCTCTGACCCACAAACGGCGGATTACCAAACACAAAGGAACAATCACCTGCTGCCAACACCCCTTCCCAATCCAGCTCCAAAGCATCGCCATGGACGATATTGGGCGATGTTTCCAGCGGAATGCGCACAAAGGTTTCTCCAAATTCCAGGCTCAGCCGGTTATTCATGATGTGGTCGATCATCCATAACGCTGTCTCCGCAATACGGGCCGGAAACTCCCCAAGCTCAATGCTGTAGAATTGATCCACGTTCAGTTGGGAAAGGTCTGCTGCCCACCCTTCCCTTTGCCGGCTCCCATCCCGGTCCCTGGGATAGAGGGCTTTGAGAACGTCGATTTCCAGCAATCGCAATTCCCGGTAGGCAATGATCAGAAAATTGCCGCAGCCACAGGCTGGATCAAAGAAGGTGAGGCTCCCCAGCTTCTTCTGGAATTGCCGCAGCGCTGTTTGACGTCGGCTGTCCTTACGGGCTTGTAGCCGCTCAAACTCTGCCCGCAGGTCGTCCATGAACAACGGCTCAATCACTTTGAGGATGTTTTTCTCCGTGGTGTAGTGGGCCCCCTGGGCGCGCCGTTGCGCCGGGTCCATCACCGACTGGAACAACGCCCCGAAAATCGCCGGGGACACTTGTGACCAGTCAAACCGGCAGGCATCCAGCAGGGCGCTACGCAGGGCGCCGTTGCAGGAGACCATGGGCAGCGCCCCTGCGAACAGGTCCCCGTTGATGTAGGGGAACCGGGCCAGGTCCTCATCCAGGGTGGTGGGGCGCTGCCCCTCTGGCGTGTCCAGCACCTGGAAAAGTTGGGCCAGCCATTGCCCCAGATCGGCCCCGTCTTCACTGGTGCGGGTCTCCATGAGTTCCGTGAAACTGTCCCGGGGCTCGAAGATGCCGGTGTCGTCAGCGAAGAGGCAGAACACGATCCGCACCAGGAACCGTTCCAGGTCATGGCCCCCATGCCCCGCCGCCGCCAACTGGTCATGGAGGGACCCCATCAACTCGGCGGCTTTGATGTTGACCGGGTCCTGATCCCGGAAGGTGCGCCGTTGCACCCCCAGGATGAAGCCAAAGGCTTCCACATGGCCGGGCAGCTCAGCCAGGGGGAAGGCCACGGTGTCCCCCTCGTCCAGATCGTAGAGTTGGAACGTCTGGAAATCGCTC
>JAJDUS010000022.1 GCA_022826535.1 Prochlorococcaceae cyanobacterium jk18x1bzbins.87
GTATGGCATGATGCTCATAGGATAGGTGTGCTGATTGAGGTGAATCAGCCAAATCAGACCATGCAACAAGGCTTATGACTCCTGTTAGCCAGCTTTCAGGAGCATATGTCACGAATCACAATCCAAGATCTTGAATGCCACCTCCTTGTGGGCTAATTCAGAGGTTCCTTAGAGGATAGATGATGGTTTTGGTTCCGTTGCAATTTGGCTGGCCTGGGTTCAAGCGGCTGGTGGCAAGATACAGGGTGGCCAGCAGTAACAGGCCCACACCATAACCCTGGGTCGCCACCAGCCACCCAGCAACAGTTTTGACAGTTTTTAACAACCTTTGCGGGACAGATCACCCTAATCACAACACAAAATCTTGAACGATAGGTTTTTGTGGGCCAATTCAGAGATTTCCTGGAAGGCACCACGAAAAATTGCCTCCTTCCTCACCTGGAAAGGCCTGCTGGCTTAGGCAATCCCTCTCCAGGAGCGATTTTCCCATGGTGAGACGACATCCCGGAGGGGGAAGCCGGCCAATTTTCGTGGTGCCCTAAGATGGGGAGGTCTGTGTAGCCGGTGGGTGGTGGTCCAGTTTTTTGAGCACGGCGGCCATGGCGGCCACCAGGCGCTGATTATGGCGGCGGCTGCCGATAGCAATCCGCAGCCAGTGGTCATCAAGCCCCGTAAAGCTGCGACAGTCCCGCACCAGGATGCCTTGCTGCGCCAAGGATTGCTGCAGAGGTGTGAGGGAGTGACCGGAGGACAGCAACCGGTAGTTGGCAGCTCCGGGGTGAACTTGCAGGGCTGGACACTGGCGGCTGAGGTGCTGCACCAGCCATGGACCCTCCCCCGCCAGCCAGCGCCACACCCGTCGTTGCCACAACGGATCTGCCAGAACCGCCAGGCCCCCCTGAACCGCCAGGCCATTGACGGGCCATGGATCACGCCAATGGCTCCAGCGTTGCAGCCGCTCCGGCGCGGCGATGGCATAGCCAAGGCGCAAACCAGCCATGGCAAACAATTTGGTGAGGCTGCGGATCACCACCAGATTGCCGAATCCAGCCGTCAGGGAGATGAGAGAGTGGCTCTCGCCACCAGGTACAAGGGGGAGGAACGCCTCATCCACCACCAGAAGATCATGGGCATGGAGCAATGGTTCCAGGCTATCCCGATGCCAAAGCTGGCCGGTGGGGTTGTGGGGGTTGGTGATCCAAAGGGCAGTGGGGTGGGGACGAAGGCTTTGTAGCATCCGGGGTTCAGCAAGGGCATCAGCCCAGCACTGGGGGCCATCACCCCAGTGGAGGCGCAGGGGCAAAGACCGGCCCACGACTCCCCATGTGGCCAGGGCCCGTTGGTAGTCGGCAAATCCGGGGGTGGGCAGAAGGTTGATGAGGGACTGGGCATCGCGAGCGGCCCAGGTGAGCAGTTCCGCCGCCCCGTTGCCCGGTAGGACCCAGTCAGGATCAAGGCCATGGGACTGGGCGATGGCCTCCCGCAGGGCCTGATGGGAAGGGTCGGGGTAGGGAGCCACATGGTCGTTCAAGGCCTGGCGCAGAGCCCGCCGCAGGCTGGGGGGTGGCCCAAACGGCACCAGGGAGGCACTGAAATCAAGAATCTGGCGGGGGTGGCAGTTCAGCCGGCGAGCCAGTTGATGCACATTGCCCCCGTGTTGTGGCGGCGCCTCTGCCATGGGGCACTCAGTTGGCGGCATTGGCCATGGCCCGCCGGCCGGTCAGGGGGGCAGACAGGGCGTCCTGTAATGAAGCCTTCCCGTAGCGCTCCTCCAGCAAATCCATGACCGTGCGGCCAAAAGCCTGGGGATTGCGCTCAAAAGCCTGCAGGCAAATGCGCCCGAAGGCGCTTCCCATAGGTTCAGGGTTCCAAAGCAACTTGCGGGCCACCCAAGGCATCATGCTCATAGGATTGTAGCCAGGCTTGAGGAATCCATTGTCCAAGGCGTAGTGCTCCAGATGGGTGTGGGGTTGCAGGCCGATGAAAAAGATGGCCGGCTCCACCTGTTCCGCCCCAAAAATGGCTTCCAACTCCCGCTGAAAGGCCACGGTTTGGCCAATGGTCTCAGGTCGCTCGTCAATCACATTGAAGGAATAGTTGACAGAAATTTTTTCTTGAAATCCTGCCTGTGCCAGGAGACGGCAATTGTCTAAAACGATGCGCAAGTTGTAACCCATTCGCATCTTACGGACCAGTTCTTGGGAGCCGGAGGTGATCCCGATCTCAAAGTAGCTCATGCCGCTTTCTACCATGAGTTGGGCCAGCTCCCCATCCAGATTATCAGCACGAATATAGGCGGCCCAATGGATGTCTGTCATGCCTGAGGAAAGAATGGCCTGCAGCAGGTCTTTGGCATCAGAGATATAGCGCCGTGTTGGAATAAACTGGGCATCCGTAAACCAAAACCCCCGAACACCCCGATCATAGAGTTGGCGCATTTCCGCCACCACCTCATCCACTGGATTCAGGCGCACTTGTTTACCCTCCACAACGGTATAGATGCAGTAGCAGCAGTTATGGGGACAGCCGCGCTTGGTCTGCACACCCACATAAAAATCACCCCCTTCCAAATACCAGTTGAATGCAGGCCAGATGGTCTCGATGTAGTCGTAGTTGCAGGCGGTTTTGGGGAGGGGCGAGGGGATTTCATGGATAAGACCTGGACGGGGGGCCTCTCCCACCACATAGCAGCGTTCAGCCGCCAGGCTTTTCCCCTGAAGCAAGGTTGTCAGCAGTCGCTCCCCTTCCCCAACAGACACAACCGTTCCCCAGGGAAGCCGGGATGCAAGCTGCTGGTAGAATACACTCACCGCACCACCTCCCACCACCACCCGGGCTTGGGCGTGGTGGCGCCGTGCCTGGCCCAGGCCTGTGCGAATCAAGCCCAGGTTGCGCCGAAGCTCGGCGTAGTAACTCCAGGTGAGCCGTAGGCCCCCTAGGGCGCCCCGCAGGCGGCGCAGGGGGTTGGTCCCATAGAACGCTTCGAAGGAATACTGAAGCGGGTTGCCGCCCCGTCCATCCACGGGGGCGTAGATCTGAATATCTCGCCAGGAAAACACCAGCAGTGTGGGCTGCCACTGGTCAATGGTTTGGCGGAGCGTGGCCCGGACATTGAGGGAGGGCACGGTGGCCAGATCCAGGATGCGCTGGGGCAGTTGGGGGAAGACCTTATGAAGATGGTCAGCCAGATAAACTGGTCCGACGGGGAAAATGGGATTACAGGGGAGCCGGATATAGAGAATGCGCTCCTGCACGGTGGGAAGAGTTCCGACGAACCCCGGGATGTGGTTGATGTCAGGAGGTTAGCAAGGGCAGCCGGGGCGTTGTGGTTCCGGAAAGACATGATCCGCAACCCTCTCCGGCATCGGGGATTGCCAAGGGGCTGTTGAAAAAGCCTGCACGGGACCAGGTTGGAAACCGTTCCATCCCGTTCCTGTCCACGCCTTTTGATTCCCGCCTTCTTCGTCCTTCCCGGGAAAGCGGGAATCCACCCCTCCCCACCGGCTTGGCACAGGCCGGCTTTGTCCACGCCAGGGTCAGGACTCATCACCAGAAGAGGCCAGCAGCCAGGAGGATGGCAGAACGGAAGAGACGGGCGCAGCAGTGATAGCGGGTTGCAAGACGCCGCCAGTCCCTCTGTCGGGAAAAGAGGTTCTCGATTTTGTGACGCCTGCGATCCAGCCTCTTAACTGTAATGGACTGGTTTCTTACGGCAGCGACGGGGCGTGATGCAAGGCGTGATGCAAGGCGTGATGCCCTGCTGGGACAGCGTCTTACAGATGTTGTTGCTGTCATATTCTTGATCCCCCATCACCGCGGCCATAGGTGGCAGGTCATTGTGTACCCCATCAGTACCTCTGGCTCCGGGGCATCGGATGGCTCCCCATGCCCTGGGCTGGCCCCACTTCACAAAACTTGAGGAGAGGGATGGGAAACGGTCAAGGCGAGGTGTGCAAGGGTTGGCCTGAGAGGGGTTGTGGGTGGTGGATTCCTGCAAAAGCGGGAGTGGCGGGGGCCGCGCTTAAATCATAAATCCGTAAACCTTGATACAGAATTATCCAGATCCTAATGAGAGTATGACACGCTGTGGTTATCGTTCCCACTGTTTCCCCAGCAACCCGAAATGAAATCCTACGATTCTCAACTTGCCTGTCCACAGGTTAGGAGGAGGGTCAGACCCCCCCTCTTACGGTCATTTAACGATACCAGGGGCAAAGGTGACCCTGGGGGCTTGCGTGCGGGAAAGGCGCATCTCGCATCTGATGATGCTAGGATCGCAGGATCGCAGGATCGCAGGATCGCAGGATCGCAACCTGCATCTTCACGGCTCCAGCACCATGAGCCTGCTCATCTCTCCCCCTGACGCTGCCACCTCTGCCGGTGGGCGGTCTGAAACCCGCTGGCCTCCTTCAAATTCCGCAATTTGCAATCCTTCCCTGTCCCCTTGTTGCGGGTGGTGGTCCCGCCTTGGGCAGAATGCAGGCGCCCAAGTCCTGCTGGGCCTGATGCTGCTGGGCGTTTCCGCCGAGACCCAGGCGCAAACCAGCATTACGATTACGTCGACAAGGACCTCTGGACCGGAGAGCCACAGCTTACAACAAGTAAATGCGAGCCATTCAATTTCTGATTGGGACGGTGAAGGCACTTATAAATTTTCATGGTGCATGGACAGGACGGCTGATCTCAGCGGAGGTACTGCAACTTATAATCAAAATGGCCCAGACTACGGGATAAGCTTTAGAGATAAGGGAAATAGAGAACAGTTATCTAATAATTGTATTGATTCCTCCTCTGATAGTAGCGCAACCAAAGTTATGTATCTACGTATCGACGATGATGCCATAGATGAGCCCGACGAGACAATTGCGCTCCGATACGTTCTGAGCGAGGGACTGACCGGCTCGGAAGCTTTCCAATACACCATTGAGGACAATGATCCCACCATTGTGAGCCTCGCGAAGGTGGGGTCCGCCACCGCCATCAACGAGGGGGACAAGGTGGAATTTACGGTGACGCTGGGCCGTGCGCTGGTGGCGGGCGAGATCATCGAAGTGCCGCTTTCCATCGGCGGCACGAATGTCACCACAGGCGATTGGAGCCTTGCCAGGAAAAGTGGCGCCTCTCTCAACACGGGCGTGTTCCTGTCCGGGGCGACGACGGCCACCCCAAAACTCACCTTCACTGGCACAGGCAGCCAGACTGCGACGCTGGAATTGACGGCAACGGCGGACGGTGATTCCACAGAGCTCCCCGAATTTGTGCGCATCGCCCTGGGTCCGGATGGAAGTGGCAAAAATGGTTTTGACTCCTTCACCAATACCAACGTGGGTGGTGGAGCCGACCCCCACAGCACCAAGAATCATTTCGACATAGGGGTAGGTGCGCAAACTACGGCGACAATGTCATTATCGGCTTCAAATTTTCGAAACAAGGAAAATTCGTATTTCAAAAGTGGGTCAATTAATGTGCATGTGTCGCCAAAACAGACAACCGGAACACCATTCAAGATCTGTTTTACCAGTTCTCTATCTAATTCCAGGTTTCTAGTGTATAGGACTGACGACAAGAAAGGCCTAGAAGAAGACTGGGCGGAGAAGGGGATTTTTAAAAGAATTTACCTTGACAACCAAGGATGCCATACACGCACAGGCCACATCCCAAAGGGTAATCATACAAATCAGACCAGTTTTCATGTCTACGGATATGAGGACCTTCTCGACGAGCCAGACGAAGTGGTGACGGCGACGGTCTCGGAAGACCCGAACAACCTGCTGCCTGCCGGGGTCACGATCTCCTCCACCGCCAACACCGCAACAGTCACCATCCGCGACAACGACCCCACCATTGTGAGCCTCGCGAAAGTGGGGTCCGCCACCGCTATTAACGAGGGGGGCAAGGTGGAGTTCACGGTGACGCTGGGCCGTGCGCTGACGGCAGGCGAGATCATTGATGTGCCGCTTTCTATCGGTGGCACAAATGTCACCACAGGTGATTGGAGCCTTGCCAGGAAAAGTGGCTCCTCTCTCAATATAGGTGTGGCCCTGTCCGGGGCGACGACGGCCACCCCGAAACTCACCTTCTCCGGCGCAGGCAGCCAGACTGCAACGCTGGAATTGACGGCAACGACGGACCGTGGTTCCATAGAGCTCCCCAAAATTGTGCGCATCGCCCTGGGTCCGGATGGAAGGGGCATGCATAGTTTTGACTCCTACTTCGTCGCCACCAACGTGGGTGGTGGAGCTGACCCCCACAGCACCAACAATCATTTCGACATCAGGATAGATGATCCTGAGTACATTTCTCCCGTCATCACGATCACCAGCGGCTCGGCGGTGACGGAGGGCACGGAGGCGAGCTTCACGGTGAACGCAAATCCGGCACCGATCCTGACCCTGGATGTGGCCGTGGCGGTGACCCAGAGCGGCGCCTTTGTCACGGACGGCAACCTGGGCTCCAAGACAGTCACCATCCCCGCCACCCAGACATCGAAGACCTACACCGTCGCCACGATCAATGACACGATAGACGAGCCCAACGGCAGCGTGACGATGACCGTGAACAACGACCTCCCCTATACGGTGGGCTCCACGGCAGCGGCAACCATCACCGTCGACGACAACGACACGGCGGCCGTCATCATCAACGAGTCCGGCGGTTCCATCTCCTCCGTGAATGAGGGTCATACCGATACCTATACGGTGAAGCTGGCTACCCTGCCAGCAGCAAGCGTGCATATTGCGTTGGCCTCTGACGATACGAAAGTGGCCACGGTGAGCCCTGCCACATTGCGCTTCACCACGTCCAACTGGAACACGGCTCAGACGGTGACCTTCATCGGGGTGGACGATAGCCTGGACCAGGACGGGAACCGCCGCGCCACCATCAGCCACAGCGCCACCTCAAGCGATGCCAAGTACAACAATATCCCCATCCGGGATGTCACCGCCACAGTGGTGGATAACGACAGGTCGGCAGTCATCATCAACGAGTCCGGCAACATCTTTGTGAACGAGGCGGCAGGAGCAGGTCGTACCGATACCTACACGGTGAGGCTGACCACCCTGCCAGCAGCGAGTGTGAGTATTGCAGTGATCTCTGATGATACGAAAGCGGCCACGGTAAGCCCCGCCACATTGCACTTCACCGCCACCAACTGGAACACTGGGCAAATGGTGACGGTGACCGCCGTGGATGACCTGGTGGACCAGGGCGACAGCCAACGTAGGGTGACCATCAGCCACAGCGCCACCTCAGCCGATGCCAAGTACAACAACATTCTCATCCGCGATGTCACCGCCATAGTGGTGGATAATGATGGCGCCGGGATCACCATCGATGAGTCCAGCGGTTCCACCTCGGTGAGTGAGGCGTCAGGGGGGAGCCGTACCGATACCTACACCGTGGCGCTCAACAGCCGGCCAACAGCAAGTGTAACCATCGGAGTGGAATCTGGCGCGACGGGAGCGGCCACGATCAACCCGGCAACATTGACCTTCTCCCCATCCAACTGGAACACAGCCCAGACGGTGACCATCACCGCCGTGGATGACCTGGTGGACCAGGGCGACAGCCGCAGGGTGACCATCAGTCATACCGTCACCTCAAGTGATGTCGAGTATAGCAACATCCCCATCCGCGATGTAACCGCCACGGTGGCAGATAACGATACGGCGGGGGTGAGGATTATCCAGTCTGGCGGCACCACTTTGGTGAGTGAGGCGTCAGGGGGGAGCCGCACCGATACCTACACCGTGGCGCTCAACAGCCGGCCAACAGCAAGTGTAACCATCGGAGTGGAATCTGGCGCGACGGGAGTGGCCACGATCAACCCGGCAACATTGACTTTTGCCCCATCCAACTGGAACACGACCCAGACATTGACCGTCACCGCCGTGGATGACCTGGTGGACCAGGGCGGCAGCCGTAGGGTGACCATCAGCCACAGCGCCACCTCAAGCGATGGCAACTACAATAACATTTCCATTCCCCGCCTCACCGCTACGGTGGTGGACAATGATGGGGCTGGGGCGACCATCAGTGAGTCCAGCGGTTCCACCTGGGTGACCGAGGCGGCAGGCGCGGGCCATACCGACACCTATACGGTGGTGCTCAACAGCCAGCCAACAGCGCCTGTGAGTGTCGCAGTCACCTCGGACACGACGACAGCAGCCACGGTCAGTCCTGCAACATTGATCTTTACCCCATCCAACTGGAACACGGCCCAGACGATGACGGTCATCGCCGTGGATGACAACGGGGCCCAGAGCGGCAGCCGCAGGGTAACCATCAGCCACAGCGCCACCTCAAGCGATGGCAACTACAATAACATTTCCATTCCCCGTCTCATCGCTACGGTGGTGGACAATGATGGGGCTGGGGCGACCATCAGCGAGTCCAGCGGTTCCACCTCGGTGACCGAGGCGGCAGGCGCGGGCCATACCGACACCTATACGGTGGTGCTCAACAGCCAGCCAACAGCGCCTGTGAGTATCGCAGTCGCCTCGGACACGACGACAGCAGCCACGGTCAGCCCTGCAACATTGATTTTTACCCCATCCAACTGGAGCACGGCCCAGACAGTGACCGTCACCGCCGTGGATGACAACGAGGCCCAGAGCAGCGACCGCAGCGTGACCATCAGCCACACCGCCACCTCAAGCGATGCCAACTACAGAACGATCAGCATCCCCTCTGTTGCCGCTACGGTGGCAGATAACGACACGGCGGTCGTCACCATCACAGAGTCCGGCGGCATCTTCACCGTCACCGTCACCCCGGCTCCTGGAGTAGGATCAACCATGAGGGTCACCTTCACCGTGACCGGACAACCCTTCAGGAAGAGAAGCAGTGGCGGCACCCTGGTCAGCACCCACTCCGTCACCATTGATGACAGCGGTACGGCCCACTTCACCCTCTCCACCCTTGACAACAGTCTCTACGAAGGGAAGGGGAAGATCACGGCCACGGTGGATGCTGGCGCGGGCTACAGGCCCCATCCCCACCATGGCGCCGCATCGGTCACGGTGGTGGATGGCCATCCAGGGCTGATGGTGTCGACAGACAGCTTGCGTGTCCAAGAAGGGGGGAGCGCCTCCTATGCCATGGCGCTGGCCACTGAGCCCATGGGGGAGGTGACGGTGAGCATCAGTGGCGGAGAGGGTAGCAGCGTGACCGTCTCCCCTACCCGTCTCCTCTTTAGCCCAACAACCTGGAATCGTCCCCAGTCTGTGGGTGTCAGAGCGGTCGGCGGGCCCTCCCCTGCTATGGGTGTCCCCGTCACCCTGAGCCATAGGGCCAGCGGCGCTGACTATGACGGTTTAACGGCTGATGTGGTGGTGAATGTGCCGGCTGATCCGGTGGAGAAGAAGGCGAAGAAAGGGTGGCACCTACGGTTGGGTCGCACCGTCTCCCACCAGGTGGTGGATATTCTGCAGGACCGCTTTGCCGCTGGTCCCACAGCAGGTCTACAAGTCACTGTTGCCGGAGAGGCCATCACCAGCGCCCCGCCGCTGGCAGAGAACGAAGGGCTCTTATCCAAGGCCCTGGGCTTTGAGGCCGTCAGCCCCGAAGCGTTGGCGGAGGGATCGTCCTTCACCTTTGCACCAGAACCGGAAGGGGAGGGAGCCACCCCCCAACTGGCCCTGTGGGGACAGGGGGTCTTCTCCTCCTTCCGTGGAGACGAGGAGGATGCCCTCCCCCTTGATGGTGATGTGACCACCCTGCTGCTGGGGGCTGACTGGACTGGGCGCCGTTGGCAGGCTGGCGCCGCCCTCAGCCAGTCCTGGGGCCATGGCTCCTATGGGGAGGACAACAACGATGGGGAGGGTGAGATCACCAGCACCGTGACAGGGCTATTCCCCTATGGCCGCTATGCCCTCACCCCACGGCTGGGCCTCTGGGCCGTCGCTGGCTACGGCTGGGGGCAACTCTTCCTCAAACCGGATGGGGAAGATGGGATGGAAGAGGAGTACAAGCCCAGCACCACCCTGGTCATGGGTGCTATCGGCATGGATGGGCTGCTCCGCGATGGGGGCAGCAAAGGCATCACCCTGAAGAGCACCGCCGATGTGCTGACGGTGAAGACCACCTCGGAAGAAGTGGATGGGCTGGATTCCTCAGAAGGTAGTCTCTCCCGCCTCCGCCTGGGAGTGGAGGCCGTCAGACCTTTCCCCTTGGCCAATGGCTCTTCCCTTCTCCCCTCCATGGAGCTAGGCGTCCGACAAGACAGCGGGGATGCAGAAACCGGCTTTGGCATGGATCTGGGGGCCGGCATCCTCTGGCAGGCTCCAGGGCATGGCATCAGCGGTGAACTCAAGGGTCACACCCTCCTGACCCATGCAGAAGAGGAGTTCCAGGACCAGGGCCTGGCCCTCTCCTTCTCCTGGGAACCCAACCCCTCCAACCGTGGCCCCTCCCTCTCCATCGGCCACACCATGGGTGCCGCCCCATCGGAGGGCATGGATGCCCTGCTGCATCCCACCACCATGGAGGGGCTGGATGCTACCCCCAACAGTGGGCAACGGTTTGAAGCAGAGGTGGCCTATGGTTTCCCCGCCCACAACGACCGCCTCACCATTACCCCTGCTGTAGAGATG